>NZ_WHMT01000016.1:0-62153 GCF_009372055.1 Pseudactinotalea sp. HY160 | reverse complement strand
GCGGGCCCACGCGGCTAGACAAGTCCGTCACCGATGACGAGCACGCCGTCACGGCGACGACCACCAGCCCTCCGCCGTTGGTCAACCACAGTGACGTCTACATCGTCAAATAACGAGACGGTTAACACCGTCACGAACCTCGCCCAGCTTGGCCAGGCCGTCCTCGGCGAACCGCTCCCGCCACGCTCGCACCGTCACCGGCGTCACACCCACCTCGGCCGAGATCCGCGTGTTGGCAACCCCGTCCGCAGCCAGCAGCAACGCCTTGGCACGCTGCACCTGCCGGTGCGCGGCGCTCTGGGACCGGGACAACTGCTCCAAGGTGGCCCGCTGGCTGTCCGACATCGGCAACGGCGGGGCTGCTGGTGCGCTCATACAGCAAGAGTACCGGGAAATGCCTAGTTATTTGCGAGACACACCACTAGATCCCGGCGAGACCTTCGATGGCACGCTCCCCAAGCCTCCGCTCACCGAGGACGCGGCCGACGCCCACACCTTCACCCTCGAAGCCGTCGTAGCAGCCAGGCTCACCGAAGCACGCCCAGAGAGTGGTCAGGACTACGACTTCGACGAGGGAACAGAGCCCGGGACGCTGGCGTTCGAATCGCTGACAGACATTACCTACGAGGTCGCCGACGGAGAGCCCGCCTCCATCACCTGGACAGCTCCAGACGATGGCCAATATGCCCTGTTCGCGTACTGGATGCACGGCTCCGGTCAGACCGCGGAGCCCTCTGTCGCAACGAACTATACGATCAATTATATTGATCGATACGGCGTTGACGCGATGAAGGACTATTGGGAGGAATATCTATTCACTCCCGATCTTCTCGAACAGATTCAACAGAACGGTCGGGGCGAAATCTACATGGATTCACTCGAGACCGAGAGCTTCGCTACGGCCGGCCTCCTCTGGGGCTATCACTTCCGAGAGGAGTTCCAGCAGCGTCGTGGGTACGACGTCACCCCGTACCTCCCGGTCGCTACCTGGGATCGCGGCCGCCACGATTCCGACGTACCGGTGATGTACGACTACAATCCGGCCACGACTGAGTATAGCGACACGGTCCAAAAGATCCGGAACGACCTGAACCAGACCTTCTCGGAACTCTATGAGGAGAACGTTCTGAAGCCCCTACAGTCGTGGCTCCACGAGAAGGGCATGACACTCAGGGCGGAACCATCATATGGAATGCAATTCGAAATCTCCACACCTGCAAAGTACCTCGATGGCGTCGAGACCGAGACTTTCGCTCAGAACGGTGATCTCGACGTCTACCGAGGGATGCTCGGCTCCGCGAACATGTACGGACTCCCGTTCTCGAGCGAGACAGGTGCCGTAGGCGGCCACAATTACTATTACAATATGGATCACTGGACTCAGATCTCCTACCTGCAATTCGCGGGCGGTGTCAACCGCACCGTCTTCCATGGCTATTCGGGCATCGAAGGATCTGAATCGGCAACGCAGTGGCCCGGACATGAGGGCATGTACTCGATCTTTTCTGATCGATTCAACAGCCGACAGCCGGCGGCCCAGTTCTATCCCGAGTGGACTGAGATGCTCGGTCGCAATCAAAAGGTCCTCCGCCAGGGACAGCCTCAACGCGACATCGCAATCCTCCGTACGGACAACCGCTTTATTTCATACGGGCAGCCTCGGGACTACACGCCTCCGGAGAACAGCTACTTCATGAACGACAAGCCGTACTTCTGGAAGGATTTGTCACTCCAGCACGAGGGATACACTTACGACTACTTCTCGCCGCAATTGCTTGAAGACGTAGAGAATGTCTCGTGGTCTTCAACCGAATTGCAGCCCGACGGCCCGGGTTACCAAGCGGTCATCCTCTATCAAGACTCACTCGAACTCAGTAGCGCTGAGAGGTTGCTCGAGATAGCCGAGGACGGGCTCCCCATCCTCTTCGTGAATAACACGTCGGAGATCCGCACCCATCAGGGACCGGAGATTTCATACGATGAGGCCGCTTCCACGACCCGATTCCTCAATGACGACTTCAGTGAGCTCACCAACATTGTGAAGCAGATCAAGGCGCTCCCCAATGTTCGGGTCGTCGACAATCAGAGCGCCACGATGGCGGCACTGTCCGACCTCGGCGTCGAGCCTCGTGTCGAGTACGGCGCCCCGACCGATAAGCTCATGACCATCTCGCGTTTCGACCCGGACGAAAATGTGCTCTACACCTTCGCGTACTCCTTCAAGTTCAAGAAGGATGCGGGTGACCCAACTACGGCCTTCGATCTGTCAATGGATGGACTCGGCAAGCCCTATACCATCGATGATTGGACCGGCGACATCTCCGCGATGCCAACGTTCGAGCATTCGGCCGGACGTACCGAGGTAGAGATCACGCTCAAGCCGGGCGAAGCGGAACTCATCGCCGTCGACCTCGACAACCCGGATGCGACAGCCACGGTGCGATCTTCCGATGCCTCTCGAGTGCAGGAGCTTGACGGGTCGCCTTACGTGCTTGCGGAGGAATCGGGCACCTACACCACGGTGTTGGGAGATGGCAGTGTTGTGGAGACTCCGGTCTCCGTTCCCGACACCATCTCATTGGACAAATGGGATATCTCCATCGAGGATTGGAATGAGGGCGAACAGGTCATCAACACGGAGGAGAAATTCGGTCACACCACTCGCGAGGCCTATTTCACGACGAAGAAGACCGTACTCGAGTTTCCGGACAGCGACCTGAAGCCGTGGCTGGAGCTGCCGGCATCTGAGGAGCAACTCTCCACGCTCTCTGGTGAGGACCCTGCCATGTCGGACGTCTCTGGGGTCGGCACGTATCAGACGAGCTTCGAGCTTCCTGAGAACTGGTCAGAGGAAAATGGTGCCACGCTCCAGCTGTCCTCAACCAGTGGTGGTAGCGCCGAGGTAGTTGTCAACGGGACACGGGTCGAGGGGCTCGACCTGCGAACACTCCGAGTCGACATTTCGGACGCTGCGGTGCCCGGAACGAACGATGTGGAGATCACGGTCGCGTCCACCCTGACGAACCGACTTCTCACGCGCGGGTACCGCACGGCCGGCCCCGCGCAGGCATACGGCCTCGTTGGTGATGTCGACGTCATTCCTTACACTCTGGTGAGGCTGGAAAGCGACGAGCCGGGTGGCGAGTCGAATAGCGACGCCGATACGGACTCGGAGACTGGTGGGAGCAGTGATACCGGTACCGACAGTGCGAGCGATAGCGATTCCACTGGCGGTAGCGAGTCGGGTGCCACGGACGGCAGCGGCGGAGCAGCAGGGCAAGGGTCGGGTTCAGGTAGCCCAGACCTTGGCGGAGCACTGCCTGATACAGGCATTCAGGACGGTATGCCTCTCGTGGTCACGGCCATGATGGCTCTGATCCTGGGGGCAGCGGTCGTGATCAGCCGTTCAAGGCGCTCACGTTCGCTCCTCGACGCTGAAGACTGATCCTGAAGCAATGGGGGGAGGTCCGGACATGCTGTCGTCCGGGCCTCCCCCGTTGTCGTCGCCGCGGGAGCGCGTAGCGATCTCCCCACGGACCCATCCCGCGGCGCGATATGACACGCTCCTGGGTATCGCTCACCTACATGTGCAGACCGTGGAGTGCACCGAGACGCTGTTGACCATCATGGTCTTCGCGCCCTTGCAGCCGATGAGCTGTTCGACCTGCGGGTCATGGTGCCCAGCCGGAGACGTCGGCTGCATGAGCTGCGTGATGTACCGGTCGTCCTCGTGCCGAGGCGGGCGATCGGCCCGCTACGCGGCGAGGACGCGACCGTCCAGGGCTTGGCCTGCCAGTTGGGTGTGGCCTGGAAGAAGCTGTGGCGCGCGATCAGGCCTCGCCTGGTGGAGTTGGCCGTCGACGAGTCGCTTCATCAGGGTGGTCGCCCTCGGGGTCGATGTGCGCATCTGGCACCTTGTCGACCCCGGGCACCGCCGCGTCGAGGAGATGGCCGGCATGGAGGCCTGACCCGCGAAGCCGTGGGCAACGTCCACGTCCGGCTGCTCGATCTGGTCCCGGGGCACTGGAACTAGGTCTACGCTGACTGGCTCACCGATGCCACCGCCGTGCTTGACGCCTCCGACGTCGTCGAACACCCCCGGGCCGTCCATGAAGACCGGCGCCGCCTCCAGCAGGGATCCACGAGCTGCCGCGGCCGTACGGCTGACCTGCTGTATCGCATCCAGAAGACCCAGCGGGTTCTGAGGCACTTCCCCCCTGCCGAGTACTCAAGATGGCGTGCCTCGACCGAACTCTACGCCGATGGAACGACGCGTTCTTGGCCTACTTGACCGGAGCCCGGTCCATCAAGAGCGCCACCGAGGCCTCCAATGCCCTCATCGAACTCCACCGACGCCTCGCCCACGGCGACCGAAATCCGTCCGGCCACCGACGTCGCTCCTCATCATCCCAGGACTCAAGCCCTGATCCCCAGCCCCAAGTCCGAAGAGTCCGCTGCTCCGAGGAGGGCTATGCCCTACGACGCCGGCTGCAACCCGTCCCGGCAATGCACCCGAGAACCGGCACACATCAGGGTGCTCGATTCGTTCGATCGAACGAACCGAGCACCCTGATGAGGCGCGACGCCGACTACGCCGTGTGGCGCCGTCGTCGTACGACCACGGCGGTGGCGCCGCTCAGCAGGAGCAGCACGCTCGCCACGATGAGACCCGCCTGACTCGAGCCGCCCGTGTCGGGCAATTGCGGAACGGCGTCGGAACCGTTCGTCGCCCCAGAGGCTCCAGAATCAGAGCCACCGGTGGACCCGTCGGCGTTGACACCAGCGTCGTCGGCCGCGCCGGCGTCCGACTCAGAGTCAGAGTCCGCAGCCGTAGAAGCCGACCCGTCCACTGCAGACGAGTCGTCACCCACGCTGTCGTCGCCGCCGCCGTCAGAACCGGCGCTCGCCTCTGCACCGGCCGTGTCACCCGATGCATCAGTTCCAGCGCCGTCCGAGCCACCGTTGGAATCTGCCTCAGAATCGTCGCCAGAACCATCGGAGCCGGCCTCCGCCGAGTCGTCGTCCTCGACGTATTCCTGATCCACGTACGGAATCACAACGGCCTGCTCCGGTCCGAACGAGAGGTAGTCGATGTCGTAGTTCCACCAGCCACTGGCATTCTCCGTGACACGGGCGACACCTCGATCCAACTGCACGTTCGACAATGCCGAGTAGTACCGAATCTCGATCTCGTTGTCGCCATCCTGAAGGTACGGACCGATGTCGACCAGAGGACGCATCCAGTTGACACCACCGGTGGAGAGGTCTTCTCCGACCAGAGGAACCTGCTCACCGAGACCGTTGTCGATCGTCGGCTTGCCGACTCCGCCGACGTCCCGCTTGACCTTCGTCGGATTCGTGCTCACCTCACCGCCAACCTTGGTGCCGTTGATCCACACCTCCATGCTCTCCTCAAAGGAGCGACCGAAGTCGAGATACGCGCCCGTGGCCGAGTCAGCTTCCCAATCGAACGTGGCCTGGTAGTGTCCCACTCCGGAAACCGCCTGGCCAACCTCAGGGATCTCATCCCATGTCGTCAGTTCAGGGAGTTCAACCTCAATTGTCGTGACCTCTGTGGAGGTCTTCCGGTTGATCGTCGTGACTCCGTCGATCGTCTCCGTGCGGACCAGGTCGCCCGTCACTTCGCCTGGCCGCCAAGACTCCACCGCCAGATCCCAGTCGCGGACATCAAAGCGCTCGGGAACCGTGACACTGTCGCGGAACGATCGCCCGTCACTCAGCTCAGTAGTCAACTCGCCGGATTCCGTCGTACGGACTGCAATGCCTCCTTGTACAGGGTAAGCCGAATCACCCGAGGTGTCCGTCACATGCAATCTCGCATCGTCAACCTTTTCGAATGCCATCAGACTAATGTCGTTGTAGTCCAGACTGAAGGGCACAATTGTCTTCCCATCAACCCATCGATAGTCGGCGACCTCGGTCACCTCCCCGGTCCACGCATCGATGATGTAGGGAACAAATGTTCCCTGCATTTCAATATCTGTTGAGATATTACCTCCGGGGTTCGGAGCGTTTCGAACTTCAGGCCTCAGACTCTTGCTCCGATACGAACCGTCGTCATAGTTGTAGGCGTACAGGTACTGATTGCCAGCGTCGTCCACCCTTGTCTGAGTCAGCAGCTGCTGATTCAGCTCCGAATAGCCAGTATACGGATGCACGCCAAGCTCCTGCAGCTTCTCAATGACGTTATCGTTGTATCCACCCGGCTGCGTGCTGAAATAGTCGATGTTATCGTAGACCGTCGCCTGTCGGACAGTAGGCAACCCCTTCAACTCGTTCACAATTTTGGCAAGCGCTCCGTCCTTCCCATCGTTGAACGGGGTACGCGCGGCGGCGTCTTCTAGGATGACGACCTTGAGACCCTTCTTCGCCCAATCGAGGATTCGCTGAGCACTTGCGAAATCGAGCCAGTCCTGATACAATACGATGGCTTTGTATCCGGCCTTTTCGATCGTCTTGGACCCCTCGTCAAAGTACACGTCGTCATCAAAGAGGAATCGCGGACTGAAGTAGTCGTACGTGTAACCGTTGTCCTGCAATTCGGTGGATCGATACTGCACACCCTGATGCGCGAGCTGCCAGTTCATCGCACGGTTGTCACTCCCGGTGCCGCCGCCGTATGCCATCCCGTGCACGAACTTCTGCTGCACGAAGCCGACATCAGATCGCGCCTTGCCAGTCTGCATCAACTGCTGAACTCGTCCCAGGTGGGCATTCAGCTCGTCATATGTTTCCGCGGCAGGGAAGCGGTCTGCCATGAGAGCGAAGCCGCCCCCGAAGCCACCAGTCTCGTATCCGGGCCATTCATATTTCCCGTATCCGTAACCCGCACTCCAAATATGCCAAATCGTCCGCTGAATGCCGGACGCGAACTGCGAGTAGGCGTCTTGAAGTCGCAGCTGTTGTGTCGCATTAGCGCCGAACGTGAGAGCGGTCGTCTCCGACGAGAGGACCTTGTTCTCCAGCTTCGCACCGCCAGTCCAATACCTGAAGATGTCAACCTGGTTGTATTGGTTCCGGTTCTCCGTCTCGGGGTAGTCCACGTCCATCGCGGGCTCCGACATCTCAATCGGCTGCCCGTAGGAGATCTGCGCGCGAGTCTCGATCCCGACAGAGTTGAGCCACGTCTTCAGAGGCTGCAGCATTCGCTCCCGGTACAACTGGGTGAGGACATCCTGATAATCATTCACCACCCGCTGGCGAAGATCCTCGTCACCGTCCAGCCGGTACTTGCCGGCTGTAGCGACCGAATGGTACGGGTTGTTCCACACATTTCCGACCCCGTCGATGAGGAACAGGTACGGCGTAACATCATACCCCTTCCGCTCTTCAAATTGTTCAGCCATGTCTTCAGCCCACCACGTGAATCCACGGCCCGTGCTCATCTCGAGTGAGTCCATGAACAGCTGGACGTCGCCTTCCAGGATCTTCGCTCGAAGCTCAGGGTCAGCCAGGTAGTGATCCTCCCAGAAGGACTTCAGCGCCTCGACACCACGCTCATCGAAGTAGTTCGTTGCGTAGCTCGGCTCATTCGCCGGGCTTGACGTCTGGTAGGTCCCCTGGGTCCAGAGCGCGAAGATCCGGTAGTCGCCGTCAGTCGGAACGTCCCAGTCAGGGGATTGTTCCCACACCGTCTCGCCCTCTTCGAGCATGGGGGCAAGATCCACGAAGCTTCCTGTGTCAACCGTGTTGTCAGAAACGATCCTGTAGGCATATGCCGTCACGAATGAGGCACCATCGAGCTGCGCATTCGCTGCGGGGGTCGGCAACACGTCGACCGACTCCCCGGCCTGGACGGTTGCGGTGCCGAGGGTGAGGTTCTGCATCGCGGACTGGCTTGTCGGGTCCAGTCCGGGAACATTAGATGTGGACCAATTCGTCCCTGATGTCAGATAGACACCCATGCCCAGATCGAGCAGCTTGTTCATCATCAGGTTCCACTTGTGGGCCCACATCTCTGTGCCGTACCCATAAACCTGATCGGACGCCGCACTGTCGTTTTGCATGCAGAGTTCGACTCCGCGGAAGCCACCATCGTAGAGCGCCTGGATCTCCTCGAGGAGGGTCTCGTCCGTGTGCGATGCGTCGCCGAGCCACCAGCGGACGTCCGTGCTGTAGACCCGGTCGGGGTCGATGTAGTCGTCTTCTAGTTGCTGGGCGAACGCCGACACTGCCGGATCCGCCGCCGGGGGCAACCCAACATCGGACGCGACGTCGTCCGCCGTGGCCGGCAAGGCCGCGACCATCGACAATGCCAGCGCTCCCGCAGGCAGCCAAGCCGCTCTCTTCAGAGCGCGACTTCTCACGATATTCATTGATCCACTCTCTCTTCGTCGTCGAAGACCTTCCGGGCACTCCCAGTCCGGCAGCGCCCGATCGTTGCGACTCCAGCGTCGACGCATCCTGCGGTTCGACGCCCTACCTTCGTCCTTTCTCCGTCCTTCCGTTCGCCGTCGGACCTTCGGTGGTCCGACTTCCGCAATTGATACGATTCACTTGACGCCTGGAGACGTGAGCCTCGCGCCGACCTCCGTGGTCGACGCCTCGTCAAGCGATCGATCGTCGTCATTGAATCGATTAAATTTGACGTCTTTCCGAGACTAGCGTGTGGGTTGGGGGGCGTCAAGAGCTGACAGCGCGGCCCGGAACGGCGGAGGAGCGATACCTCCGATCGACTCAGGTCGTCTGCGTCGACTCCCGTGCCACGAGCTCCGGGTCGAAGACGACCTGCTCGGGGGCCGCTCCCGTGCTCGCGGCATCCTGCAGCAGCAGTTCGACGGCCGTGCGGCCGATGAGGTGGGCGGGCTGCTTGATGGAGGAGAGCGGCACGACGGTGGACTGCACGAAGTCGATGTCGTCGTAGCCGATGAGCGCGACCTCGGTCGGCACGTCCACCCCGGATCGCTGCAGGCCCTGGAGCACCCCGATGGCGAGCAGGTCGTTCGCTGCGAAGATCGCATCGGGCCGGTCGGCCCGGTCGCGGCCGGCGATCGCCTCGCCCGCCTCGCGGCCCTGGTGAACGGTGAGCGCCCTGGTCTCGACCGTCTCGAGGCTCGCCCCGTCGACGGCGGCGACCGCGCGCCGGGCACCACTGAGGCGGTCGATGACCTGCCGGGTCCCCACGGGCCCTCCGACGTAGGCGATGCGTCGACGCCCACCGTCGAGGAGGTGTTCCACGGCGAGCCGGCCCCCGGCGACGTCGTCGACCGCGACGGATGAGAACGTGCGGTCCCCCACCTCCCGGTCGACGAGCACCACGGGCGTGCCGCGCTCGCGGAGCTGTCTCAGCAGCGGCATGTCCTCGGCGACCGGGGTGATGAGCACGCCCCGGACGCGCTGCTGCTCGAACTGCTCGAGATAGAGCGCCTCGCGCTCGGCCTGATCGTCGCTGTTGCCCAGCAGCACGGTGAGGCCGTCCTCGGCGGCCCGCTCCTCCGCCCCGCGGGCGACATCCGTGAAGAACGGGTTCGCGACGTCGAGCACGACCATCGCCAGGGTGCTGCTGCGCCCAGCCCGCAGTTGCCGGGCGGCGTCGTTGCGCACAAAGCCGAGCTCGCCGATCGCCCCCTGCACGCGCTCGACGGTCGCCGGGGCGACCTTCTCGGGCCGGTTGAGCACGTTCGAGACCGTGCCGACCGACACCCCCGCCAAGGCAGCCACATCCCGCACGCTTACGGCCATCGCCATCCTCATCTCGAATCGTTTCACCCGACCAACTGCCGGGAAGGGTAACACCCAGGTCACGGTCCGCGCCGTCGTCTTGACGCCTGCGGATCGGTCGTGCGACAGTGTGCACCATCACTCCATGAAACGATTCATAGAGCGTCTCTCCACGAGACATGGTGTCCATCCGCTAGACAGTGATCAGGATCAATGACGACCACTCCCCCTCCACCGCCGACTCCGGTCCTCGACTTGCAGCAGATCCGCAAGTCGTTCGGCCCGGTCGTCGCGCTGCGCTCCGGTTCGCTCCAAGTCCACGGAGGATCGATCCACGCCCTCGTCGGCGAGAACGGCGCCGGCAAGTCGACCCTCGTCAAGATCGTCGCCGGCCTCTACCAGCGCGACGGCGGCACGTTCTCCTTCCAGGGCGAGGACGTGAACTTCACCTCGACCGCCGAGTCCAAGGGCGCCGGCATCGCGGTGATCTACCAGGAGCCGACCCTGTTCCCGGACCTGAGCGTGACCGAGAACATCTTCATGGGGCGCCAGCCGGTGGGCCGGTTCGGCCGCATCGACCGCGCCGCCATGCGGACCGAGGTCGCCGAGCTCTTCGACCGGCTCGGCGTCTCGATCGATCCCGAGCGTCCGGCCGAGGGCCTCTCGATCGCCGATCAGCAGGTGATCGAGATCGCCAAGGCCGTCTCCCTCGACGCCTCCCTGCTCATCATGGACGAGCCCACCGCGGCGCTGTCCGGGGTCGAGGTGGAGCGGCTCTTCGCGATCGCGCGCAGCCTGCGCGACGAGGGCCGCGCGCTCGTCTTCATCTCCCACCGCTTCGACGAGATCTTCGCCCTGTGCGACGTCGTGACCGTCATGCGCGACGGCAGCTACATCGCCACCTCCCCGGTCGCCGACACGAGCGTCGACGAACTCGTGCGGCAGATGGTCGGGCGCGAGGTCACCGAGCTCTTCCCCAAACAACCGGCCGCGGTCGGCGAGGAGATCCTCCGGGTCGAGCACCTCACCCGAGCCGGCACCTTCTCCGACATCTCCTTCACCGTGCGGGCCGGCGAGATCGTCAGCCTCGCGGGCCTCGTCGGCGCCGGCCGCAGCGAGGTCGCGCGCGCCGTCTTCGGCGTCGACCCCTACGACTCCGGCGCGGTGACGGTCGACGGCACGCGGCTCCCCCCGGGCAATCCGGCCGCCGCGATGGCCCGCGGGCTCGCGCTCGTGCCCGAGGACCGGCGCAAGCAGGGGCTCGTGATCGACGCCTCGGTCGGACGCAACATGACCCTCGCGATCCGCACCGCCCTCGCGCGGTTCGGCCTCATCGCCACCCGCACCGAGAACGCGAGCGCACGCGACTGGGCCCGCCGACTCGAGGTGAAGTCCAACTCCCTCGACACGGTCGCCGGCACCCTCTCCGGCGGCAACCAGCAGAAGGTCGTGCTGAGCAAGTGGCTCGCCACGAACCCGCGGGTGCTCTTCATCGACGAACCGACCCGGGGCATCGACGTCGGCACGAAGGCCGAGGTGCACCGGCTCCTGTCCGAACTGGCCGGCACGGGCCTGGCGATCGTCATGATCTCCTCCGAACTCCCCGAGGTGCTCGGCATGGCCGATCGGATCCTCGTCATGCACGAGGGGCGGATCACCGCCGAGATCGACCGCGCGCACGCCACCTCCGAGAACGTCATGTTCGCGGCCACCCACGCGGAAGGAGCGGCCTCATGACCACCGCCACGATCGAGAAGACCACCGTGACCCGCCGGGTCGCCCACGCGGGCCGGGCCCGCGAGCTGGGGATCCTGCTCGCGCTGCTCCTGGTGATCGCCGCCGCGACCCTGACGAACCAGAACTTCCTGTTCAGCTCCGACGGCTGGCGCGACCTGCTGCTCACCCCGTCGATCCTCGTGCTCCTGGCCGTGGGCCAGGCGATGGTCATCATCACCCGCAACGTCGACCTCTCGGTCGGATCCGTGCTCGGGCTCTCGGCGTTCCTCACCGGCCGTCTGTTCATCGACCACCCGGGCCTGCCGATCATCGCGGTCGTGCTCATCGCCGTCGCGTTCGGGGCGGCGCTCGGGCTGTTCAACGGCGTGCTGGTCACGTACGCGAAGGTGCCCTCCCTCGTCATCACCCTCGGAACGCTCTACGCATTCCGCGGCGTCAACGTCATGTGGGCCGGCAGCAGCCGCATCAACGCCTCCGACCTGCCGGAACCGTTCCTCCACCTGGGCACCGGCCGCGTGCTGACCATCCCGATCCTCACGATCATCGCCGTCGCGGTGCTCGTGGTCGCCGCCTGGTACATGAAGAACACCCGGGCGGGCCGCGAGTTCTACGCGATCGGCTCCGACCCCGACGCGGCCGAGCTCTACGGCCTGAACGTGCGCCGCCGGGTGCTCACGGTCATGGTGGCCTCCGGCGCACTCGCCGGCCTGGCCGGCGTGCTCTACGCCGCCCGCTACGGCACGGTCTCCTCCGGCGCCGGCTCCGGCTGGGAGCTCGAGGCGGTCGGGGCCGCCGTCATCGGCGGCGTGGCGATCTTCGGCGGCTCCGGCACCGTGCTCGGCGCGGCCATCGGCGCCGTGCTCCTCATGACGATCAACCGCTCCCTGCCCATCCTCGGCATCCCCGACTTCTGGCAGCGCGCCGTCGTCGGTGCCCTGATCATCGGCGCCATCGTGCTCGACCGCGTGCTCGAGCTGCGCCAGAAGCGACAACTGCGCCTCGCCCGAGAAAGGGACGAATCATGACGACCGTGGCCACCGAGGCGCCCCAGGCCCGGATCATCCCCGACCACGCCAGGCCCGCCTGGCAGCGCATGCTCCTCACCCGCGAGATGGCGATCCTCGCCCTGCTCGTGGCGGTCGTGCTCGTCGCCGCCGGCACGGTCCAGGGCTTCTCCCAGCCCATCACCCTGCGCTACCTCCTGCTCGACAACATGCCGATCCTGCTCATCGCGCTGCCGATGACCCTCGTGATCGTCACGGGCGAGATCGACCTGTCGGTCGCCTCCGTCGTCGGGCTCTCGAGCGTGCTCACCGGGGTCCTCGTGCAGGCGGGCATGCCGTTCGGGCTCGCGGCGATCCTCGCCCTCGTCGCGGGCGCCGTGGCCGGGGCGATCAACGGCTTCCTCGTCACGGTCGTCGGCCTTCCCTCCCTCGCGGTCACCATCGGCTCCCTGGCCCTGTTCCGCGGCCTGGCGGTCGGGCTCCTCGGAACCACCGCCGTGACCGACTTCCCCGAGTTCTGGACCGACCTGGCGAAGGCGAACATCGGCTCCACGGACCTGCCCGTGGTCACGCTGCTCTTCCTCGCCCTGCTCGTGGTGTTCGCCGCGGTGCTGCACTTCACCTCCTTCGGCCGGGGCATCTTCGCGATCGGCCTGTCCAAGGAGGGCGCCCACTTCTCCGGGGTGCGCGTGCACCGCACGAAGTTCATCCTGTTCATGCTCACGGGCCTGATCAGCGCCCTCGCGGGCATCTACTACACGCTCCGCTACGGCAGCGCCCGCGGCGACAACGCCACGGGCCTCGAACTCCAGGTCATCGCGGCCGTACTCCTCGGCGGGGTCTCCATCTTCGGGGGCCGGGGCGCGATCCACGGCGTCGTGTTCGGCGTGCTGCTCATCGGCGCCCTCGCCAGCGCACTCCGGCTCGCGAACGTCACCTCCGACGTCATCAACATCATCACCGGACTCCTGCTCGTGGCCTCCGTGGTCTCGACCAGCGTCGCCGCGTGGTTCGGGAGACTCCGAACCACGTGGCGCAGATCCTCCCGGTCGGACACCTGACCGGCGAACCCGGCGAATCCTCGCCATCCATCACCCAATGAAGGGACACCCCATGAAGAAGATCCGTGCAGGTGCATTCGCCGCGCTCGCCGCATCCGTCGCCCTCGCGCTCGGCGCGTGTTCGAGCGGCACAGGCTCGAACGGCGACGGCGACGGCGCCGGCAATGGCGACGGCGGCGGCGACGTCTCGGTCACCTTCCTCCCGAAGAACCTCGGCAACCCCTACTTCGACACCTCCTCCAAGGGCGGCAAGGCGGCCCTCGAGGAGATCGGCGGCACGTTCAACGAGGTCGGCCCGGCCGAGGCCACCCCCGACGCCCAGGTGAGCTACATCAACACCCTCACCCAGCAGGGCGTCGGCGCGATCGCGATCTCCGCGAACGACCCGACCGCCATCTGCGACGCCCTGAACGAGGCGCGCGACGCCGGCGTCAAGGTGGTCACGTTCGACTCCGACACCGACGCCGAGTGCCGCGACCTGTTCATCAACCAGGCCGACGCCGAAGGCATCGCCAAGGTGCAGGTCGACCTCGTGGCCGACCAGATCGGCGGCGCCGGCGACGTGGCGATCCTGTCCGCCTCGGCCAACGCCACGAACCAGAACGCCTGGATCGAGGACATGAAGACCTACGCGGCCTCCGAGTACCCCGACCTGACCATCACCGAGGTCGTCTACGGCGACGACGACGACCAGACGAGCTTCGACAAGACCGCGGCCCTGCTGCAGTCGAACCCGGATCTCAAGGGCATCATCTCCCCCACGACCGTCGGCATCGCCGCGGCCGCCCGCTACCTGAGCACCTCCGAGTACAAGGGCGAGGTCGCACTCACCGGCCTCGGCACGCCGAACCAGATGCGCGACTACGTCGAGGACGGCACCGTGACCGCCTTCGCCCTGTGGAACCCCGAGGACCTCGGCTACCTCACCTCCTACGCCGCCGCGGCGCTCGTGGCGGGCGACATCACCGGCGCCGAGGGTGACACGTTCACCGCCGGCAAGCTCGGCGAGTACACCGTCGGGGCCGACTCCGTCGTGCTCCTCGGCGACCCGTACGTGTTCGACGCCGACAACATCGGCGACTTCGACTTCTAGTCGACCGTGGTCCGGGCCGGGCATCCCCCGGCCCGGACCACCTCATCAGGGAGGCACAGGGGTGGAACGGATCTGCTTCCAGCTGCAGGTCGATCCCGCACGGATCGACGAGTACGTGGACGCCCACCGGCGCGTCCGGGCCGAGATGCTCGAGGCGATCGCCGCGAGCGGACGGCGCAACTACTCCCTGTTTCTGCGTCCCGATGGTCTGCTCGTGGGTTATTACGAGACGGACGACGACGCAGCCTCCCGGGCGGCGCTCGCGGCGGATCCCCGCACGGCCCGATGGGAGGCCGCCATGGCGGGATTCTTCCTCGGCCTCGACGGGCGACCCGACCAGGCCGCCCTCCCCCTGACCGAGATCTTCCATCTCGAGGACCAATTGACAGCCGCGGCCCAGCCGCGCACCGAGAAGTAGAAAGCAGAGGATCGTGACTGCGCTTCCTGAGGCCATCACCAGCCAGCTCGCCGACCAGGCCATCGAACTGCCCTCCTGGGCGTTCGGGAACTCCGGCACCCGGTTCAAGGTGTTCTCCACCGCGGGCACCCCGCGCGACCCGTTCGAGAAGGTGGCCGACGCCGCCGAGGTGCACCGGCACACCGGTCAGGCACCGGCGGTCGCGCTCCACATCCCGTGGGACCGGGTCGACTCCTTCGCCGACCTGCGCGACCACGCCGGCGAGCACGGGGTGCGGATCGGCACGATCAACTCCAACACGTTCCAGCAGGACGAGTACAAGTTCGGCAGCCTCGCCCACGTCGACGCCGGGGTCCGCCAGAAGGCGATCGACCACCACTACGAGTGCATCGACGTCATGGACGTCACGGGCAGCCGCGACCTGAAGGTCTGGCTCGCCGACGGCACGAACTATCCGGGGCAGGGCGATCTGCGCGGCCGCCAGGACCGCCTCGCCGAGTCCCTCGAGGCGATCTACTCCCGCCTCGGCCCCGAGCAGCGGATGGTGCTCGAATACAAGTTCTTCGAGCCGGCGACCTACCACACCGACGTGCCCGACTGGGGCACCTCCTTCGCGCAGGTCTCCGCGCTCGGCGACCGGGCGAAGGTCTGCCTCGACACGGGCCACCACGCCCCCGGCACGAACGTCGAGTTCATCGTCATGCAGCTGCTGCGGCTCGGCAAGCTCGGCGCGTTCGACTTCAACTCCCGCTTCTACGCCGACGACGATCTCATCGTGGGCGCGGCCGACCCGTTCCAGCTCTTCCGCATCCTCGCCGAGGTGATCCGCGGCGGCGGCCTGAACAACCCCGAGGTCACGTTCCTCATCGACCAGTGCCACAACGTCGAGGCGAAGATCGCCGGCGAGATCCGCTCCGTGCTCAACGTGCAGGAGATGACCGCCCGGGCCCTGCTCCTCGACCGCGACGCGCTCGCCGCCGCCGAACGCGACGGCGACGTGCTCACCGCGAACGAGGTCTACATGGACGCCTTCTACACCGACGTGCGCCCCGCGCTCGCGCAGTGGCGCCAGTCCCGGGGCCTGCCCGCCGACCCGATGGCCGCCCACCGCGCCTCCGGCTACCAGGAGCGGATCGAGGCCGATCGCATCGGCGGAACCCAGGCGAGCTGGGGCGCCTGAGACCAACCCAGCCAGACGTCGTCCACAAGCCAAGAAAGCTGAACCATGAACCCCACTGTCGCCGACCTGCTCGCCCGCTCCAACCGGCTGGGCGCCGACCCGAAGAACACGAACTACGCCGGCGGGAACACCTCCGCCAAGGGCACCGAGACCGACCCGGTCACCGGGGAGGGCGTCGACCTCATGTGGGTCAAGGGCTCCGGGGGTGACCTGGGCACGTTGACCGAGCCGGGCCTGTGCGTGCTGCGCCTCGACCGGCTGCGGGCGATGACGGCGGTGTATCCGGGCCTCGAACGCGAGGACGAGATGGTCGCCGCCTTCGACTACGCCCTGCACGGCAAGGGCGGGGCGGCGCCGAGCATCGACACCGCGATGCACGGCCTCGTCGACGCCGCGCACGTGGACCACCTCCACCCCGACGCCGGGATCGCGATCGCCACCGCCGCCGACGGCGAGGAGCTCACGGCCACGATCTTCGGCGAGAAGGTCGTGTGGGTGCCGTGGCGCCGCCCGGGCTTCCAGCTCGGCCTCGACATCGCCGCGATCAAGGAGGCCAACCCGGCCGCGATCGGCTGCATCCTCGGCGGGCACGGGATCACCGCCTGGGGTGAGACCTCGGGCGAGGCGGAGGAGAACTCGCTGTGGATCATCCGCACCGCGGAGGCCCATATCGCCGAGCACGGCAGGCCCGACCCGTTCGGTGCGGTCGTGCCCGGGTTCGAGGCGCTCGAGCCGGCCGAACGGGGGGCCAAGGCCGCGGCGCTGGCCCCGACGATCCGCGGGCTCGCCTCGCGTGACCTGCGCCAGGTCGGACACTTCACCGATACGGACGCGGTGCTGGAGTTCATGGCCCGCGAGAAGCTCGCCGACCTCGCGGCGCTGGGCACCTCCTGCCCCGATCACTTCCTGCGCACGAAGGTCAAGCCGCTCGTGCTCGACCTGCCCGCGAACGCGCCCGTGGACGAGGCGATCGCCCGGCTGAAGGAGCTGCACGAGGCCTACCGCGCCGACTACGCGGCCTACTACGACGCGCACGCCGATGCCGACTCCCCCGCGATGCGCGGGGCCGATCCGGCGATCGTGCTCGTGCCGGGGGTGGGCATGTTCTCCTTCGGGCGGAACAAGCAGACCGCCCGGGTCGCGGGCGAGTTCTACCTCAACGCGATCAACGTGATGCGCGGGGCCGAGGCGCTCTCGACGTACGCGC
The DNA here is from genome assembly GCF_009372055.1 of Pseudactinotalea sp. HY160. Taxonomy (NCBI): domain Bacteria; kingdom Bacillati; phylum Actinomycetota; class Actinomycetes; order Micrococcales; family Cellulomonadaceae; genus Pseudactinotalea; species Pseudactinotalea sp. HY160. The sequence goes on along the minus strand of NZ_WHMT01000016.1, from coordinate 44,772 downwards.
CGATCTCGGATTCCGAGAAGTTCCGGATCGAGTACTGGGCGCTCGAGGAGGCCAAGCTGGCGCGCATGCCGGCGCCGAAGTCGCACGCCACCCGGGTCGCGTTCGTCACCGGCGCAGCCTCCGGGATCGGGCGGGCCATCGCCGAGCGGCTCGCCGCCGAGGGCGCGTGCGTGATCGTCGCCGACCTGGACGAGGCGAAGGCGGTCGCCGTGGCCGCCGAGATCGGCTCGAGTGACGTCGCGATCGGTGTGGGCGTCGACGTCGCCGACGCCGGCGCCATCGCCGAGAGCCTACGGACGGCGGTGCTCGCCTTCGGGGGCGTCGATCTGGTGGTCAACAACGCGGGCCTGTCGCTGTCCAGGCCGCTGCTGGAGACCACCGAGGCCGACTGGGACCGCCAGCACGACGTCATGGCCAAGGGCTCCTTCCTCGTGTCGAAGGCCGCCGCGGCCGTGCTCATCGAGCAGGACCTGGGCGGGGACATCGTCTACATCTCCTCGAAGAACTCTGTCTTCGCCGGACCGAACAACATCGCCTACTCCGCGGCGAAGGCCGATCAGGCCCACCAGGTGCGCCTGCTCGCGGTCGAGCTCGGGGCGTTCGGGATCAAGGTGAACGGGGTCAACCCCGACGGGGTCGTGCAGGGCTCGGGCATCTTCGCCTCCGGCTGGGGCGCGAACCGGGCCGCCACGTACGGCATCGAGGAGAAGGACCTGGGCGCGTTCTACGCCCAGCGCACCATCCTCAAGCGGGAGGTGCTACCCGAGCACATCGCCGGCGCGGTGCACGCGATCACCGGCCCGGACATGACCCACACGACCGGCCTGCACATCCCCGTCGACGCCGGCGTCGCCGCCGCGTTCCTGCGCTGAGCGCCATGGCTTCGACGACGCGCACGGTCGCGGCCGTGGACCTGGGTGCCACGAGCGGACGCGTCATGGCCGGCCGCCTCACCGGGGCGGCCGGCCGGGCCGAGGTGCACCTGGAGGAGGTGGCGCGCTTCCGCAACGGCCCGGCGCCGCTCGCCTCGGGGCTGCACTGGGACTTCACGGGGCTCCTCGGCGCGCTCGCGCGCGGGGTGGCGGCCTGCGTGCGGGAGCACGGGGCCGCCTCGATCGCGGTCGACTCCTGGGCGGTCGACTACGGGCTGCTGCGCGGGGACCGGCTCCTCGGCGACCCGTTCCACTACCGGGATCCGCGCACGGCCCGCGGCGTGGCGTATGTGCACGAGCGGCTCGACTTCGCGGCGCTCTACGCGCGCACGGGCCTGCAGTTCCTCCCCTTCAACACGCTCTACCAGCTCGCCGCCGAACGGGGCGGGGGCGTGCTCGAGGCGGCCGACTCGCTGCTGCTCATGCCGGACCTGGTGAACTTCCAGCTCGCCGGGGTCCGCGCCACCGAACGCACGAACGCCTCGACCACGGGCATGCTCGACGTGCACACCGGCGACTGGGATCCGGCCATCCTGCGCGCCGCCGGCGTCGACCGCGCGCTGCTGGCCCCGCTCGTGGACCCCGGCGAGCTGATCGGCCCGACCCACGCCCGGGCAAGCGAGTACTGGCACATCCCGGCCGGGGTGCCGGTGCTGAGCGTGGGATCGCACGACACGGCCTCGGCCGTGGCGGCCGTGCCGATGGACCCCGGCACGAGCGCCTACGTCTCCTGCGGCACGTGGGGGCTCGTGGGCGTGGAGACCGCGGCGCCCGTGACCACGGAGGCCGCCCGCGCGGCGAACTTCACGAACGAGGGCGGCGTGGACGGGCGGATCCGGCTGCTGCGCAACGTCATGGGGCTGTGGCTCCTGAGCGAATCGGTGCGCACGTGGCAGCGCTCGGGCCTGGACGTGAGCGTGCCTGCCCTGCTGCGGGAGGCGGCCCGGGTCGAGGAGGCACCGCTCTTCGACGTCGACGACGAGGCGTTCCTCGCCCCGGGCGACATGCCCGCCCGGATCACCGCATGGTTCACCGGCCGCGGCCTGCGCGCCCCCGCCGGGCCGGCCGCCGTGACCCGCTCGATCGTCGAGAGCCTCGCCGAGGCGTTCGCCCGCACCGCCCACGACGCCGCCCGGCTCGGCGGCATCACGCCCCTGCGCACGATCCACGTGGTCGGCGGCGGCTCGCTCAACGAGCTGCTGTGTCAGCGCACGGCCGACCGTGCCGGCCTGCCCGTGGTCGCCGGTCCCGTCGAGGGGACGGCGCTGGGGAATGTGCTCGTGCAGGCCCGCCATCACGGCTGGGTCACCGGCGGCCTCGAGGAGCTGCGGGCCGTGGTGGCCCGCTCGGTCGAGCTGCGCCGGTTCGAACCGGCGGCGTGAACCCGGCGACATCGACACCGCCGAATTGCAGGCACTGCTGCTAAAATAGCTGCATGGTTGCGATCACGGTGCGGGACGTGCCCGACCACGTGCGGGCCGAGCTGGCCGTGCGCGCCGCCCGCGCCGGGATGTCACTCCAGGAGTACCTGCGCGGCATGCTCGTGGCGAAGGCAGCGCGCCCCGATGTCGACGACGCGATCGCGCGCGCCCGGGCCCGGGTCGAGGCGACCGGAACCCGGGTCGATGCCGGATCGATCCTCGCCGCCCGTGACGCCGACCGGCGATGAAAGCGCAGGTCGTCTGCGACGCCTCCGCGGTGGTCGCGCTCCTGCTGGACTCCGGGGCCGACGGACGCTGGTCCACCGATGCGCTGATCGGCGCCGACCTCCACGCCCCCACGCTGCTCCCGTTCGAGGTCGCGAACATCATCCGGCGCCACGAACTCGCCGGACTCGTCACGTCCGATCAGGCGTCCGCCGCCCACGCCGATCTCCTCGGACTGGCCATCGAGCAGTGGCCCTATGAGCTTCTCGGCCCCAGAGCCTGGCAACTGCGGCCGAATCTGACGGCCTACGACGCCGGCTACGTCGCGCTGGCGGAGCTCCTGGACGCGACGCTCGTCACCCTCGACCGGCGGATCGGCCGGGCACCGGGCCTTCGCTGCGCGGTCGCGGCGCCGGAGCAGTAGCCGAACGCGGGATTCTGTCGAGGGCGTCGACCTCGACAGAATCCCGCGCTGGATCCTCAGGCTGCCGACGTACGGCGCCGCAGCAGCATCAGGCACCCGGCCGCGGCCAGGATCGTTGCCACGGCGGCCGCCACCCCGACCTTGGCCCCCGTGTTCGGCAGGGTGTCGGGCAGGGTGTCGGCCGGATCGTCACCGGCCTGGTCCGCACCGGCCTGCGAGTCTGCGCCACCCGTGGGTGCCGGATCCGTCGGGGCCGGATCGCTGGAATCCGTCGGCGCGGGATCCGTCGGGGCGGGATCAGGGGCGGCCACGAACTCGGCGCGCCGGTAGGTGTCCTCCGCCACGGTGACCGCGAGCTCGGCGTCGGCGGAGACCTCCGCGCCGGCCTCGTCGACCCACCGGTCGAACGTGAATCCGGACTCCGGCTCGGCCACCAGCACGACCTGCGCGCCGTCGGGCACGCGACCCTCGTAGCTGCCGGCCGCCTGCGCTCCGGCGACGGAGACCGCGCCCCCGTCACCGGCCTCGACCGTGAGGTCGTGGGCGCGCACGAGCCGGTAGGTCTGCCCGGCCTCGGTCTCGAACCCGATCGTGTCCTCGGTCCGTTCCGTCAGCGCGACCTGGTCGCCGGCGCCGTCGAGGACGACGAAGTCGGCGAGGCCGGGGTTCTCGAGCAGCAGGTCCTGCCCGCTTCCCGATTCGATCGTCGCCTCGACCAGACGGGAGTCCTGCCACCGGTAGTCGAGCTCGAAGTCGCCGCGCGCCTTGATGCCGGCGATGCTGCCGTCGGCCCACTCGTCCGGGAGTGCGGGCAGGAGCTGGACCCGGTCGAGATGGCTCTGGATGAGCATCTCGGCGATGCCGGCGGTCAGCCCCATGTTGCCCTCGATCTGGAACACGGGCCGCTCGTCGTGGTTCGTGCCCTGGCCGTGGGAGTCGAGCAGGTTGTCCATGATCCCGGCGTAGCCGTTCGGGGTGCCGACCATCGAGGTGAGCGCCCGGTAGGCGCCCTCACCGTCGAGGGCACGGGCCCACAGGTTGATCCGGTGGGCCTTGCCCCATCCGGTCGACTCGAAGCCCCGCTCCTCGAGGGAGACGCGCGCCGCGGCGAGTTCGGCCGGGTCCTCCTTGCTCAGCAGGGTGCCCGGGTAGAGCCCCACGAGGTGGGAGAGGTGGCGGTGCGGCAGCGGCCGGTATCCGGCGTTGAAGTTGGGGATGTCGACCTCGGCGAGGTCACCGGCCTGGGCCCGCCCCGGGGTCGTCTCCTCGTACCACTCCTTGATCTGGCCGGCCTCGCCGATCATGATCGGATCGAGCCGGGCCTGCGCCGCGCGCCACTCCTGGGCGAGCTCCTCGTCGACCCCGAGCTCCGTCGCGGAGTCGATGGCGTCCTCGAAGAGTTCCCACACGAGCGACTGGTCGTAGGTCGACCCGTTGACCGTGGGGCCTTGTTCGGCCGAGACCGACGGCGTGACCACGAGCCGGTCCTGGTACTCGCTGTACCAGAGGTAGTCGAGCCAGAAGCCGGCCATCTCCCGCTGCATCGGGTAGATCTCCTCGCGGAGGTACTCCCGGTCCTGGGTGAACTTGTAGTACTCGCCGACGTTCTGCATGGCCCACGTGGACCCGCCGATGTTCCAGCCGAACTCCTGCACGGCGTACGGGGCGGTCAGGCCGAAGATGTTGTTCACCGTGTGGACGATGAAGCCGTTCTCCTCCCCCGGGCCGCTCGGGCTGGCCGAGGTCGCCCCGGCGGTCACCCGCCCCGGCTCGCGCAGGCTCTCCATGTAGTCGTTGAACGGCACGGCGGTCTCGGCGAGGTTGGTCACGAGGTTCGGCCAGTAGTTCATCTGCACGTTGACGTTGAAGTGGTAGTCGGCGTTCCAGAACTGCGAGCCGCTGCCGATCATCCACACGCCGTTGAGGTTCGAGGGCAGCGTGCCCTCCCGCGACGTCGCGATCGTGAGGTAGCGGCCGAACTGGAACAGCAGCGCCTCGAGCGCCGGGTCGGCCCCGCCGTCGCGGTAGGCCTGGATCCGCTCGTCGGTCGGCAGGTCCGTGCGCCCCTGCCCCAGGTCGAGCTGGACGCGGGAGAAGAGTTCCGCGTGGTCGGCCACGTGGTCGGCGCGGACGGCCTCGTATCCCTTGGCTGCGGCGCCGGTGACCCGCTCGGTCACCGCCTCGTGGGGGTGATCGCCGCGATACGTCGGGTAGTCGTTCGCATAGTCGGTGCCGGTGGCCAGGTACAGGGTGACCGTGTCGGCGCCGGTGACCTGGAGGCCGTCGCCGGCGCGGGCGACCTGCCCGCCGTCGGCGACCACCTTGACCTGGGCCTCGTACTGCAGCTGGTTGTCGCGCAGGGCGCCGGCGAGGGTGATCGTGTCGCCGGAGACGCTCGTCGAACCGACCTTCTGGGCGTCGTCGAGGCTCACGCCGACCGTGATCGAGGCCGCCTCGTCGGCGCTCAGGCGCACCGCCAGCACGTTGTCCGGGTAGCTCGTGAACACCTCCCGCTCATAGGCCACGCCGCCCGCCGTATACGAGACGCCGGCGATGGCGGTCTCGAGGTCGAGGTCGCGGATGTAGTCCTCGACCTCGCCCTCGGCCGGGGCGTCCTCGCCGAAGTCGAGGCGGATGTCCCCGAAGTCCTGGTACATCCCCATGCCGTTCTTCCAGGCGGACGGGTCGATGATCTCGCGGGTGAGGATGCGGTTGGCCTCGTCGAACGGCAGGCCGAACACGTCCGTGCTCTTGTCGTCGAGCTGCTCGGCGAAGTCGGTCAGCTGCCCCCGGGTGACCGGGGTCGTGCGGTTGGAGCCGTTGTAGTCGGGGCGCGACTCGGCGGGCCCGCCCGACCACAGGGTCTTGTCGTTGAAGTGGATCCGCTCCTGCTGGACCCCTCCGAACACGAGCCCGCCCATGTAGCCGTTCCCGATCGGGAGCACGGTCGACTGCCACTGGTTGCGGTCGGTGTCCACCGGAGCGGGCTCGTCGAACCAGAGCAGGTTCTGCTGGGACTGCGCGGGCGCGTCCGTGCCGTCGTCCGCCAAGCTCGCCCCCGCGGTCGCCACGAGCATTCCCGCTGCCATTGTCATGATTCCAACCTGCTTCAAGCGTTTATACATCCGATCTCCTCCGCGAGTCTACGGTGACTGGGTCGACTGGCGACGATATCAGAGGTCCAAACATCGGATCTGTCGTTGCGGCGTCCGGCACCCGAATCGTCCGCGGCGATACACTCACGGCGTGAGAACGGACGAGCAGCCGGAGTTCCTCGGGACCGCCCGGGCCCGCTCCCGCGCCGTTCGAGCCGTGAGAGCGAGCGCGCTGGGACGGCGGTCCTGGACCTGGGGCCGCGGCGCGCCGTTGCTCGTGGCCGTCGGCACCGTCGCCGGTGTCGTGATCGCGACGGCATGGACGACGACGCAGCCCCGTTCCGTACAGCTGCTCGCCGTCGCCGGGGTGCTCGCGGCGGGTGCCGCGGCCTTCGCGGCGACCCGCGCCCTCGTCGGCGCGATCGCGGTTCGCCGGCGCATCGAGCGGGAGCGCCGGGCCTGGGCCGAGGCGCGGGGGTGGGCGTACGCGGGCGCCGAGACCGCCGCGGATCCGGCGACGGCCGGCCTCGTGCTGCCGCGCGGGTGGCGGGCACCGGTGGCGTTCGGCTCGCTCCGCGGGGTGATCGGTGGCCGCGAGGCGCTCGTGCAGTCGTGGCACCTGCGGTCGGCGTCGACGTCGAAGCGGCAGAGCACGTATCGGGAGATCGTCTCGGTCCGCGCCCGCACGCGCGGGCACCGCGTGGCCGTCCTGAGCGGCGTGGGCCTCGACCCCGCGCTCATGAAGCCGGCCTGGGTCGACCTGCGCACCCGGGAGCGGGATCGGCGCGATCGCGGCTCCCGCGCCCACGTCGACGGCGACCCCCGCGTGCTCGACACGTGGGGAGCGGCGATCCGGTCGGCCGTGGACGCCCGCGCCGACCTGCCCGTGACCGTCGTGGCGGGCGCGGACCGGGTGGTCGTGTGCGCGCTCGACGATCCTCGGATCGCCACGGCACAGGAACGGCTCGAGCTGGCGGTCGAGGTGGCCCGGATCGTCGATCCCACCGGCCGGTAGCCCCCGGGCCCCTGGTCGGGATGACAGGATTTGAACCTGCGACCTTCCGCTCCCAAAGCGGACGCGCTACCAACCTGCGCCACATCCCGATGCGTGCCGGTGCTCCGGCCAGGCTCAGTGTAGTGGTCTTTTCCAGTGCCGCCGATCGGGTACCCTGGGGGCTGCACTGCGGGTGTAGTTCAATGGTAGAACCTCAGCCTTCCAAGCTGATGGTGCGGGTTCGATTCCCGTCACCCGCTCCACGGATTCCTCCGTCGTCTCGTCTAGAATCCCATCATGGACGACCCCCGGCCCAGCCGCCGTTCGCGCCGCGCGGGCGAACGAGCTTGATGGACACCGACACCCTCGCCAGCTTCGGCCTCGTCGTCCTCTTCGTGATCGTCGGCGGGGTCTTCGCCGCGACCGAGATCGCCCTCGTCTCACTCCGCGACAGTCAGCTCACGCAGCTGGAACGCCAGGGGGCCCGCGGCGCCCGGGTCGCGGCGGTCGCCCGGAACCCGAACCGCTTCCTCGCCGCGGTGCAGATCGGGGTGACGGTCGCCGGCTTCTTCAGCGCGGCCTACGGCGGCTCGACCCTCGCCCCCGACCTCGCCCCCTACCTGCAGCGCCTCGGCCTGTCGGAGTCCGCCGCGGCCACGACCGCCCTGCTCGTGATGACCCTGCTCATCGCCTACCTCTCGCTCGTGCTCGGCGAACTGGTGCCCAAGCGCCTCGCCCTGCAGAACTCCGCCGGACTGTCGCTGCTCGCCACCCCGTCCCTCGACCGGTTCGCCACCGTGATGCGGCCGGTCATCTGGTTGCTGTCGGTCTCGACCAACGCCCTCGTCCGGCTCCTCGGCGGCGACCCCGAGGCGACCCGGGAGGAGCTGAGCGAGCGGGAGCTGCGCGACCTCGTGGCCACGCACGACGGGCTCGAGGACGACGAGCGGCAGATCATCCAGGACGTCCTCGGAGCGGCCCAGACCCTCCTGCGCGAGGCGATGCGGCCACGCACCGACGTCGTCTTCATCGACGCCGACATGCCGCTGCGGGACGCGGCCCCCTGGGCACGCCGGCAGGGCTTCTCCCGCTATCCGGTCATCGGCGAGGGCTTCGACGACGTCCTCGGCTACCTGCACGCGCGGGACCTGATCGACCTGCGAGTGGACGAGACCCGCCGCGTCCACGACGTGATCCGGGAGGTGCTCGTGCTGCCGGGGACCAACCGGGTCCTCCCCGCTGTCTCGCAGATGCGCCACGCCGGAACCCACCTGGCCGTGGTCGTCGACGAGTACGGCGGCACGGACGGCATCGTCACCCTCGAGGACCTCGTCGAGGAACTGGTCGGCGACATCCGCGACGAGTACGACGCCCGGCCGGCGCCGTCGATGCAGGACCCCTCGATCGTGCCGGGAAGCTCGACCCTCGAGGAGTTCGCCGAGGCCACCGGGGTCGAGCTCCCCGACGACGGCAGCTACGAGACCGTGGCCGGTTACGTCATCGCCCGGCTGGGCCGGATCGCCGCCGTCGGCGACACGGTGGCCGTCGACGACCACACGCTCGCGGTGACGCGGATGACCGGCACCCGGATCACCGAGCTCGCGTGGCACCCGGCCGAGCCACAGCCCCCCGTGCCACCGGCCTGACCGGGTGCGGGAGGCGCCGTCCATGATCGACGCCTCCCGACCCGAGCGGACTCAACGGCCGAGCGGAACCCGAACCACCTCTCCCCCGCCGGGAAGGATGCTGCCGGTCGTCACGTAGGCCGACCGGCCGTGCAGCGCCACCCCGTACGGCGCGAACAGCCCGCCCGCCACGGTCGTGACCTCGTGCCCACGACGGTGCGAGATCCGCACGAGCGCCCCGTTCGTGGGCCCGGCCGGTGAGGCGAGCCCGGTCGAGGAGATCTGCACGGCGTACAGGTCGCCGCCCGGGGCGAGCGCCAGGTCGGTCACGTTCGTCAGGCCGGTCGCGTACGGCACCGCGCGCGCGTCACGATGACCGCGGGCCGGGAACACCTGCCAGATCGTCGACCCGCCCTCGGGGAACGGGAAGCCGGTCAGCTGGCTCACGAAGTAGGACCCGCGGGGCCCCGGAACGGCGCTCGTCGGCACGAACTGCATCGGCATCTCGTTGCCCGAGTTCGGCGGGAACTCGACCATGACGTCGTCGAACGAGGCGACGAGCGAGGTCCGCCCGCGCCGGCCGACGTCGACGACCGTGTTGCCGCCCGCGTCGGCGACCACGTAGCCGCCGCGCACGCGCTCGACGGACGCCGGGTTGCTGTCCGGGCCGTCGACCGGGTTGTGCTCGGCCTCGAATCCGGCGAGGTCGGCGACGGTGCGCCACTGACCGCACTCCCGCGGGTCGCCGCCGTGACGCCCGTGGCCGCCTTGATGCCCGCGGCCGGCGTGACGCCCGTGGCCGCCGTGGCGCCCGTCCCGCGAACACGAATGCGAGAGCCGTCCCTCGACGAGGGAGGCGAATCCCTCGGGCAGCGTCTGGGCGGTGTCGCCGTCCTGGCTCGTGGCCGCCCCCTCGGCGAGCGCGGCCGGCGGGGCGCCGAGTCCGATGCTCGCCACGTAATGGGATCCGAACACGGCGACGTCGCTCGGGCCCGTGGCGCTGCCGCCCTTGACCACGGGTGCCTGGCCCGGCTGCGCGGGGGGCAGGTTCGCGGGCGGGGCGAGCGAGGGCAGGCCCGTGACCACCCGGCGCTGCGACCAGTCGCCCCGGTGGTGCGTGATCCGCGTGATCGCACCCGTGGGCCCGTAGCAGGCGAATACGCCCTCCGACGTCGTGATGCAGGGGCCGTCGCCCCCGACCCCGGACTCCGCGACGTACAGCGCGCCACCCGGTCCCACGCTCAGCTGCCGGGGATTGTCGAGCCCGGTGGCGATCACCACGGGATCCGCATCCGGCCCGCGCGGATGCCCGCGCCCGTGTGCTCCCGCCGGGGCCACACCCGCCACCGCGGCCAGCAGCACACCCGCCGCCACCGCGATCGACCGAGGAATTCGTCGATTCATTGCCGTTCCTTCCCAGAGACCCGCGCGGCACGTGGCACGCCCGGGGCGAACCGAGCCCGCGCCGCCCGGCCGGGCACCTCGCGGGTCGTCTTCGTCAAGAATGGGTCGAGGTGGGCCGTCCGGTCCGGGTGGCCGCATCCGACCGACAGGTCATCGTCACGGGTTGACGCGGCGGCCGGGACATCGCGCCGGCACGCCCCGGTCGGGGAATGCCGGCACGCGCGGTGGAACGGCGGCGCGTCGATCGAGGTCAACGCTACTGCCGCCCGGAGCGGGGCGGAAGGCGTCCGCCCGGGTGGGTGCGGCGGGAGGTGTCGGCGATGGCCGGTGGCTGGTGGGGGCGGCGTGAACATCGGGCACGCGGGTGTCTTGTATCGGGCACGCGGGGAAACTCGCCGGTGCGGGACAACGGGAGGCTTCCCCGGAAACGAGCAGGGTCACATCCCTGGAATCGGATCCGATTCCAGGGATGTGACCCTGGTCAGCGATAGAACCGCTGTGTGACGCCGAACGACGGCGGCGCCCGGTGCGCCTCAGCGCGTGGAGCCGGTGTGCCTCAGCGGGTGGAGAAGGCGGCGTCGAAGGCCGCATCCGAGGTCTTGAACGAGAGCGAGCGCACGAACTCGAGCGCCTTCGGTCCGCCCACGAGCCGGTCCATGCCGGCGTCCTCCCACTCGACCGAGAGCGGGCCGTCGTAGCCGATGGCGTTGAGCATGCGGATCGCGTCCTCCCACGGCACGTCGCCGTGACCGGTCGAGATGAAGTCCCAGCCCCGGCGCGGGTCCGCCCACGGCAGGTGCGATCCGAGCCGGCCGTTGCGCCCGTTGAGGCGCCGCTTGGAGTCCTTGCAGTGCACGTGGAAGATCTTGTCGCGGAAGTCCCACAGGAACGAGACCGGGTCGAGGTCCTGCCACATGAAGTGGGAGGGGTCCCAGTTGAGGCCGAACGCCTCCCGGTGCCCGATCGCCTCGAGGGTGCGCTGCGTCGTCCAGTAGTCGTAGGCGATCTCGGAGGGGTGCGGCTCGAGCGCGAACCGGACACCCTCGGCGTCGAAGACGTCGAGGATCGGGTTCCAGCGGTCGGCGAAGTCCCGGTAGCCGGCCTCGACCAGCTCCTCCGACACCGGCGGGAACATCGCCACGTACTTCCAGATGGAGCTGCCGGTGAAGCCGCTCACGGTCTTGACGCCGAGCCGGGCCGCGGCCGTCGCCGTCACCTTGAGCTCCTCCGCCGCGCGCCGGCGCACGCCCTCGGGGTCGCCATCGCCCCAGATCCGGTCCGGCAGGATGCCCCGGTGGCGCTCGTCGATCGGGTCGTCGCAGACGGCCTGACCCTTGAGGTGGTTGGAGATGGTGAAGACCTGCAGGCCGTTCTTCTCCAGGATGTCGAGGCGGTTGCGCACGTAGGCGTCGTCCTCGGCGGCGCGCCACGGGTCGAGGTGATCGCCCCACGAGGCGATCTCGAGGCCGTCGTAGCCCCACTCGCCCGCGAGCCGGGCCACCTCCTCGAACGGCAGGTCGGCCCACTGGCCGGTGAACAGCGTGATCGGTCGTGCCATGGATGGCGTCCTTTCTCGTGATGGCGGCGGCGGTGCCGCCGGTGGTTCGTGACCGTGCCCGACGGCGTCAGTCGCCCACGGCCGTGAAGGCGCCCTGGGCAGTGCTCGAGCGTTCGACGGCGGCCAGGACCTGTTGCACGTGCAGCCCGTCGGCGAAGGACGGCGCGGGGTCGTGCCCGCCCGCGATCGCCTCGACGAGATCGACGGCCTGGTGGGTGAAGCCGTGTTCGTAGCCGAGACCGTGCCCGGGCGGCCACCAGGCCGCGATGTACGGGTGATCCGATTCGGTCACGAGGATCCGCCGGAATCCGCCGTCGCGGGCGGGGGTCGAGGCGTCGTAATGGTGGAGGATGTTCATCTCCTCGAAGTCGAACGCGAGCGTTCCCGTGCTGCCCGAGATCTCGAAGCGCATCGCGTTCTTCCGGCCCCAGGCCACGCGGGTCGCCTCGAGCACCGCGGTTCCCCCGCCGGAGAGGCGAGCGGTGAATGCGGCCGCGTCGTCGACGGTGACCCGGCCCCGTCCGGTCCCGGCCGTGCTGCTCAGGCCGTCCGAATTGCCCGCGGTCGGGCGCTCGTGCACGAACGTCTCGAGCATCCCGGAGACCCCGACGTAGCGCTCCCCGGTGACGAACTCGGTCAGGTCGACGATGTGCGCGCCGATGTCGCCGAGCGCCCCGGAGCCGGCCCGGTCCTTGTCGAGCCGCCACGACAGCGGCGCCTCATCGTCGGCGAGCCAGTCCTGAAGGTACTGGGCGCGCACCTGGCGCACCTGCCCGATCCGGCCCTCGGCCACGAGTTGGCGGGCGAGGGCGACCGCGGGCACGCGCCGGTAGGTGAAGCCGACCATCGCCCGGGCGCCGCTCCCGCGGGCGTCCTCGGCGGCCGCGACCATCGCCTCGGCCTCGGCGACCGAGTTGGCCATCGGCTTCTCCACGAGCACGTGCTTGCCGGCGCGCAATGCCGCCGCGGCGATCTCGGCGTGCGTATCGCCGGGCGTGCAGATGTCGACGAGGTCGACGTCGTCTCGTTCGACGACGCGGCGCCAGTCGGTCTCCACCTCCGCCCAGCCGAGCCTGCCGGCCGCCGCCGTGGCCGCCGCCTCGTTCCGTCCGACGAGCAGCCCCATGCGGGGCTCGAGCGGGAGGTCGAAGAACCTCGGGGCCACCCGCCACGCCTGGGAGTGGGCCCGCCCCATGAAGGCGTATCCGATCATCGCGACATTCAGTCGGCCTTGCTTATTCAATGTGTCATCCCCTTCTGCGGTGGTGCCGGACCCACCGGGCCCGGCAACGACGAGGCGGCGTGCCGGCCCTTCCCGGCACGCCGCCCGCGACTCAGGACTCGAACGCGGCGTCGATGAACTGGTCGACGTTGTCCGAGGTCACGACCGGGGCGTACAGCTGCACCTTGCGGGGCACCTGCACCTCGGCGAGGTCCGCCATCGCCTTGTCCTGCACGAGCAGTCGCGCGAGGCGCACGCCGTCGGCGGCCTGGGTCGCCGGGTAGAGCACCGTGGCCTCGACCACCGAGTCGCCCTCCTGGATGTGACGCATCATGTTCGCCGAGCCGGCACCGCCGACGAGGAAGAACTCGTCGCGGTCGGCGGCGTCGATCGCCGAGAGCACGCCGACGCCCTGGTCGTCGTCGTGGTTCCAGATCGCGTCGATCTTCGGGGCGGCCTGCAGCAGGTTGGAGGTCGACTCCTCCCCGCCCTGGACCGTGAAGTCGGCGGCGACGCGGTTGGAGACCTCGAGGCCGCAGTCGCCGAGGGCGTCCGCGAAGCCCTGGCTCCGGTCCTGGGTCAGGGGCAGGCTGTCGATCCCGGCGATCTCGGCGATCACCGCGTCGTCCTGGCCGCCGAGGCGCTCACAGATGTACTCGCCGGCGCTCACGCCCATGCCGTAGTTGTCGCCGAGCACGGTCACGCGGGAGGCGTTGGAGTCCGAGAACTCGCGGTCGACGTTGATCACCGGGATGCCCGCGGCCATGGCCTCGAGGGCCACGCCGGTGAGGGCCGCGCCGTCGAAGGGGACCATGACGATCGCGTCGACCCCGTTGTTGATGAAGGTCTGGATCTGGGTGATCTGCAGGGCGACGTCGTTCGTGCCCTCGGCGACCTGAAGGTCGACGTCCTCGAACTTCGCGGCCTCGGCCTGCGCGAGGGTGGTCATGGCGCCCATCCAGCCGTGGTCGGCGGCCGGGGCGGAGAAGCCGATCGTGACCGTGTCACCCGGCTCGTCGTTGCCCGAGGCGGCCGGCGCGGAGTCCGAGCCGGTGTCGGAGCCGCCCTCGCCGGAGGTGTCCTCCGGGGTGTTGCTCACGCAGCCGGCGAGCAGCAGCATGGTGGAGAGTCCGGCGGCGACGGTGAGCCGGCGACGCGTGATGGTCCGTGACATAGGTGTCCTCCTTGACGTAGTGACAGGTGAATCGGGAGCTGATGATGGATGCGGAATCACCGCGGGCTAACTCGACCCGCGATTGGCGAAGCGCTGCTGCAGGAGCACCGCGATGACGATGATGGCGCCCTTGACGAGCGACTGGGCCGATGTGGACAGGTTGTTCTGGATGAAGACGTTCGTGAGGGTGGAGAAGATGAGCACGCCCAGGACCGTGCCGAAGATGGTCCCGCGCCCTCCCATGAGCAGCGTGCCGCCGATCACCACGGCGGCGATCGCGTCCAGCTCGTACATGGTGCCGTTCGTGGACGAGCCGGAGCGGGTGCGCGCGAGCATCGTGATCGCGGCGATCCCGACGGTGGTGCCCGCGAGCGCGTAGAGGTACATGGTGTGGCGCTTGACCTTGATTCCGGCCAGGCGAGCCGCCTCCGGGTTTCCGCCCACCGCGATGGTGCGTCGGCCGAAGGTCGTGCGGTTGAGCAGGAACCAGCCGGCGACGGCCACGACGAGGAACATCCACACGATCGCGGGCACGCCCAGGACGTCCGCCCGGAACACGTCGAGGAACGCGTCGTTGTCGACGAGCTGGGTGTGGCGGCCGGAGATGATCTCGGCCAGGCCGCGCGCACCGACCATCATGGCCAGCGTCGCGATGAACGCCTCGACCCGGCCGTAGGCGATGATGATGCCGTTGACCAGCCCGACTCCGGCGCCCACGAGGACTGCCGTGACGGCGATGACGAACCAGCCGCTGCTGGCGGCCATCGTCTGGGTGGCCAGCGTCGTCGCCCAGACGGTCGCGAGGCCGAGCATCGAGCCGACCGAGAGGTCGATCCCGCCGCCGGTGATCACGAACGTCATCCCGATGGACATGATGCCGATGGTCGCGGCGCTGCTGAGGATGACCATGAGGTTCGCGGAGCTGACGAACTGGTCGCCCGAGGTCACCGCGCCCACGACGCACAAGAGCACGAGGGCGATGATGAGGCCGAGGTTGCGCACGAGCCCCGGGCTGCTCCGAACTCGCGCGAGGGGTCCGGCGGACTGGACCGCCGATACGTTCTCGCTCATACGCTGGTTCCTTCCATGATGAGGTCGAGCACTCCGTGCTCGTCGATCTGATCGGCCGGTCCCTCGTGGACTACGCGGCCGTCGGCGATGACCAGCACCCGGTCCGCCAGGCCGAGCACCTCCTCGATCTCGCTCGAGACCATGAGGACGGCGGCGCCTTGGGCCGCGAGGGTACGGATCAGTGCGTAGATCTCGGCTCGGGCGCCGACGTCCACGCCGCGGGTCGGCTCGTCGAGGATGAGGACCTCGCAGCCGTGGACGAGCCAGCGGGCGAGCATCGCCTTCTGCTGGTTGCCGCCGGAGAGGGTCCGGATCCGCCGGTCCGGATCGCCCGGGGCCAGCTGCAGGGACTCGATCTGTTCGCGGGCGGCGGCGCGCTCGGCGCGCTCCTTGAGGAAGCCGCCGCGGGCGAAGCGCGCGAAGGTGGACAGCGTGATGTTGCGGTAGACGGGCTCGTCGAGGAGCAGGCCCTGGCTCTTGCGCTCCTCGGGGGCGAGCCCGATGCCGTGCGCGACGGCGCGCTCCACGGAGCCCCGGCGCAGCGCCTTGCCGTTCACCCGCACCGTGCCGCCGGTCGAGGTGCGCGCGCCGTAGACGCTCTCGACGATCTCCGAACGGCCGGCCCCGACGAGCCCGGCCAGGCCGACGATCTCCCCGGCGCGGACGGTGAAGGAGACGTGCTCGAAGACCCCGGCGAGTTCGAGGTCCTCGACCTCGAGTCGCACCTCGCCGATCTCGCCCGTGCGGGCGCCGCCGAAGTCGGCGGCGATGACGCGACCGGTCATGAGTTCGATGAGTTCCGGCGTCGAGGTCTCGGAGACCTGCAGGCCGCTCGCGACCGTCTTGCCGTCCTTGAGCACGGTGATCCGGTCGCCGATGCGGCGGATCTCCTCGAGTCGGTGGGAGATGTAGATGACCGCGACGCCTTCGGCGGTCACGGACTCCACCACCTTGAACAGGTTGTCGACCTCCTCGGGGTCGAGCACCGCCGAGGGCTCGTCCATGACGATCACGCGGGCGTTGCGCGAGAGTGCCCGCGCCATCGAGACGATCTGGCGGCCGGCGGCGGACAGCTGCCCGACCTCCTGGCCCGGCCGGATCTCCGGATGTCCGAGCCGCGCGAGGAGCTTCCTCGTTCGGTCGTGGGCCTCGCCCCGGCGGAGCACCCCGCCGCGGGCGAGCTCGTGCCCGAGGAAGATGTTCTCGGCGACGCTCAGCCCGTCGACGACGTCGAGCTCCTGGTACATCGTCGCGATCCCGATCTCGAGTGCGACGGAGGGCGAGGCGATCGTGACGTCCTCCCCGTTCCATCGCACCTGCCCGGAGTCGAGCTGATGGGCGCCCGCGAGCACCTTGATGAGGGTGGACTTGCCGGCACCGTTCTGGCCGAGGAGGCAGTGCACCTCGCCCGTACGCACGTCGAAGTCGACCCCGTCGAGCGCCTTGGCACCAGGGAAGTGTTTGATGAGCCCCGTCACGCTCAGGAGCGGTGTGGAGGGGTCTGCTGTGACCATAGCCACAGACTAGCGCCACTTATGGAACGAGTCAACCAAAAGTTACGCCGTGTCCGAATCGTAACTCGCCGCCCATTCCTAAAAGCTGGGGCACTTCGGGGTGGTTAACTTGTCCCATGACAGACACCGACACCCGAGTCTCCCAGCTCGTGGCCGCCAAGCCACGGGGGAACGATCCTCGTTCCGCCGGAGCCCTGTTCCAGTTCGTCCGCGACGGACTCCCCCACACGCGCGCCGAGCTGGCCGCGGCGACGAGGTTCGCGCGGCCGACGGTGGCCGCCCGGGTCGACGAGCTCCTCGCCTCCGGCCTCCTCATCGCCACGGGCGAGGCGGTCTCCACCGGCGGGCGCCCGCCCGCCACGTTCGCGTTCAACGCCGGCGTGCGCCTCATCCTCGTCGCCGACATCGGCGCGAGCCACTACCGGCTGGCCATCACCGACCTCGCCGCCAACATCGTGAGCGAGCGCTCGCTGCCGGTCACGATCAGCGCCGGCCCCGAGCCGGTGCTCGACTCGGTCGCGGCCGAGTTCGAGCAGATGCTCATCGAGATCGACCGGCCGGTCACCGACGTCTTCGGGGTGGGGATCGGGCTGCCGGGCCCGGTCCAGCACGACACGGGCCAGCCGATCAGCCCTCCGATCATGCCCGGCTGGGACGGCTTCGACGTGCCCGCACGGATGCAACGGACGTTCCCGGTCCCCGTGCTGGTCGACAACGACGTGAACATCATGGCGCTCGGCGAGCACCGGTCGCAGTGGCCCGACGTCGCGAACCTGCTGTTCATCAAGGTCGCCACGGGCGTCGGCTCGGGGATCATCTCGGACGGCGAGCTGCGGCGGGGCGCGCAGGGGGCCGCCGGCGACCTCGGGCACATCGCGGTCCCCCGCGGGGAACCGGTGCCCTGCCGCTGTGGCAACCTTGGCTGCCTCGAGGCACTCGCCAGCGGCCACGCGATCGTGGAGTCACTGCGCGAGCAGGGGTACGACATCGAGGCCACGGCCGAGATCGTCGACCTCGTGCGCGCCGGCGACACGCGCACGATGCAGGCCGTGCGCCAGGCCGGTCGCGACATCGGCGACGTGGTCGCCGGGTGCGTCAACCTGCTCAATCCGTCGGTCATCGTCATCGGCGGGGTCATCGCCGATGCGGGCGAGCACCTGCTCGCCGGCCTGCGCGAGGTGGTCTACAGCCGCTCGCTGCCGCTGGCCACCGAGCACCTGCGGATCGTCACCTCCCAGACCGCCGGCCGGGCCGGGATCCTCGGGGCCGCCCGGATGGTGGCCAAGCGGGTGCTCGACGCGCCCGCGATCGACGAGTTCCTCGCCGGCGCCTGATCGTCGGCCCGCTCCCCGGCGATACTCACCAGGGAACGGACCGACGTCACGCACGTCCTAGGAGCAGGACGTCGCCTCGTAGGCGAGCACCTCCTGCCCGTCCAAGCCGTCGCCCGCGGCATCGACGGTGAGCTCACCGGCGTCGATGGCGACCGACCGCGTCGTGAACGCGAGCGACTTCGTCGCACCATCGGCCAGACCCGCAACGGACCTGGTACCGAAGGCCGTCTCCACGCTCACATCGAGCGGCGCACCGGCCACATTCGTCACCGACGCCACGAGCACCTGCCTACCCGCCACACACCGGGTCGTCACCGCCGTCTCCGTCAGTACCTCTGCCGGCGGCTCGGGATCGCCGTCGACCACCCGGAAGTAGTCGAACGTCGCGGTGGGCTGCGCGGTCGAGCCGGCGGCCAGGGTGAAGAGGCCGACGCGGCCGATGTTCGCGACGTCGGCGTTGGTCACGGACTCGAACTGCGTCCATGCCTCGCCGTCGGCCGAGTACGAGCCGGTCAGCGTCGTCCCCTCCTTCTGCAGGCGCAGGTGCCACACGCCCTGGTCCACCCCGGACTGCGAGGGCTGCGGATCCTGGACGACGCCGCCGATCTCGCTGCGGAGCTCGAGGTTGCGCGTCACGGCGCTTCCCTCGGTGCTCGTGGCGAGCACGTCGAGCTTGACGTAGTTGTCGTCGTCGACGTAGGCGATGAGGCCCGCCTGCTCGTACTGCCGGCTGAAGGAGTCGGCATCGACGAGGGTCTCCACCGTCCAGTCACCCTCCGGCGCATCCTGGAGCACGAAGTTCCCGGTGCCGGAGTTGTCGGTGCCGTAGATGTCTCCCGTGAGCGCATCGAGCTCGAGCCGGCCGTCGATCACCCGCAGGTGGTCGTAGTCCGGGCGCACGACGTCCCAGCGGCAGCCGTCGAGCGCGGTGCCGTCGAACTCGTCGTCCGGGCCGACCGGGGGCACGGTGTCGTCCGGGGTGAACGTGAAGTAGTCGAACGCCGCCTCGACGGGTGCCTGCGGACGGTCGCCGCCCTGGAGCGAGACGAGACCGATCCGCGGGTTGTCGATGCCGGCGATCGACTTGGTCTCCGGCATCTCGGTGAAGGTCACCCCGTCCGCGCTGTAGGCGGCGTTGAGGCTCTCACCGTCGCTGATGAACCGCACCCACACGGTCGTGGGGTAGTCCGCACCGAGGTCGGCGGTGTTCGAGTCGTCCACCTCACGGGGATCGCCGTTCTCCTCCACGATGTACTGGAAGATCCGGGAGTCCGCGTTCGGCGACGCCGTGTCCCGCGCCTGGAAGACCATCTTGGCGTAGTTGTCGTCGTCGCCGTAGATGAGGAGGCCGGCCTGCTGGTAGGCCTGTGTGCCGGGCATCGTCACCTTGGTGGTCGCCGTGAACGGGCCCTCCGGCAGATCCTGCAGCACGAGGTTCGGTGTGCCCGAGTTGCCGGTGCCGTAGATGTCGGTCGAACTCGTCGGGATGATGAGCGATCCGTCCTCGATCCGCAGCTCCTGGTTTCCTCGGACGACGCCGTCCCAGCGGCCGGTGTCGAGCGCGTCGCCGGTGAAGTCGTCCGACCGGCCGGCGAAGCACATGAGGGTCGCCGGCCTCGCCGTGATGGCCACACCCCTCGAGGTCGTGGCACCGCGGGTGTCGGTGACGGTCACCGTGGCGGCGTACTCTCCCGGCCTCGTATAGGTGTGGGTCGCCGCGGCGGTGTCCACCGTCGCCGATCCGTCACCGAAGTCCCACGAGTAGGTGAGCGGGGTGTCGCCGTCCGGATCGCTGCCGGTCGCGGTGAAGTCCACCGTGAGCGGGGCGGTGCCGGTCGTCGCGGAGGTCTCGACCTCGACGACGGGGCTCGAGTTGTCCGTGACGCCCGTGCCGAGGAACTCGACCCAGTTGACGTTGGCCTGACCGGCCGTGATCACGAAGTACAGCGGCCCGGTCTCCGTGGTGACGTCCGCGGGGAGGTCGAGGTCGTAGTCGCCCCAGCCCTGCCAGTCGCCGTCCGGGATCGTCACGGTGCCCAACGACTGCCCGTCCGGCGCACCGGTGCGGATGTCGATGGTGCCGCCCGGATCGGACGCGCCGCGCACGCGGATGGCGTCGATGCCGGTCAGGTTGGTCGGGTCGAAGGAGAACCAGTCGTCGACCTCGGCGTAGCCGATGTTCAGGCCGCCGCCGACGTCGCTCGTGTCCTCGGTCTGGACCCCCGGGTCTCCCGTGCTCGTCGAGCCCGGCAGCCGTCCGGTGTCGGAGAAGAACTCCGCCTCCTTGCGCTTGGGCTGGAGGATCACGATCTCCTGGGTCGTGAGCGGGTCCACCCCGTCCGCGCCCTGGTCCGTGTAGGTCACGGTGAGGACGCCGAAGATGTTGGCGCCGATGTGGCCCTGGTCGCCCTCGACGGGGATGGCACCCTCGCAGCCGCGGAACTGATCGGCCGGGTGGGCGTGCTCGTCGTGGCCGAGGGCGGGCTGGACGATGACGTTGTCGCAGTCGATCTCGCCGTCCTCGGGATCGGTGACCGAGACCTTGTACCTGACCACGTCACCGAAGTTGAAGAACCCGCCGTTCGCCGGGAACTCGACGTCGATCACCGGGGCGGTGTTCCCGGCCGTGATCGGCAGGGTGGCCGAGGTCGACTTCTCGTCCGGGTCGGTCACGGTCAGGGTCGCCGTGTAGTTGCCGGCGCCGGTGTAGGTGTGCGTGGGGTTCGCCTCGGTCGAGGTCGACCCGTCGCCGAAGTCCCAGGCGTAGGTCACCTCGCCGCCGTCCGGATCCCGGGATCCGTCGGCGCTGAACGTCACCTCGAGCGGGATGGGGCCGGAGGTGACGTCGGAGGCGATGCGCGCGATGGGCGATCGGTTGCCGGAGACGTAATCGATCCGGTACAGGCCGGAGTCGGCGTTGTTCCCGCCGAAGCCGCCACCCCACTCGATCACGTACAGGGCGCCGTCGGCACCCCATTCGAGCGCATGCGGGCGAGCGAACGACATGGAGGTGAAGATCTCGTTGATGTCGAGGACCTTGCTCGAGTCGTCGGAGAGCTGGAACGAGAACAGCTTGTTCGTGTTCCATTCGCCGAACATCGCCTTGCCGTCCCAGTAGGCAGGCCACTTCCGCTCGGAGTCGGAGGTCTCGTCGTAGACGTAGACCCCGCCGGCCATCGGTGCCCCGCCGTTGCCGATCTCCGGGGCGTTGCTCTCGGATCCGTTGTTCCGGTACCAGATGGTGGCCGGGATCGCCGGGGGCAGGGTGGTCAGGCCGGTGTTGTGGGGCGAGTCGTTCGTCGGTCCGTTCTCGCAGTCGAACGTCGCCCCGCTCGTGCCGGTCGCGAAGTCGTAGTCGTTGTAGGGCGTGTTCGGGCCCACGCACAGCGGCCAGCCGTAGTTGCCCGGCTGGGTCAGCGCATTCCACTCCACGGTGGCGGCGGGCCCGCGGTTCGGGTTGTTCGACCCCGCGTCGGGGCCGTAGTCCGCCACGAGCAGCGTGTCCGTGCGCGGGTCGATGCCGATCTTGAACGGGTTGCGAAAGCCCATCGCGTAGATCTCGGGCCGGGTCAGCTCGGTGCCCGGTTCGAAGAGGTTGCCGTCGGGGATGGTGTAGCTGCCGTCGTCCTGCGGGGTGATCCGCAGGACCTTGCCGCGCAGGTCGTTCGTGTTCCCGGAGGTCCGCTGCGCGTCCCAGGCGGCGCGGCCGTCCCGCTCGTCGATCGGGGTGTAGCCGTCGGAGGCGAAGGGGTTCGTGTTGTCGCCGAGGGCGATGTACAGGTTGCCCTCGCCGTCGAACTCGAGCGCTCCCCCGGCGTGGCAGCATTCGTCCCGCTGCACCGGCACCTCGAGCAGCACCTTCTCGCTGTTCAGGTCGAGCGTGTTGCCCTCGAGGGTGAACCGGGCGACGCGGTCGGTCTCGGAGCCCTGCGGCGAGTAGTAGAGGTAGATCCACCCGTTCTCGGCGAAGTCCGGGTCGAGCTCGATGCCGAGCAGTCCGAACTCCTGGACCTGGGTGACCGCGAGGGTCCCGGCCGTGACCGTGCCGCCGTCGGCCTGCACGATCTGGACGCGGCCGTCGCGTTCGAGGTAGACGGCCCGCCCGTCCGGCGTCGGTGAGACGTCCATCGGGTTCTGGGTGTTGAGGTCGAGCGGAACCTTCTCGAAGCTCGCGTCGAGCGAGGCGCTGCAGTCGGCGGGAACGACTCCGGCCGCGGTCTGCAGGCCCTTGAGGAGGTGCTCCCGGAACCCGGGCTCACCGTAGGACTCGTTCGTGTGACCGCCCGCGGTGTACCAGGATCGGCCGCCGTCGAAGTCCTGGCACCAGGCGATCGGGTGGTCGTCGCCCATGGCGTTGCCGCCCGGGTCGTAGCTGTCCTCGTCGAGGGAGGCGAGCACGTGGACGTCGCCGCGCGGGTTGTCGCGGAAGGAGTACCACTCGTCGTACCTGTCCCACTCGGCCGGCAGGTGCGCGGTCGAGGGGTGCGCCGGGTCCTCGACGACGACGGTCGCGTCCTGGTTCGCGGGGTGACCGGAGAAGTAGGCGCCCACGAGGTCGCCGTACCACGACCAGTCGTACTCGGTGTCGCTCGCGGCGTGGACGCCGGCGTATCCGCCACCGGAGCGGATGTAGTCCTCGAACGCGGCCTGCTGGTCCGCATCGAGCACGTCACCGGTCGTCGACAGCCAGACGACGACGTCGTACTGGGCCAGGTTCGCCGCGGTGAAGGCTCCGGCGTCCTCGGTCGTGTCGACCGAGAAGCCGTTCTCCGCCCCGAGGGCCTCGATGGCCGCGATTCCGGTCTCGATCGAGCTGTGCCGGAACGCGCTGGTCTTGCTGAAGACGAGGGCGTCGAACGCCTCGTCCTCCGGCGGCGGCGGTTCTGTCTGCGCGAAGGCGCTGCTCATTCCGAGCGGCGCTATGAGCGCTCCTGCGAGCATCATGCCCGCCACGCGGGACGGCCAGCTGCCGCCCTGTGTTCGTCTCACCACGGATCCTCCTCGAGTCGTGTGTAAGGTGCGCAGCCCGCCCGCCCGGATGGTGGTCGGTCAGCGCGCTTCGGCGGGATTCCGCCGGTGTCCCCCGGGTCCGTCGTCGGATCCGGGGCGAGCGGCCGGCGCCGTCATGCGCGACTACCGATCCACGACAGGACGACATGTGACGCAAGCCACGATCCGCAATCTACCGACCTTTTGTTGTTCCGTCAAACATAAGTGTGTCATCATCTGCCATCCTTCAAGCGCCGCTTGCAGCGATCGCTCGGGTGGACTGGGCTCGGATGTGTCACTGAATACGCGCGGATTCGGGTTCAGACACACCGATGGCCGGGCCCCGAGCGGGGACCCGGCCATCGGCGGCCGTCTACGGCGTGATCAGGCGCGTTCGCGCCGTGCGCGCAGCACGACCCCGGCGCCGGCGATGAGCAGCAGCGCGCCGAGCACGGCGGCCGGCATCACGCCCGCCCCCGTGTCGGGCAGCGCGCCGCCCGGCACCGTGGCGTCGTCGCCGGGAGTCTGCCCGTCGGCACCGTCGGCACCGTCAGCAGCCCCGTCGGCACCGTCGGCACCCTCAGCAGCCCCGTCGGCACCGTCAGCACCGTCGGCACCGTCAGCAGCCCCGTCGGCGCCGTCGGTCGGCGGGTCGGTCGGCTCGACGTCCGAGACGCCGAAGACGAGGGAGTCGACCTCGAGGCCACCGGTCGTGGTCACGTAGACCGTGCCGGAGCCCTCCGGGATCGAGTCGAACACGGCCGCGACATCCTGCCAGCCCGCCCCGCCCGTGAAGGTGAGCTCGGCGAACGGCTCGGCCCGGTACTCGTCCCAGCGGAGCGAGAGGGTGCCCTCACCGCTGGCCCGGGCCGTCACCAGGTCGATCGCCTCGCCGCTCGGTGCGTGCTGGAGCGTCATCGGTCGGAAGGCGAACCAGTCGCCGACGTCGAAGGAGGCGACCTTCTTCAGCGCCTCGGCCGACTCGTCCGCGACGATCTCGACCCCCTGGGCGTCGTCGAACCACTCGGCCTGCTGCTCGGCGGGCTTGAGCACGAGCGTCGCCTCACCGGTCGCGGCCGGGACGTCGCCCTGCGGGTTGTCCGTGTAGGTGACCACGAGGGTGCCGTAGAGCTTCTCGCCCGCACCGTGCTCGAGCGCGCTCTCACTGGTCTCGATCGTGAATTCGCAACCCGTTCCCGAGACCTCGGGGTGAGCGTGCTCGTTGTGTCCGAGCCCGAAGGTCCAGTTCACACGCGAGCAGTCGACGGTCGAGGGCTCCGGGTCGGGGGCGTCGGCGTAGGCGGCGAGCACGTCGGCCACCATCTCCGCCGTGAGCGCTCCGCCCGACAACGCCACGAGGTCCTCGAGCGGCACACCCGCGGCCGCGGCGAGCGCGTCGGCGGGAACGCCGAGCACGTCGAGCAGGATCGGGCCGCCGAGAGCGTCCGAGAGCCACTGGCCGACGGTGGATCGGGCGGTGAGGGTCCGCTCGTAGTCGACCCCCTCACCCCCGGCCGCGTCGTCCTCGGCGTCGGTCACCGTGACCGAGACGGGGACGTCGTCGCCCCAGCTGAAGAGCGAACCGTTCGGAACGCTGAGGCTCACCTCGGGGGCCGTGTTCCCGACCGTGATCTGAACGGTCGCCAGCCCGAACTTGCCGGCCTCGTCGGTCACGCGAAGCGTCACGTGGAACTGGCCGAGGTTCTCATAGGTGTGCGTGGCGGTCGGCCCGCCCTCGACGAACTCACCCGATCCGTCGAAGTCCCACTCGTAGGTGAGGTCCCCGCCCTCGGGGTCACGCGAGTCCGAGGCGTCGAAGGTCACGGTCAGCGGCACGTCGCTGCTGGAGATCGGGTCGGCGGTGACGAAGGCCTGCGGGGTCTTGTTCCCCTCGGCGTAGTCGACCCGGTAGAGCCCGGCGTCCGGGTTCTGACGGAAGAAGCCGTCACCGTACTCGAGCACATACATCGAACCGTCGGGTCCGAACTCCATGTCCATGACGTTGTCCCAGATGGGCTGGGCGGCGTCACTCAGGAAGGCGTTGGGAAGGAAGTTCTCGATCTGGGTGACCTGACCGGCCGAGCTGAGCTCGTCCAGCGTGATCGCTGCGACGTAGTCCATGGAGAACTCGGCCATGAAGGCCTTGCCGTCCCAGTACTCCGGGAACTGCGCGGGGGACTCGTTCGCCGGGTCGTAGCGGAAGATCGGGCCACCCATGGGGGCCTGGCCACGGCCGGTGCTGAACTCGATCAGTTCGTCCCACGGCTGGTCGCCGACGCTGTCGCCGTACCAGATCTGCGGCTGCGTGACCGCCGGGAGCTCGGTCAGGCCGGTGTTCCAGGTGGAGTTGTTCACCGGGGCGGCGCAGTCGAAGAACTCACCGGGGGTGCCAGTCTCGTAGTCCCACTCGTTGTAGGCGCCGCCGTCGTTCGGCCCGTGGCAGTACGGCCAGCCGCCGTTCATCGGCTCGGTCGTCAGCTGCCACTCGACATACCCCATGGGGCCGCGGTCGTCCTGCGCGGTGGCGGAGTCCGGGCCGTAGTCGCCCCAGACCAGCGCGCCGGACTCGGCATCGACGTCCATGCGGAACGGATTGCGCACTCCCATGACGTAGATCTCCTCGCGCACGAGGTCCGGGTCGTACTCGGGTGAGTCGAAGAGGTTCCCGGCCGGGATGTCGTACGTGCTCCCGGGACCGGGCTCGGCACCCTCGGCGATGCTCTCGCGCACGTCGATCCGCAGGATCTTTCCGCGCAGGTCGTTGCTGTTGCCCGCGCCGCGGCGGGAGTCGAAGCCCGGGTTCATCCCCGGGGCGTTGTTGATCGGGGTGAACCCGTTCGCACCGGGCGTGCCCGCAGGGGTGTTGTCGCCCGAGGACAGATAGAGGTTGCCGTCCCCGTCGAAGGCGATGTCGGCACCGACGTGGCAGCACTGGCCACGCTGGGCGGTGATCTTGATGATCTCCTGCTCGCTCGTCAGGTCGAGGGTGTTCGAGGCGCCGTCCCACTGGAACCGGGACAGCACGTTGTAGCCGACCCACTGGTCCCAGTACGTCTCGGCATCCTCACCGTCCGGGAGCTGCTCGGGGGCGCTGCCCTCGGGCGTCGTCTCCGGGTAGGCGACCCCGGTCGGCGAGGTCCCCGCCATGACGCGCGGGGCGTAGACGAGGTAGACCCAGTTGTTCTCCTCGAAGTCCGGGTCGATGGCGATGCCCTGGAGGCCGTCCTCGGAGTTGTGATAGACGTCGAGCTTCCCAGCCTCGGTGGTCAGGCCCGTCGACGGGTCCGTCAGGCGGACGACGCCGTCGCGCGCCGTGTGCAGCACGCGCGAGTCGGGCAGCACCGCCAGGTCGATCGGCTCACCGGTGTCCTTGGTGAGCAGGATCTTCTCGTAGTTGTCCCAGTCGAGCGCGGGATCCTCCGCCGCGAGGACGGCGGCGGATCCATCGCCCCCGTGCCCGGGAGCGGCGACCGCTCCCGTCATCGCCAGCGGCACGACCAATCCGGCGGCCATCGCCACCGCCGCGCCTCGGACCGACCATCGGCCGGCCCCAGTCTGTCTGACCATTCTCTCCTCCTTCACGTGGCCGGAGCACAGCGCGCGGCCGCTCGCCGACGGGCGGGCAGCAGCGGCGTGCGACCCGGGGCCACACTTCGGTGTGCTCTGGCATGGATACCGAGCTCTCAGCAGAGAGAGCTCCCTGTGACCCCTGATCGATGAATCGACGGCGGATCACACAATCGACGATCTTAGGGAGAGACTTTCGATACTGTCAAGACAAAAGTCTGAAGACGGCACTCATCGTTACACGACTGTGTTGATGGCCTTCGCGCCACGACCGACTCCGTGACGAGAGTCCGTTCACCGTATGGGGCGGTCTCCCGCTGATGTGGTGGAGCTCGCGGAGCGTCCGCGGCGTGCGCGCAGCACGACCCCGGCGCCGGTGATGAGCAGCAGCGCCGCGAGCGAGACGACCAGCGTCACGTCCGTCCCCGTGTCGGGAAGCGAGCCGCCCGGCGCCGTGCTGTCGTCGCCGGGGGTCTGCCCGTCCGCCCCCTCAGCGGCTCCGGCCGCTGCGCTGTCCGCACCGTCGGCACCATCGGCACCCTCGGCACCGTCCGTGCCGTCGGCGCCGTCCGCGCTATCGGTCGGCTCACCTGTCGGGTCCGCCGTCGCCGTCGGGTCCACCGTCGGGGTGATCTCGACGTCGACGGCGACTCCATCGCCGTCCGCCGCGCCGGTCGTCTCCGCGCCGGCGGTCACGGCGCCCGCAGTCACGGCCGTGGAGATCCCCACGATCAGCATGAGCGCGGTCAAGCAGGTGATCAGCCAGGTGGTCCTGCTGCGTGTCTGGGTGGCGCCGGTCATGTGTCCTCACTCGTCGTGCTCGTCGATGTCCGTGCTGCTTCCAGGCGCCCCGCCTGCCTGGCTTCCTCCAAGAGGGTCTGGAACCGTCGCTTGGATCGGATGCGGTTCCCGAAGAGTGCCGCCAGGATGAGCAGCACCCCCACGAGCAGGAGTGCCTGTGACCAGGGCCAGGCCCACATCCCGACCGGCACCGAGAGTGGGGGCACCGTCAACACGGTTCCATCCATCGCGCTCGATGTCGGCTCGAGATCGACCGTGCCGGTCACCCGCACGCTCGGCCACGTGGCCGGTGCCACGACCTCGAACCCGCGGCTCTCACCGGGCAGAAGTTCCTGTCGGCGTTCGTCCGCAGCGGGGAAGGCGATCTCCTGCCCCCCGATCCGCAGGACGCCGGCCGCGTCCAGCGTGGTGTTGCCCTCGTTCGTCACCTCGAAGGAGACCGTCGCCCGGCCGGGCACGAACGGGTTCCACGACTGCTCGTACCGTGCCCCGCTCACCTCGAGCCCGGCCGCGGGATCGAGGGTGCCGCGCACCCGGGTCTCGACCCGGATACCGATCCTGCTCTCCACGCCGACCCCGGCCCCGCCGTCCTCGCTCGACTGCACGGACATGACCGAGGCCGCGACGCCCGCCGCGTGATCCCCGGGCTCAGCCCGCTCGGGGACCTCGATCGTCACCGGCACGACCGCCATCTCGCCCGCGGCGATGGTGACCTCCTGCGGCAACGAGATCCACGTGCCCGCCCCGACCGACTCCTCACCCGAGGCGAGCATGTCGAATCGGCCGCTGCGGGTGAAGTAGCCGTCGGCCGCGGACAGCTGGAAGGTGACCTCCTGCTCGCTGAGGTTCCGGACCGCGATGTGTTCCTTCACCCGCTCCCCCGGGTCGAGCTCGTGCTCGATCCGGATGCGGCCGTCCGGTCCCTCAGCATCCGCGGGAGCGACGGTCCAGGTGATGGACTCGTCCTCCTGGACATCGGCCGCGGAGGGACCGGCCGGGAACACGATCGATCCGACGAGCACGAGCAGCAGGCCGACAATGCCCAACCCACGACGGGAATATGTAGTCATCAGTTCCTCAGCCTAGAGGGTCGCGCACCGGGCCCATCGCCCGTGCTCGGTCAGGGTCGGGTCACTGTCCGTCTTCGAAGAGCGAGAGGGTCAGCACCGAGGAATAGCTGCCCGGGGCCACATCGGTCTCGGTACGCAGCACCAGGTCCGCGTTCGCCGTCCAGCTGCCGTTCTCCGCGTGCGCCTCCTGGGAGTCGAGCGTCATGACCAACAGCTCCTCACCTTCCAGTCCCACGGCGTCGAGGCCCTCGTCCAGCACGGTCTCGACCGGGTCACCCTCATACACGGCCCCGCTCGAGCTCTCGGTCACCATCGCCGGCGTCCACCCCAGGTGCTCCGGGCCGATCGGGGCCTGCCCCGCATCACCCACGAAGTCACTCGCCTGACCCACCACATACCAGTACACGCCCTCGGGCGCGTCACTGCGATCATCGGTCACCGTCACATTCGGCAACTCCCCGGTGAACTGACGGAACTCCTCGGTCGACCCGTCCTCGACCAGCGTCGACTCCGTGCCATCGACCGTCATCGTCAACGCACCCACCGACTCGATCTCGACACCGATCTCGACCACACTGGTGTCCTCGGCATCCGGATGCGCGGCCATCGCCGCCGTCCCCACACCCACGAGCATCACACCACCGACCGCACCGACCACGGCACGCCCGACCACACCGCGCTTGACCACACTGCGCTTGACCATCTTCTTCTCCCATTCCGGCTCAACACCGAACCGATCGATACGACACAGGCCCACCGGGCCCGCGAACCACACATCACAACAACGACCCGGCCACCCGCGGGTGGCCGGCCGGGGCCGGCCCGCCCCCGGGAACACACACCCCCGGGGAACGGACCGACCACCGACCCACTCGACCTACGAGCAGGACACCGCCTCGTAGGCGAGCACCTCCTGCCCATCCAGCCCGTCGCCACCCGTCGCATCGACGGTCAGCTCACCACCATCGATCGCGACCGACCGCGTCGTGAACGCCAGCGACTTCGTCGCACCATCGGCCAGACCCGCAACAGACCTGGTACCGAAGGCCGTCTCCACACTCACATCGAGCGGGGCACCGGCCACATTCGTCACCGACGCCACCAACACCTGCCGACCGGCCACACACCGAGTCGTCACCGACGTCTCCGTCAGCACCTCCGCCGGCGGCTCCGGCTCGTCCGCGGCGATCGAGAACGACAGCTCGCCGTCCTCGCTCACGTTCCCGGCGGCGTCGGTCGCGCGGAAGGCGACCGTGTGGTCGCCCGCCTCCTCGACCGTCACGTCGCCCTCGTAGGCAAGCCATTCGCCGCCGTCGAGGGAGTACTCGACCAGGTCGACGCCCGACCCGTCACCGTCGTCCGCCGACAGGGCCAGCGTCGCCGGCCCGTCGTAGGAGACGAGGTCCGCGCAGTAGATCGGCAGGCCGGGTGCCTGCGACTCGTGGATCATGATCGACAGCGGCTCCTGGCGGGTGAGCCAGTCCGCGCTGCCGAATCCGACGGCCACGCCCTGCGCGTTGGGAACCAACGAGCCCTCCGGGTCGTTCGTGGAGGAGGCCCAGATCTCGTTCGGCGGGGCGTGCACGCCGTCGGGGTCGTTCATGTAGTGCTCCTGAGCGACCTCACAGCTGCCGGCGTGCAGGTGCGACGGGTACGTCTGCCCGGGGATGAGGCCGGCGGCCTGCACCCGGAGCTTGGTACCGGACTCGGACTTCGTCAGGGTCGCGGTGCCGTCGACCTCCAGGCTCGTGGGCCGGCCCGTCGACTCGAAGCCGCCCGTCAGGGTGCCGAGCACGTTGCCCGTCACCGTCGGGGCGGTCTCGTCCACCGGCGGCTCGGTCTCGCCGTCGACCAGTCGGAAGTAGTCGAAGCTGACGGTCGCCGGCTTCGTCTGCTCCGGTCCGATCGCGACGAGCCCGAAGGTGTTCAGGTCACCGGGGTGGGTGACCGGATCCCCGACGGAGGTCCAGTTCTGACCGTCCTCGCTGACCCAGCCCTCGTACGTGTCGCCCGTGCGGGTGAGCCGCAGGTGCCAGGACTGGCTCTCGGGGGTTCCACCGAGATCGATTCCGACGTTGCCGCCGGCGCCGAAGCCGCCGTTCACCTCCGAGACCAACTCGGCCCCGAGGAACAGGCTCTGGCCGGGCTGGTTCTTGGCGACGATGTCGAACTTCACGTACTCGTCGTCACTGCCGTAGGCCAGCAGACCCGCGTACTGCCACCGGTGTTCGAGCGGAGCCTGGAATCGGGTCTCGATCGTCCAGTCCCCCTCCGGCGCACTCTGGAGGATGAAGTTCTCCGGCGAGATCGGGTTGTCGTTGTTCACGTCCCCCGGCTGGGTGGAGATGTGCAGCTTGCCGTCGTGCACGGACAGGTTGTCCGGGTTGTAGCGGACGGTGCTGTCCCAGCGGCAGCCGTCGAGGGCGTCGCCCTCGAACTCGTCGCCGGGCTCACGCTCGCCGGTGTCACCGCTCTCCGGGGTCACCCGGAAGTAGTCGATGTTCGCGACCGTCTCCGGTGTGCCCGTGTCGCCGGCGGCGATGAGGCCGAAGGTCGCATCGGGGTCGTACGAGGGCGCACCGCTCAGGGTGGTGTAGCTCTCACCGTCGAAGGAGTAGGCGGCCTCGAGGCTGTCCCCGTCACTGGTCAGTCGCAGGAACACGGTCTCCGGATCACCGGCGGAGAGCTGGACGTTGTCGGCGTAGTTCGTGCGCGAACCGGAGTCCTCACCCCAGAATTCGATGAACCGGCCGCCGTCCTGACCCTTGGTGAGGGCCAGCTTGCGGTAGTCGTCGTCGCCGGAGTGCACGAGCAGGCCGCTGTACTGCCATTCGTGGGTCTGCTCGATGGTGACCTTCGTGTCGACCTGCCACTCGCCGCCCGGAACGGGCTGCCCGATGTAGCTGATCGGCCCGGTGTTCGAGCCGTCGATGTCGGCACCGGTGACCGGGAGGCGGAGCACGCCGTCGGACACCGTGATCGGCAGGGCCGGGTCGTTGCGCACTGTGGTCCAGCGGGCGGCGTTGAGGGTGCTGCCGCCGAACTCATCGCTCATCGGGCCATCGCACACCGGCACCGGACCGGGCTCCTCCGGATCCGGGAAGTCCGGATCGTCGTCGAACACGAAGTCGGAGAAGACGACCTCGCTCGTCTCGGTGGAGTTGTGCGCCGTGACGAACAGCCCGAGGTCCTGGACGGACGCGGCACCGGGCAGTGCGACCGGGCCGCCGATCGGGGCGAAGGTCTCCCCGTCGGTGCTCCAGTACGCCTGGTAGTCCTCGCCGTTGCGCTCGAGGCGCACCCACGCCGGGTAGCTCGTCGAGCCACCGGAGTCGGAGGCGTTGAGCTGCCCCGAGCCGTCACTCGACCGGAGCCACTCGAAGCCGCCGCTGGGGCGGATGCCGAGCGCACCGTAGCCGGCGGACGCGCCGGGGGCGGTCACGTCGTTGCGCACGAACAGTCCGGCCTTGGCGCTGCCGGCGCTGTTGCCCTGGCTGGCGATCTTCACCGTGGCGGACCAGTCCTCGTCGGCGCCGGCGGGCAGGTAGAGCGAGCTGTACTCGTCGACCCCCTGCCACATGTTGGCGCCGCCGGAGTCGATGACGAAGGATCCGTCCTGGCCCCGGCTGAACTCGCCGCCGACGTTGGAGAACGTGCTGAAGTCGCCGAACGGCGCACCGATCGTGACGGGCACGATCCGCGAGGTGGTCGAGACCCCGTTGTCGTTCGTCGCCACCGCGGTGAGCTGGAAGAAGGACTCCTCCGCCGGCGTCCACGTGGCGCTGTAGGGCGCCTCGGTGTCGACTCCGAGGGACTCCTCGCCGACGAAGAACTCGACCTGGGTGATCGTGTTCTCGGCGTCGCTCGCCTCCGCCGTCACGGTGATCTCACCGAGCTCGAGATCGTCGGTGACGGTCGGAGCGGTGATCGCGACATCGGGCTTGGTCGTGGGCGAGACGCCCTTGCCGTCGGCCTCGATGAAGTTGAGGCGCCGCTCGCCCTCACCGGGGAAGACCGCGACGAGGGTGAAGGACTCACCCGGGTCCTCGATCACGACCGGAACGTCGATGTAGCTCGTCAGGCCGCCGGTCGGGGGAACCTGTGCCGTGGCGAGCAGCTCGCCGTCGGCGCTGTCGCGCCGCAGCTCGATGTCCCCGCCGGTGGCCGAGGCCACTCGCAGCAGCAGGCGGTCGATGCCGACGAGGTTGACCGGCTCGTAGGAGGCCCATGCGCCGTCCTGTCCGCTGATCGAGGTGCCGTGGCCCTCGACGTCGCGGGAGTCGCTCGCCGTCACCCCCTCGGACTCGGCGTAGAACTCCGCCTCACGGGTCTTGGCGAACAGCAGCGACGTGTCCGAGCCGGTGAGGCTGGGGACGTCTCCGGTGCCGCCGGAGTCCTCGTAGCGGGCGTCGAGAACGTAGAACACGTTCATGTCGTCGCTGTGTCCGCCGCCGAGGCTCGTGGCGACCGATCCGGTCCGGCCCGAGGACGCCACGGCCGGGTGGGCGTGGCTGTCGTGGCCGAGGGCGGGCTGCACGATGAGGTTGGAGTCGCTGATCTCGTCCTCGGCGTCGCTCGCGTCGATGTCCCAGCTCACGGTGTCACCGAAGTCGAAGAACGCGCCCGTCGGAGGCAGGTTGAACTGGATCTCCGGGCGGGTGTTGCCGACCGTGATCGGCACCGTGGTCGTACCGGTCTTGCCGAACGGGTCGGTGACCGTCAGCCGCGCGTCGTACACGCCGTTCTCGGTGTAGGTCCACTCCGCGGTGAGATCGGTCGAGTCGACCACCCCGTCGTCGTCGAAGTCCCACTCGTAGAGCAGTTCCTCGTTCTCGGGGTCGCTGCTGTCCGAGCCGTCGAAGGCGACCTCGAGCGGCGCCTGGCCGCTGTCCGGGGTCGCGACGGCGACCGCCGAGGGCGACCGCGAACCGGAGACGTAGTCGATCCGGTGCAGGCCCGAGTCCGGGTTGTGCCGGCCGAAGCCGCCGCCCCAGTCGAGCACGTACATGGAGCCGTCGGGGCCGAACTTCGCCTCGATCGGGGCCATGAACGGCTCGGAGGGCAGGAAGGAGTTGACCTTCTCCAGGCCCGTGCCGTCCTCGGTCAGGAGGAAGGAGTACATCTTGTTCCGGGCCCACTCGAAGAAGAAGGGCTGGCCGTCGAAGTACTCGGGGAACTTGGTGTCGGACTCGCTGTCGGCGTCGTAGTTGTAGAACGGGCCGCCCATCGGGGCCAGGCCGCCGCCCTGCGTGATGATCTCCGGGTGCGAGGCCCGCTGGTAGCCGTACCACATGTCGGCCGGCACGGCCGCCGGGAGCTCGGTCAGGCCGGTGTTGTGGATCGAGTCGTTCACCGGGGCGTCGCAGTCGAAGTAGTCCCCGACCGTGACCGGGCTGGTCGTGTAGTCGACGTCGCGGAATGGCTCGTTGTCGCCCATGCACAGCGGCCACCCGTAGAACCCGGGCTCCTCGATGAGCATCCACTCGGCGATCCCGGCGGGACCGCGGTCGGCGGGGTTGTCGCTGCCGTTGTCCGGGGAGTAGTCGGCCAGGGAGATGTTGCCGGTCTTCTCGTCGATCGCGAACTGGAACGGGTTGCGGAAGCCCATCGCGTAGATCTCGGGCAGCGTCTTGTCGCCCGAGTCCTCGGTCTCCGGGAACATGTTGCCCTCGGGGATCGTGTACGTGCTCCCGAGGCCGGGCTCGGTGCCCGCCGGGATGTCCTGGATCGGGGTGATCCGCAGGATCTTCCCGCGCAGGTCGTTCGTGTTGGCCGAGGTGGCGCGGGCGTCGTGGAACGTGCCCTCCCGCTCGGAGAGCGGGGCGTAGCCGCCGGACGGCTCCGAGTGCGGGTTGACGTCGTCGCCCACCCCGAGGAAGAGGTTGCCGTCGGGGCCGATCTCGACGACGCCGCCGGTGTGACCCGGCTCGTCCGGCTCGCGCCGGGCGGGGACCTCGAGGATCTCGCGCTCACTGGCCGGGTCGATCAGGCCGGTCTCCTGGTCCATCGTGAACCGGGAGAGCACGCTGAAGAAGTTCGCGGGGTCGGAGTTGTCCGGGCTGTTCGGGGAACGGTAGACGTACAGGTGCCCGTTCTCGAGGAAGTCCCGGTCCAGGGCGATGCCGAGGAGGCCGTCCTCACCGCCGGAGTAGACGTCCAGCTCGAGGGCCGTGGTCGTGGTGCGGGAGGCGGGGTCGTAGACCTGCACCTGGCCGCGCACGAGCTCGGTGTAGAAGACCCGGCCGTCGTCGGCCACGTCCATACCGAAGGGCGCCGAGGTGTTCTCGTCGAGCGGGATGCGCTCGTACATGCCCCAGTCGGTGCCGCCGCAGTCGCCCTCGACGAGGCCGGCGGCCCATTCCACGCCGCCGACCATGTGCTGGACCAGGTTCGCCTCCTGGTAGTAGGAGCCCTCGTGGCCCATACCGGTGACCCAGGCGCGCCCGCCGTCGTACTTCTTGCACCAGGTGATCGGGTGGTCGTAGCCCATGGCGTTGCCGCCCGGCGCGTAGGTCGTCTCATCGAGCGTGGCGAGCACGTGCGCCTCACCGCGGACGTTCGTCGCGTAGTTGTACCACTCGTCCTCGCGCTCCCAGCGCTCCGGGAGGTGAGCGGTCGAGGGGTGGGTCCGGTCCTCGACCCGGACCGTGCCGGTCTGGCCGCCGGCGGCGTGGCCGGGCATGGTCGAGCCGACCAGGTCATCCCACCACTTGTAGTCTCCGCGCATGTCGGTGGCGTTGTGGATCGCGACGATCCCGCCGCCGGCCTGCTGGTAGCGCTCCATCGCGGCCTTCTCGTCGGCCGTCCACGGGTCGCCCGAGGCCTGGAACATGACGAGGGCGTCGAACTTCGCGAGGTCCTCGTCGTTGAACACGCTCGAGTCCTCGGTGTGGACCGAGGAGATCCCGACGTCGGCGAAGGCGTCGATGAGCACCGGGGTGCCCTCGTCGATCGCGCTCGTGTGCCGGTACTGCGTGGTCTCGGTGAAGATGAGGACCTGGGGGGTGTCCAGGTCCGGAATGGGCGGGTCCACCGCCGCCGCCGCCGGCAGCGTCGTCAGCAGGGTGACGCCCAGGGCACCGGCGCTGACCGCGACGGCACCCCGTTTCAAACTCTTTCCCAGAGCGTTGAACATCGGGTTCCTTCCAGATGAGAAAGCTCGAACTCGGCGGCGCTCGGCCACCGACACTGGTGGGGCGCGCGCGGCGCCTCGGGCTACGTCACGCGGGGGGCATCACCACCTGGAGGTGGGCGAGACCGTCGACCGCGATGGCGTCCTGGCTCGCTGCGAGCGGGCGCCAGATCGAGGCGGCGGTGGCGATGGTCGCGTTCTCCGCGGTGAAGGACTCGATGCACACCGGCCCGGTGTATTCCGCATCGTCGAGCGCGGCCACGATCTCGGGCCACGGCAGGTGGTCGGCGCCGGGGGCCCCGCGATCATTCGCGCAGACCTGCACGTGCGCGATCCGGGAGCCGGCCCGCCGGATCGCGGCCGGCACGTCGGTCTCCTCGATGTTCATGTGATAGACGTCGAGCAGCAGGCCGACCTCGGGCACGTCCGCCAGCGCCGTGAGCGCCTGGTCGACCGTGTTGATGAGCGAGGTCTCGTAGCGGTTGAGCGGTTCGACGGCGATGCTCACCCCGGCCTCGCGGCCGTGGGCTGCGACCGGCGCGAGGTGGGCGGCCAGCTCGTCGTAGCAGCCGGCGCGTTCGGCCTCGCTCATCCGCCAGGTGCGCCCGACCGAGGCGTAGGCGGGCCCGGCGATGACGGACGCGCCGACGGTGTGGGCGGCGTCGATCACGCCGCGCAGGTAGTCCTGGGTCACTCGCACGGTCGCTGGGTCCGTGGCCACGAGCTCACGGCCCGGCCCCATGACGAGGGTGACGGTCGCGCCCAGGCCGAGGTCGGCCAGCAGCGCCGCGGCCGCGACGGGGTCCCAGTCGCCGAGGTTCTCGACCGGCAGCTCGATGAGGTCGAAGCCCCAGTCCTTGATGGTCGGCGCGAGCCGGCGCAGGGACTCGTCGGTCAGGGGGGAGGTCCACACCCAGGTGTTGACGCCCAGGGCGCGTCGAATACGGGACGGCATCGTCGATCCACTTCGTCGGGGAGAAAGGGCCGCGTGATCGCGGCGGGGAGTCGCGTGCCGGCGGCACGGGGCCGCGTGATCGCGGCGGGAGATCGCGGGGCGCGGCGCGTGCTGCGTGCTGGAC
The DNA here is from genome assembly GCF_009372055.1 of Pseudactinotalea sp. HY160. NCBI lineage: Bacteria > Bacillati > Actinomycetota > Actinomycetes > Micrococcales > Cellulomonadaceae > Pseudactinotalea > Pseudactinotalea sp. HY160. Next base: position 8,141 of record NZ_WHMT01000016.1, on the reverse strand, counting down.
GCGCCGCGCCCCACGGATCGGGGTGACTCGGCCGGGTCACCGGGACCGGTCGGCCGAGTCGTCAACCGGTGTCAGGCCGGTGCCGGCCGGTTCCGGCTGGTGTCGGCTGAGTCGGCTCAGCGACCCTGCCAGGCCTCCGGGAAGCCGGGAAGGTCCTCGCCGCCGAACTTGGCGTAGTGGAGCGAGGGCATGTCCGCGTTCCGCTCGAGGTAGTCGCCGAGGTCGTCACCGGTGATCGGGGCCTGCGGGAGCACCCATTCGGCCGGGACCTCCTCGCCGTTCCAGATCATCTCGGCCGCGAGCACCGGGGTGCGCCACTGGAAGTTCGAGTAGCTCATGCCGACGGCGGTCATGCCGGTGTCCTGCCACTTGCGCATGAAGCTCAGCTCGTCCTCACCCACGAAGACGGGGTAGTCGACGCCCATGTCCTCGAAGGCCTCGACGGCCGCGACGGCGCCGTCACCGGCGTCCATCCAGATGCCGTCGACGTCGCCGCGCTGGAGGTACTGCGTGACGATGTCCTTGATCTTGGCGGCGTCGCCCTCGGTGAACTCGACGCCGACGACCTCGAGCTCGCTGTTCGCGAAGATGTCGTTCGCCGCACCCCAGCGGTGCTCGAGCACGTCGACGCCGGGCAGGATGCGCAGCGCGAGCACCTTCGAGCCGGGCTCGAGGTTGTCGACGAGGAACTCCGCACCGGTGGCGCCGTAGGCGTAGCCGCCGATCGGGTGGATGTAGGTGACCGCGCAGTCGGTGTTCACGCCGCGGTCGAAGACGATGACCGGCGCGCCGCTCTCGCAGGCCGCCTCGACGGCCGGGGTGAGGGTGGCGGTCGTCGACGGCGAGATGACGATCGCGTCGCAGTCGCCGTCGGAGATGAAGGACTGGATGTCCGAGATCTGCTTGTTGTCGTCGTCGGCCGCGTCCGCGACGCGGAACTCACCGATGACGCCCTCCTCCTGGAGGACCTTGACCTGCTGCTGCATCGTGGTGAAGCCGGTGACTCGCCACGGGTTCGAGACCGAGGCGTTGGAGAAGCACAGGGTCGCGTCGCCGCCCTCGGTGGCGAACTCGGAGGTGTCGACCATCTCGATCGGCTCGATCATCTGCAGCCACGGCGTGGCCGGGTCGCCCTCGGGCGTCATGTCGCGCTGCGCGAGCTCGGTCTCGTAGTCGGCGCGCACGAAGAACTCGCCCTCGGGCGTGCCGCCCTCGGCGGTGCCGGCGTCGGTCTCGCCGCCCGCGCCCTGAGTCGTCTCGGCGGCCTCCGGCGTCTCGTTCGAGGCATCGGTCGTACAGGCGACGAGCACGAGGCCGAGGCTGAGGAATCCGGCGGTCATTCGAAGCTTATGCTTCATCTTTACCCTCCTTGGTATGAGATGAGAGATGGGTTGGGTTGGTCGAAGGGACGGGTACGGGGAGTCCGGGTGGCGGCGCGAGGTCAGGTCATCCGACTCCCACGGGGCTCGGCTCGGCCGGGGCCTGGGCCGCGACCTTCGTGCGCCGGGTGCGGGACTGATTCGCGGCGAAGGCGACGGCCGCGATGATGATGACCCCCTGGATCAGTGGATTGAGGGTCGAGGGCATCGCCAGCTGCACGAGCAGCCGCTCGAGCAGCTGATAGGTGAGCGCACCGGCGATGGCGCCGACGATCCAGCCGCGACCGCCGCCGAGGAGCACGCCACCGAGCACGACGGCGGTGATCGCCGTGAACTCCATGCCCTGCCCGACCTGGGCGGTGACGCCGGCGAAGCCGCCGATGAGGATGCCCGCGACGGTCGCCATGAGCGAGGAGAGGACGAACGCGCCCGTGCGCACGAGCCAGACCCGCCCGCCGGCGAACGTGGCGGCGGTGTCGTTGTCGCCGGTCACCACGAGCACCTGGCCGTAGGAGGAGCGCATGACGTAGATCCCGATGACCGCGATGACCACCATGATGATCGCCGCGTACGGCAGCTGGCGCAGCACCGGCATCTCGATGCCCATGCGGCCCCACTGCCGGAAGCTCTCCGAGAGGGCGCCCGTGGGGGAACCGCCCGTCCACATCCGGATCGCCCCGTAGAGCATGAGCATCGTGCCGAGCGTCGTGATGAACGACGGGACCCGCAGCAGCGTCGTCGCAAGGCCGTTGACGAGACCGACGACGAGCCCGAAGCCGATCATGAGGGCGATGACGGGCCACGTGCGGCTCTCCTCGCCGTCGATCAGGCGCGCCGCGATGACGACCTGGGCGCCCACGAGGCTGCCGACCGACAGGTCGAACTCCCCGGAGACGATGACGAAGTACTGGCCGATCGCCAGGATGACGAGCGGCGCCGCGGAGCGCAGGAACGCCATGAGCGAGGGCGGCTCGTAGAAGCCCGGGTTGAGGAAGACCATGACGAGCGCGAGGGCGATGAGCACGACGAACACGGGGGCGCTGCCGTTGTGCTTGAGGCGCTCCAGCAGGGCGGGCCTGGGCAGCTGCGTGGGTGCGGCGGTCATGAGCGTCCTCCTTGGGCTGCGCGGGCGGCGGCTCTCCGGCCACGCGAGGTCAGTTCACGGAACCTCGTCCTCGCCTTGTTCGGGTCGATCTGACGGCGGGCGTAGAGCGCGACGGCCGCGATGATGATGACGCCGCGGAGCACGTCGCGGGCGAACGGATCGATCTGCAGCTCGTTGAACACGCTGTCGAGCACGCCGAGGATGAACACGGCGGCGATCGTGCCGCCGATGCCGCCCCGGCCGCCGAGCAGGAGCGTGCCGCCGAGGACGACCGCGGCGATCGAGTCGAGGTCGTAGCCGGCGCTGTAGATCTGCGCCCCCACCCCGGTGCTGAACCGGGCCGCGAGGAGCAGGCCGGCCAGGCCCGCCATGAGCGAGCTGGCCACGTGGGCGAGGATGAGGGTGCGGTCCGTGCGGATGCCGGACAGGCGCGCGACGTCGATGTTCCCGCCGACGGCGAACATGCTGTGGCCGGTGCGCGTGCGCTGCAGCACGATGATCCCGACGACGGCGATGACGAGCATGATGATCGTCGAGAGCGGCAGGATGCCGATGCGCGTGTAGCCGAACGCCACGAACGAGTTCGGCACGGCGCCGGACGGGCCGGGGTACTGGGTGTCGAGGAAGCCCTTGATCATGAGGCCGGCGCCGAGGGTGGTGATGAAGGCGTGGACTCCGAGCTTCGTGGTGACCACGCCGTTGAAGAACCCGACGGCGGCGGAGACGGCGAGCGCCGCGACGATCCCGAGGACGACCCGGGACTCCTGTCCGTTCATGACGACGGCCGCGACGATGCTCGACAGCGCGGCGACGTAGCCGACCGAGAGGTCGAGCGAGCGGCACAGGATGACGAACGTCTGCCCGATGGCGATGAAGCCGAGCAGGCTCGATCGGGTGAGGATGTCGACGATCGACCCGCCGCTGAAGAGGTTCTCGCCCTCGGTGGCGAGCAGCACGGCGCCGACGGCGACGACGATGACGAGGGCGACGTAGATGAGCGGGAACGAGCGCAGCCTCGACTGCAGGGAGGCGCTCCCGGTGCCCGTTCGGGACGCCGGCGCGGCGGCGCGCGATTCGGTCGGGGCGGTCATGCGAGTTCCTCGATTGCGTCGGTGCGGATGGCCAGGGCCATGACTTCCTCCTCGTCGGCGCCACCGGGCAGTTCGCCGCTGATCTCGCCGTCGTTGAGCACGATGATGCGGTCGGCCATGCCGATGACCTCGGGCAGTTCCGAGGAGATGAGCACGATCGCCACCCCCCGGGCCGCCAGGTCGCGCATGAGTTCGTACACCGCGTGCTTGGCGCCGACGTCGATGCCGCGGGTGGGCTCGTCCATGATGATGACGCCGGGGTCGGTCAGCAGCCACTTGGCGAGGACGACCTTCTGCTGGTTGCCGCCGGAGAGGAACCGGACCTCGTGGCCGCCGCTGCGGGCGGCGAGTTCGAGCGACGAGAGGACCCCGGGGGCACGGCGGGCGCCGGCCTTGGCCTTGCGCGGCATGACGGCGTCGAGCACGAGCCGGACGTTGGCCGCGACCGACTGGTTGAGGGCGAGCCCCTCGGCCTTGCGGTCCTCGGTCACGAGGGCGAGCCCGGCGCGGACGGCGTCGCGCGGACTGCGCGGGTCGATGCGGGTGCCGTCGACGGCGATCTCGCCGGTCACGAACCGCTCGACGCCGAAGATCCCGTGGGCGATCTCGGTGCGGCCACTGCCCTGCAGGCCCGCGAGGGCCACGATCTCGCCGCCGTGGACGTCGAAGTCGATGCCGCGGACCATCCCGTTGCCGGCGCCGCGCACGCTCAGGCGGACGTCACCGACACTCGTGCCCTCGCGCTTCTCCGGGAACATCGCGCTCATCGAGCGGCCCACCATCTTGCGCACGAGTTCGTCGGTGGTGATGTCGGCCGCGTCGACCGAGTCGACCAGGGCGCCGTCCTTGAGGATGGTGATGCGGTCGCAGAGGTCGAAGATCTCCTTGAGCCGGTGGGAGACGTAGAGCACGGCCACCCCGCGCTCCTGCAACCGGTGCACGAGGCCGTAGAGGAGCTCGACCTCGTGGTCGGCGAGCGCGGCGGTCGGCTCGTCCATCGAGATGATGCGGGCGTCGAAGCTCATCGCCTTGACGATCTCGACGACCTGCTGCTCGGCGACGGAGAGGCTGCGCACCCTCGTGTGGGCGGAGATGCCGTCGATGCCCAGGTCGTCGAACAGGGCGGTCGTCTCGCGCACCATCCGCGCCCGGTCGACCAGGCCGTGCTTACGGGGCTCGCGGCCCAGGTAGACGTTCTCGGCCACGGTGCGCTCGGGGAGCAGGTTGAACTCCTGGAAGACCGTGGTCACCCCGGCGGCCTGAGCCTCGAGGGGATGGGAGAAGGCGACCTCGCGGCCGTCGAGGGTGATCGTGCCGCCGTCGGCCTGGTGGACCCCCGCGAGGATCTTCATGACCGTGGACTTGCCGGCGCCGTTCTCGCCGACGAGGGCATGCACCTCACCGGCGCGGACCTCGAGGTCGATGCCGTGCAGGACCTCGACGCCGAAGAACGACTTCGTGATCCCGCTCATTCGGAGCAACGGCGCCCCTGTCGTCTTCGTCACCGGTCGACCTCCACCCATGTCTGTGATGCCGCGGACCGAACGACCGCGTCGGCGAGCCGGGCGGCCCGGAGGCCGTCGGCGAAGGTCGGCAGTCCGTCCGGCGCCTCGCCCGCGATCGCGCTCGCGGTGTCCGCGACGAAGCCCGCGAAGCACTCCTGGTACCCCTGTGGGTGCCCGGCGGGGACCGTGGTGTAGCGGGCGGCGGCCGGGGAGAGCGTCTCGGGGTCGCGGACGAGGAGCTGGGAGCCCTCGCGCCGGCCGACCCACAGCTTCTCCGACTCCTCCTGGTCGAAGGCCAGGGTCGACTCGGTGCCCGAGACCTCGAGCAGCAGCCGGTTCTTCCGGCCGGGCGAGACCTGGGAGATGGTCGCGGTGCCGAGCACGCCGCCCCGGGTCTCGAACTGCATGACCACGAGGTCCTCGGTGTCCACCGCGTGCCGGGAGTCGACGCCACGGGTCGCATTCACGGTGCTGCTCCGGGCGCTCAGCGAGGTGATCGTGTCGCCGCTGACGAATTCGAGCAGGTCGCACCAGTGGGAGCCGATGTCACCGAACGCGCGCGTCTGGCCGCCCTGGCGCGCATCCACCCGCCAGTTGTCGTCCGTGGCGGCGCAGAGCCAGTCCTGCAGGTAGGCGCCGTGGGCGAGCAGCAGCCGACCGAGCTCGCCGCGGCGCACCCGGTCGCGGGCCTCGCGGACCATCGGGTGGAACCGGTAGACGAAGGGGACGGTGCCGACGGCGCCGGTCTGTTCGATGGCCTGCCACATGTCGTGGGCATCGCCGGGGTTCGTGGCGAGCGGCTTCTCGCACACGATGTGCTTGCCGGCCTCGATGGCGCGCATGACGAGCGGGTGGTGCAGGTAGTTGGGGGTGCACACGTGCACGACGTCCACGTCGTCTGCACTGAGCAGCTCGTCGACGTTCGCGATCGTGCGGGTCGCCAGGAGCGCCTCGCTCGCCTCGGCGGAGCGCTCGGGATCGGACGCGACGACGCCGACCACCTCGCCCCCGTTGACACGGATCGCACGAGCATGGACACCGCCCATGAACCCGGCGCCGATGATCCCGGCCCGGTATGTGGTCGTTGCCGCGACAGCGCGCGCGCTCTGGTCGACAGTGACGTCAGTTACAGCCATGTGGGAGACCGTAGGGGAACTTCTAGAACCTGTCAACCAAAAGTGCGGTTGGCGCGGCGAGACATCTGTGAAGCGGCACGGTTTGGCGGTCGTCGAACCGACGGAAACGTGAGCAACCGTGCCACTTTCATCGACGAAAGCGGCAACGCGCGGCGTCACGCCAGGGACGGCGCCCGACCCCCGGACGCCGTCCCACGGCCTGCCGACCTGGGGCCGGCCGCGCCCGGCAGGCCGCAGTCGGGCTCAGCAGGCCTCAGCAGGCCTCAGTCGGGCTGAGCAGGCCTCTCTGCTCAGCTCAGCTCACCTGCTGCGTGCGCGCCGGCGGACGGCGAGGTACACCACGACGCCGACGGCGACGAGTGCGATCGCCGCGATGAGCAGGGGTTCGCCGAGGTCGAATCCGGTCGTCGACAACGCCCCGTCATCGCTGGGCGACGCGCTCGACGTCGGACCCTCCGGCGAGGTGGGCCCCTCCGTCGAGGTCGGCCCGCCGGTCGGTGTCGCCGTCGGTGTCGCCGTCTCGGTCGGCGCCTCGGTCGGCGTCTCGGTCGGAGCCTCGGTCGAGGTGATCTCCACGTCGACGTGCACGCCACTGTCGGCGTCCATGGTCTCGCTCGACGCGCCGTTGGTCGAGGCCCCCATGACCGAAAGAGCCGCAATGCCACCCGCAAAGAATCGGGCCGAAATACTATTCCAGCGTCGGTTACGCGCCATTAGTCCATGCTCCTGTCGTCGTGCCCTCATGCCCTCGAGATGCGTTCTGTAGCCCATACCCCCGGGCCCGCTCCGAGCATAGCGGCGATCTGCATCGATATCGAATTGCATTACCCGTCCAACGGTGCTCGGTAACGCACGGGCGAACCGTGACCGGGTCCTGCGAACAGGACCCGGTCACGGTCACTCGACGGATTCCGAGCACCGGAGCCGCTCCGTCCGGTCGGCGTGCTCGATCAGGGTCGGGTCACTGTCCGTCTTCGAAGAGCGAGAGGGTCAGCACCGAGGAATAGCTGCCCGGGGCCACATCGGTCTCGGTACGCAGCACCAGGTCCGCATTCGCCGTCCAGCTGCCGTTCTCCGCCTGCGCCTCCTGGGAGTCGAGCGTCAGCAGGAACAACTCCTCACCCGCCAACCCGGGACCCTCGCCGACCGCGTCGAGCACGGTACCGACCTCCTGACCCTCACCCACGGCCCCGCTCGAACTCTCGGTCACCATCGCCGGCGTCCACCCCAGGTGCTCCGGACCGATCGGGGCCTGCCCCGCATCACCCACGAAGTCACTCGCCTGACCCACCACATACCAGTACACGCCCTCGGGCGCGTCACTGCGATCATCGGTCACGGTCACATTCGGCAACTCGCCCGTGAACTGACGGAACTCCTCGGTCGACCCGTCCTCGACCAGCGTCGACTGAGTGCCGTCGACCGTCATCGTCAACGCACCCACCGACTCGATCTCGACACCGATCTCGACCGCACTGGTGTCCTCGGCATCCGGATGCGCGGCCATCGCCGCCGTCCCCACACCCACGAGCATCACACCACCGACCGCACCGACCACGGCACGCCCGACCACACCGCGCTGAACCACACTGCGCTTGACCATCTTCTTCTCCCATTCCGGCTCAACACCGAACCGATCGATACGACACAGGCCCACCGGGCCCGCGAACCACACATCACAACAACGACCCGGCCACCCGCGAGTGGCCGGCCGGGGCCGGCCCGCCCCCGGGAACACACACCCCCGGGGAACGGACCGACCACCGACCCACTCGACCTACGAGCAGGACACCGCCTCGTAGGCGAGCACCTCCTGCCCATCCAGCCCGTCGCCACCCGTCGCATCGACGGTCAGCTCACCACCATCGATCGCGACCGACCGCGTCGTGAACGCCAGCGACTTCGTCGCACCATCGGCCAGACCC
>NZ_WHMT01000015.1:0-69686 GCF_009372055.1 Pseudactinotalea sp. HY160 | reverse complement strand
AAGGTAGCGTCGGGCACGTCGAGGTCTTCCTGATGGGCAGTGTGAGAACTTCCATCATCGGAGGACCTCGATCCCTACCCGACGAGCGACGCGCCCACGGCCCCTACACCCTCAACTGTGAAGAGCCGGGTATGGCCTCGATCCATGACCCGACGGCGATCATTCACCAGGCTCGACGCGTCACGGTCCGCAGGGATTCCCGTTCGGCGGCGGACCCCGACCGGGGAGGAGCCCGCCCCGACGAGGCACGCCGGCCACGAGGGGACGACGCGCCTGAACGAGTGGGGCGCCCGGCCCGGCGCAGGGGGCCGAATCGCGTTCGGGTGCCTCGAGCGGGCAGGATGAGGGGGTGCCGCACACGACCCACGCCACCGCACCGACCCGCCCGACCCGCCGCCCCGTCGCCCTGCTGGCGATGCTGCCCGATCTGCCGCCGTGCCTGTTCCGGCCCGACCAGCTCGATCAGCTGACCCGCCTGCTCGACGTCGACCCCGCGCAGGTCGACCCGGACCTCGCCGCCCTCGACGACGGTCGGCTCGCCGAGGTCGAGGTGCTCGTGACCGGCTGGGGCGCGCCGCGACTCGACGCGGCCCTGCTCGCGCGGCTGCCCCGGCTCGGCGCGGTCGTGCACACCGCCGGGAGCGTCAAGTCCCTGTTCGACGACGCCGCCGCGGCGGCCGCTCCCGCGTCCCTGCGGGTCACCTCCGCCGTCCACGCGAACGCGATTCCCGTGGCGGAGTACACCCTCGCGCAGATCCTTCTCGCCGGGAAGCGGACGCTCGCCTCCGAGGCCGACTACCGCCGGCGGCGCCGGGTCGATCCCGACTGGTACACCCGCGGCGGCTACGGCAACCACGGCGGCGTCGTCGGGCTCATCGGCGCCTCCCACATCGGCCGGCTCGTCGCCTCCCACCTGCGCCCCTTCGACGTGCAGGTGCTCCTCTACGACCCGTTCGTGAGCGCGGCCCAGGCCGCCGAGCTCGGCACCGAGAAGGTCGAGCTGGCGGACCTGTTCTCCCGCAGCGACGTCGTCAGCCTGCATGCCCCCGACGTGCCCGCCACCCACCACATGGTCGACGCCGGGATGCTCGCGCTCATGCGCGACGGCACCACGTTCATCAACACCGCCCGGCCCGCGCTCGTGCACGAGGAGGCGCTGCGGGCCGAACTCGTGTCCGGCCGGATCAGCGCCGTGCTCGACGTGCACGATTCACTCCCCGCCGACGACCCGATCTGGGAGCTGCGGAACGTGAGCATCACCCCGCACCTCGCCGGCTCCCAGGGCAACGAGCTCCACCGCCTCGCGAACACCGCCCTGACCGAGATCGCCGCCTACGTCGGCGGGCACGACCCAGTCCACCCCGTCGACCTCGCCACCCTCGCGACCCTGGCCTGAGCGGCTCGATGCCATTCCAAGCCGGCCGGGGCGGCGCGGCACCCCGCCAACCTGCCCAGCGAACTCGTACACCCCAAGTAGGAGCTCGAGCTGCACACCAACACGCGAATCTAAGGCCGCGGCGTAGAGCGCTGAATCAAACGTGAACGCAGGCAGAGAGTCGACATCATCACAGCTTGCTAGGGTATTGCCATGGTTGTGCTTACGAAGCTGGAACGCCTGCGCGAGGTGGCGTTGGATCAACTCGGCTTCGTCACGACAGCTCGGGTCCAGCACGATGACGCCTCCCGCGCGGAGCTGTCGACGATGGTCACCCGAGCGAGGGTCGAGCGCGTTACGCACGGGTCTACCAAGTGCCTCAGGTCCGCGAGACCGAGTACGACCGATAGCAGCTCCCCGTCTTGTGAGCGGGGGTTCCGGAGGCATATCTCAGCCACGACACCGCGATAGAAGTGCGCGGAGTCACCGACTTCGACCCCGGCAGCGTCCATGTCGCCGTCGCCGGGGGACGACCGCCGCGCCGCGCAAGGGGAGAGCGGTACGTGATCCACTATGAAGACCTCACCGCCCAACAGGTGACCTGGCGGAACTGGGGGATCACTATGGTCGATCGTGGGCCGCTGTACCTCCCGGCTGCGACGAACGAACTCGCACCGAAGGGCAAGGCCGAGGCACCCGCGCGGACTCTCAATGACCGGATTGCACAGGCTCAGGAGTGGCTGGGTACCGCGTGCGGCAACTCGGTCGAGCCACGGGGCCATCGGTGAGGTGACACGATGGCCGCTCGCAAGCACCCGACGTGGGTCCTCCACTTCACTCCGGTCGAGCACTTGACGACCATGATGAAGCACGGGCTGCTGTCTGATACCGCAGCTCACGAGTCGGGTCTGCTAACGGCCGAGGTCGGCAACCTCCAGATCAAGGACCGGCGGCGACAGCAGGCCGTCCGGCTGCCGCCCGGCGGCGCGGTGGCCGACTACGTCCCGTTCTACTTCGCGCCGCGCAGCCCGATGATGTACGCGATCTCATGTGGGAATGTGCCGACCTACACGAGTGGCACGGAGGGGCTCGTCTACCTGGTCAGCACGCTGGAGCGCCTGCACGAGCTTGATTGTCGGCCAATGCTCACCGACCGGAATGCAGCGCTGAGCTACACCGACTACCGCGCCTTCGACCCCGCCGACCCGGTCGACGACGGTTTCATCGACTGGCCACTCATGAGCGAGCGGTACTGGCGCAACACCCCCGAGGATCCGCAACGTGTCGAGCGCCGTATGGCCGAGGCCCTCGTCCACAAACGGGTACCGTGGGACGCCATCATGCAGATCGGCACGCAGAACGAGAGCGTCGCGACCGAAGTCCGCGCCGACCTCGTGGCGGCCGGGCTACGCGTCCCCGTCAATGTCCGACCCACGTGGTACTTCTAGGAGAGTGAACGCGATGATCACCGAGGCGCAGGGCAACCTGCTCACCGCGCCGGTCGAGGCCCTTGTCAACACGGTCAACACCATGGGCGTCATGGGCAAGGGCATCGCCCTACAGTTCAAGAAGGCGTTCCCCGAGATGTTCAAGGCCTACGCGGCCGCGGCGAGGCGCGGCGAGGTCAAGCTCGGTCGGATGCACGTCTGGCCGACTCAGACGCTCGACGGCCCGCAGTACATCATCAACTTCCCCACGAAGGGGCACTGGCGGGCGAAGTCCCGGGTCGCCGACATCGACAGCGGGCTGGCCGACCTCGTGAAGGTCGTCCAAGAACGGGGCATCACCTCGATTGCCGTGCCCCCCCTCGGTTGCGGTAACGGTGGACTCGACTGGGCCGAGGTCGAGCCGCGCATTCGTGCCGCCTTCGACCAGCTGCCCGGTGTCGACGTCCGGGTCTACCCGCCCACGGGTGCTCCGAAGGCCGACAACATGCCCGTGAACACCACCAAGCCCAAGATGACTCCGGGCCGCGCTGCACTCGTCGGCATGATCGCGCGGTACACGCAGCAGGCGTTCGACGCGCCCTCGCTGATCGAAGCGCAGAAGCTCATGTACTTCCTGCAGGTCGCCGGTGAACCACTACGACTCGACTTCAAGCCGAACAGGTACGGCCCGTACGCAGACAACCTCCGGCACGTCCTCGCCGAGATCGAGGGCCATTACCTTTTCGGATACGGGGACGGGACCGCGACGGTCCCCGACGCGGCCCCACTGGAGCCTGCCCGAGGCGCTTTGCCGGCGGCAGAACACGAACTCGACACCCACCCCGAGACACGGACTCGGATGGAACAGGTGCTCGACCTCGCCGAGGGCTTCGAGACCGCCTACGGGATGGAGCTCCTTGCCACTGTCCACTGGGTCGCCATGCACGGCGCTGCCGGGCAGTCGGACGCGACGGTCGCCGCCAAGATCGCCGAGTGGTCGCCTCGGAAGGCGCGCATGTTCACTCCTGAACATGTCGACACGGCCCTGACGACGCTCCGCGAACACGGGCTCGTCGACGCGGCGTGAGCGTCCACCGGCGTGTCGGGTGATTGAACTCGGTGATGAGACCCCCTCCGTGAGGCCCGCTCCAGCGCGAATCGTCGGGTAGGTGCCAAGAGCGGGAGTCGGCAGTGGCTACGCCGACTCGCGCGCTCCCCGGTCGCCCTCGGCCAGCACCTCGAGCAGGGTGGCGCGCTGGGTCGGGGTCAGGTCGGCGAGGAACTGCCGCAGCGTGCGGTCGGCGCGCCGGCTCGTGCCGAGCGCCTCGACCATCTGGTCGGCGGCGTAGAGGGCGCGGGTGCGGCGCGGCCGGTACAGGAGACGGCGCCCGGACCGGAACTGTTCGACCATCTCCTTGCGCATCAGGTTGCCGAGCACGGTGGCCACGGTGGTGTAGGCCGACTCGGGCAGCTCGTCGGCCACGGCGCGCACGGTCAGCGGCAGGTCGTTATTCTCGCAGCTTGTCCAGAGCACCTCCATCACCTGCTGCTCGAGCGAGCCGAGCTTGATCATGTGCGCGCCGCCCCCGTCGGGCACCACACCTGCCCGCGCAGCCGCACGAGCAGCGCCGCGCCGCTCAACGCGATCGCCGCGGCGGCGAGGATCGGCTGGGCCGGGGCGAACCACTGCAGGGCGCCGGTGTAGCCGAGCGCGAACAGGGCGATCTTGTTGCACACCGGGCAGCCGACCGCGAACCAGCCGAGCACGGCGCCGGCCGTGCCGAACCGCGCGGGCCGGCGGGCCTCGGCGGGCCCGGAGGAGGCGGCCCCGGAGACCGGGGCGACGTAGGTCGCCGCGAGCAGTCCGGTGAGCGCCGCCATGACCACCCAGACCGGGTAGTCCCATCCGGTGGTCGCGATCTCCCGGCTGAACCACCCGTTCGGGATGAGCACGGTCGAGATCCCGACGAGCAGCCCCACCCCGGCGGCCACCACCGCGGCGGCGAGCCATTGCCGCCGGCCCCACATCGCCAGCGCCCGCGGCGCCGCCGACCACAGGCCCGGGCGGGCATCCCGCCCGGGGCGAGCTGCGTCGTCCTCAGGCGGCGTGAGAGCGGAGGGAGTGTGAAGGACCACGTGGCTACTATGCCCGGCCGTGATCTACTATGCCAAGTAGTAGAGATTCGGACCATATTCGCCACCACACTCGTCACGGGGGAATTCCACTCATGGCCGCTGCCCAGGCCGGGCGCCGCAACGCGCTCATCCCGATCCTCATCGTCGTCGTGGCCATCGCGCTCATCGCCGTCGTGCTCGCCACCCGCGGCGGCTCCACCCCCACGACGGAGCCCGCGGCCACGCCGACCGCGCCGAGCGGGGTCGTCGACTCCGCCGAACAGCCCACTCCCCCCGCGACGGTGAACGTGGAGCGGCGCGACCCCGCCGATCCGCTCGCGATCGGTGAGCTCGACGCGCCCGTGGGCATCGTCATGTACTCCGACTTCCAGTGCGGCTTCTGCGCCCTGTGGACCGACCAGACCCTGCCCGCGATCCTGCCCTACGTCGAGGCCGGCGAGGTGCGCATCGAATGGCGCGACATCGCCCTGTTCGGCCCGGAATCCCACCGCGGCGCGCTCGCCGCCTACGCCGCGGGCCTGCAGGGGGCCTACCTGCCCTTCCACGAGGCGCTCTTCGACGGCGGCGACCCGCCGTCGCCGGACCAGCTGAGCGAGGACGGCCTCGCGGACGTGGCCGCCGCCGTCGGCCTCGACCTCGACACCTTCCGCGCCGACCTCGCCTCGGCCGACGTGCAGGCGGGCGTGCAGGCCAACCTCGACGAGGCCGCCCAGCTCGGGGTCATGTCCACCCCGGCGTTCCTCATCAACGGCCACCCGGTCAGCGGCGCCCAGCCCACTCCGGTCTTCACCGAGATGATCGACGCCGAACTCGCGGGCTGACCCATGGAGATCAGCCTGCTCGCAGCGGTCCTCGGCGGGGCCCTCGCACTGCTCAGCCCGTGCGGCGCGCTGCTGCTGCCCGCGTTCTTCGCCAGTTCGGCGGGCACGGGCACGCGCCTCGGCGCCCACGTCGGCCTCTTCTACGCCGGACTGCTCGTGGTGCTCGTGCCCCTGGGCCTGGGCGCGAGCGCGCTCGGGCTGCTGTTCACCCAGCATCGCTCCGTGCTCATCGTCGTGGCCGGCGTGCTCATCATCGCCTTCGGGGTCATGCAGATCGCCGGCTGGGGCTTCCGGCTCGACCGCCTCGCCCCCACGCGCGCGGCTGCGGCCGCCCGGGGCGCCGCCGGCGTGGCCCGCGCCTTCTTCCTCGGCATCACCTCGGGCGTCGCCGGCTTCTGCGCCGGCCCGATCCTCGGCGCGGTGCTCACCCTCGCCGCCGCGCAGGGCGACCCCGTCGGCGGCGCGATCCTGCTCGCCGCCTACGGGGCCGGCATGGTGCTCCCGCTCGTGATCCTCGTGATCGTGTGGCACCGCGTCGGCATCCGCAACCGCGCCCGCGGCCGCACGTTCACCGTGGCCGGGCGCGCGTTCCACACGACCTCGGTGCTCACCGGCCTGCTGCTCATCGCCGTCGGTACCGCGTTCATCACCACGAACGGCCTCGTCTCCGTGCCCCAGCTCGTCGACCTCAAGACCCAGAGCTCGCTGCAGCAGGGCGCGGCCGGGCTCGGCACCTCCCTGCCCGAGATCGCCCTCATCGTGGTCGCGGCCCTCGTGGCACTCGGGCTGTGGTGGTGGTGGCCGCGCGAGCGCACGGACGACGCCGCTCCCCCCTCGTCCGAATCCGCCTCTCCCGCACCGGGCTCGCGTAGGAACCCGTCGGATTCCCGGGCCGGTGCGCGGGCCGCTGCGCGGGCGGACGGCACCGATCCCGAGGGTCGACGATGAGGGCCGGCCCCTCCACCCGGTCGTCTCGGCTCTCCCGGCGCGCCCGTGCCGTCGCTGCCGCGGGGGCGCTCGCCCTCGCGCTGGCCGGCTGCTCGCTCATCGGCGGGGAGGAACCGGCCCCCGCCGCCCAGCCGGATCGCACGGTCGAGGTGATCGACGGCCCGCTCGCGGAGACCGCGATCGATCGCTCGCAGCTGCCGTACCCGTTCGCGGAGCTGCCCGCGTTCGCCCCGGGCTGGGACGACGTGCCCCAGTACGCCGCGGGCGTGTTCATGGGCCTGCACGACGCCGGCGGGGTGCTCGAGTTCACGGCCGTCGACGCCCACGGGAAGGAGCTGTGGCGCGTGCAGCGGCCGGCGAGCTGCTCCGGCTACGTGCTCGCGGCGCAGCCGCCCGGCGCGGCGGGCGACCCCGGTTCGGCCGGTGTCCCCGGGGCGACCGGGGACGAGCTCCCGGCGGACGAGGCGGTCGCGATCCTCACCGACGTCGGGACCACCGAGGATGCGCTCGCCGCCACCACGGCGACGGGCTACAACCTGCTCACCGGGCAGGTGCGCTGGGGCCCGGTCCAGCTGCCCGGACCCCACCAGGGTCCCGGCCCCGTCTTCGCCGGCGCCTCCCCCGCGAGCGCCGTCGGGGCAGGGGGCCCGCGGCAGGCCCTCGACCCGTTCACCGGGGAGGTGATCGCCGACGAGGCCGAGCAGGACGGGCTCGAGATCGTCGGGGTGTACGACGACGTCCTCGTGGTCGCGCGCGGCGGGGAGATCATCGCCACGAAGGCGACCGCCGGCGGGCCCGAACTGTGGCGCCTGCCCGTGGCCGACCTCGACCCCACGGGCACCCTGACGGGGCGAGTGAACGCCCTGGCGGGCGTACCCGCGGTGGCGAGCTACGCCGTCCTCACGCGGGGCGAAGCCCGCACGGGCGCGGTGGTCGACGTGCGCACGGGCGAGGTGATCGACACCGGAATCCGTGACATCGCGTTCGATCCCGCCGGGGACGTGCTGCTCACCCTCGACACGCAGACGCTCGCCGGCTACTCCGGTGGGGAGCCGCAGTGGAGCCGGGGCGTGTCCGAGGGGATGCGGATCTCGGCGGCCGGGGGCGTGCTCGCCTACCTGCGCTCGGATACGAGCGTGGAGATCGTGAACACGGTGACCGGCGAGGACGCCGTGGCCTATCCGCCGGAGGCGCCCGGATTCGCCGTCCCCGCCCTCATCACCGAATCGGGCGCGGGGATCTTCGCACTCGAGGCGATCACCCTGCTCGGGCTGCCGCCGGCCCCCTGACACGGCAGCACCGCAGCGGGGAGGCTCCACCACCTCCGGCGGGGTGGCTCCTCCCCGCTCACGGCGGGGCGACCGGGCGACGGCGCCCTCGGGTGACTCGGGGTGACTCGTCAGATCGCGACGTCGCCGCACAGGTGCACGGTCAGGCCCATGGCCTCGAACATCGCCGCCTTGGCCAGGAGCGCCTTGTCGGCGGTGGCCGCATCCGGGGCGTAGGCGACCTGCACGTGGTTGGCCTTGTGGCGGGCCATGAACTGGTCGCGGCTCACGCCCCGGAAGACGGCGAACATGACCGGCCACTCGGGATTGGTCGTCTCCTTGCGGCGGGCGGCCTCCTCGGCGGGCAACTCGACGGCGTCGGCGCGGCCGAGGTCGACGTGCAGCGCGCCGCCGGAGATGTAGACCCGGGACCACACGACCTCACCGGGCTTGGAGATGCCGTTGAGCGTCGCCCCGCCGGCGGGGAAGAACACCGGGCCCTGACGCCAGCCCTCGGCGCTCGCGTAGCCGTCGGGCAGGTGGCTGGCGGGCACGGAGCCGGAGATCTCGAGGGTCCACACGTACTCCCCGCCCGATTCGGCGCCCCAGCGCACGTCGTGCAGGGTGGTGGCCGGGTCGAGGCCCATCGCGGTCCAGACCCGGTTGGTCACGAGCGCGTCCACGGCCACGCCCTGGTCGACCTCGTTGAAGTGCGGCAGGGCCCGGCCCTCCCACAGGATGCGCTCACCGTCGCGGGAGGCGACCGGCGGGCGGGAGACGTTGTTGAGGAGGCCCTCGACCAGGTCGGAGGCCGGGCAGACGTCCTTGAGACCCTGCTGGTACTGGATGCCGAGGGCATCCACACCGAAGTCGTCGGCGATGCGCAGGGCGGCGACGTACATCTTGTGCTGCCACCGCAGCTGGCCGGGCGTGAGGTCGGTGGCCTCGTCGGTGCCGAGCCGGAACGTCATTCCGGCGCGCTCGAGCCAGGACTGCACGGCGTCGGCCTCGGCGTCGGTGACCGTCTGCATCTCGGCCCACAGGGCGCTCTGGGAGAGGCGCTCCTTGTAGATGCCGGTGGGATTGAGGAGCTCGTCGTCGATGATGGCGTTGTACATGCCCATGCAGCCCTCGTCGAAGATCCCGATGATCGCCTTGCGGTGGCGCAGGTCCGCGGCGAGGGCCCGGCCCAGCTGGATCTCGGGCCCGGCCTCGGGGCCGGCGGGCAGCTCGGGCAGGGGGCGCACGTGGGAGTCGTCGTGGGCGATCGTGCCGGTGTCGACCCATTCGCGGATCCGGCTCAGGAACCAGTCGTCGGTGCCGTCGACCGTCCACACGCTCGAGTACGGGGTGCCCATCTTGGTCAGGCCGCCGTTGAGGCCGAGCAGGCCCACGAGGCCGGGCCATTCGGGGGCGAAGTTCGCGGCCGTGAGGATCGGGCCGCGGTGGTCGCGCAGGCCGGGCAGCACGTGGTGGGAGTACTGCCACACGGCCTCGGCCACCACGAGCGGGGCGTCCGGGGGGATCGTGGCGAAGACGTCCATGCCCATGCGCTGGGAGGAGATGAAGCCGTGCCCGGTCGCCGGGTCGACGCCGTGGGCGCGCTCGAGGGTCCAGCCGACCGCGGTGAAGGCCGCCTCGAGCTGCCGCTCCAGTTCCACCTGGGCGGCCCAGCCGGCGGTGTTGGCCGATTCGCGCAGGTCGCCGTTGGCCACGAGGTAGGCGGTCCGGGGCTGGGCCGTCGGCGGCGCGGGGGTCTCGGGCAGGGTGTAGGCGGTCATGGGCGGGCTCCTTCGGTTCGCTGATGGGTGGCCAGGGCGTGGGCGATGTCGCGCGTGGCCGGGTAGAGGTCGCGGTAGAGCCCGTAGAGCTCGCCGTAATGCGTATGGACGGCGGGATCGGGCGTGACGATCCGGGCCGGCGGGTTCCAGGCGGCCACATCGACGTCCTGCCGGGTCGTCGCCGCAAGCACCGCGGCCCCGTAGCTGGCGCCGATGGCGTGAGTGGGGATCACCTGCTCGAGGCCGGTGATGTCGGAGACGATCTGCGCCCACAGCCCGCCCTGAGTACCCCCGCCGACGGCGACGATCCTGCCCGGGCGGGCTCCGGCGTCCCTCATCGCCTCGACGTTGTGGCGCACCCCGAAGCCGGTGGCCTCGAGCACGGCCCGGTACAGGTCGCCGCGGGTGTGCTCGAGGGTGAGGCCGGCGATGACGCCGCGGGCGTCCGGGTCGAAGACGGGGGTGCGTTCGCCGGCGAAGTAGGGCAGGGCGAGGAGGCCGCGGGCACCGGGCCCGGAGGCGGCGGCCTCGGCGAGGAGGGTGGGGTAGTCGGCGCCCGTGAGGTCGGCGAGCCAGCCGGTGATCGCGCCGGAGGTGGCCATGCCGCCGGCGAGGTTGCGGGTGCCCTCGTAGGCGCCGACGGTGCCCCACATGGTGGCCGAGGTGAGGAATTCGGTGCCGGTCGCGATGAGGAACATCGTGGTCCCGTACATGAGCATAAGGTCGCCCGCGTTGTGGGCGTCGGCGCTCACGGCCTCGGACCAGGCGTCGATCGTGCCGGTGATCACGGGGGTGCCGGCGGGGATGCCGGCGAGGTCGGCGCTCGTGGCGCCGGCGACCTGCCCGGGCCAGCGCAGTTCGGGCAGCGGCAGGCCGGGGGCGACGCGCCGCGCCCAGTCGGCGTGCCAGGCGAGGGCTGCGGAGTCGTACATCGGGGTGCTCTGGGACGCCGAATGGTGGTCGAGCACGTAGGCGCCGGTGAGCCGGTGCGCCAGGAAGGAGGCGGGCATGAACCAGCGGGTGGCCCGCGCCCAGACGTCGGGTTCGTGGCGCCGGATCCAGGCGAGCTTGGGGCCGGCGGCCTGGGAGGAGAGCACCGAGCCGCCGGTGCGCAGGATCGCCTCCTCGCCGAGCTCGGCCGTGAGCTCGGCGACCTCGGCGGAGGCGCGGGTGTCCACGCCGTAGAGGATCGCGGGCCGTAGCGGGGTGCCGGCGTCGTCGGTGAGCAGGACGCACGGGCCCATGCCGCTCACGCCGACGGCCGCGACGTGCAGGTCGGGGGTCGGGGCGGCGCCGGTGAGCTCGGCGGCGATGCTCGTGAACTCCTCCCACCAGATCTGGGCGTCCATCTCGACGTGGCCCGGGGCGGGGCGGTCCACGCGGTGCTCCCGGGTGGCGGTGCGCAGGATCTCGCCGGCCTCGTCCACGAGGACGCCCTTCGTGCTCGACGTGCCGATATCCACGCCGAGGTATGCGATCGTCGCCACCGTGCCACCTTGTCAGTCTCGTCAGGCTTGTCAGGCTTGTCAGTCGAAAGCCCGTCGTGCTTGCCTTCCCACGATGACAGAAATCGATTACTGACGCAAGGGGCCGGAGCGGGTGGGATCGCCCCTTCCCGCCCGGGACGGGTTCGACATCCGCGCCTGCGGACACCCGCCATTGCTTCCGTGGGGCCGAGGCGGCACATTCCGATCGACCCCTCGCGCAAATAGTGCGAGCCGCCCCCTGGGCCGTCATCGTTGTGAACACGCGCGAAGACCGCCACGCGCCGCACATTCTGCGGCCGGCGACGACACAAAGTCGGGGCGCCCAAGGAGCCCGGCGCGCCGGCGACGGCACATCGTCGGGGCGCCTCGGTGCACGACCCGCCTCACTGCAGCGGCAGCACGATCCGGACCGGTTCCCCGGCCTCGCCCCGCAGCCGCGCCAGCAGCCGCTCGATGGCGCGCCGGCCCAGGTCCTCCGGGCGCAGCGGGGTCAGGGTGACCTCCGACATGTCCGAGGTCGCGAACGGCAGGTCCCCGATGATGCCCACGGCGATCCCGTGTTCCCCGGCGCCGGCGAGCGCCTGCAGCGTGCCCACGCCCACGAGGTTGTTCGTGGCCAGCACCGCCTGCGGGCGCCGCGGCGAGGCGAGCAGCCCGGCGGCGGCCGCGCGACCGCCGTCCACACGAAAATTCGCGTAGGTGAGCCGCCCGGGCCCCGGTTCGATGCCGGCGCCGGCGAGCGCGGCGCGCCACCCCGCGGCACGTGCCCGGGCGGTGCTCGTGGACTCGGGCCCGGTGATGCAGGCGATGTCCGTGAAGCCGCGCCGCAGCAGCGCCTCGGTGGCCCGCCGCCCGAGGCCCTCGTTGTCGAAGGCGATCCGGTCGACGGCCTCCGGCACGTCCCGATCGATCACGACGACCGCCCGCCCGGCCGCGAGCAGCGCGCCCAGGTCGGGGCTCGCGTCGGCGGGGGCGAGGATGACGCCGGCCATCCGCTGGCGCAGGGCGATCTCGAGGTAGCCGCGCTCCTTGGCGGCCACGTCGTCGGTGTTGCACAGCACCACGGAGTAGCCGGCCGCGGCGGCCACGTCCTCGACGACCCGGGCGAGCGAGGTGAAGAACGGGTTGGCGATATCGGGCACGACGAGCGCGATGACCGGCGTGGTCCCGGTGCGCAGCGAGCGGGCGGTGCGGTCGGGCACGTAACCGAGCTCGGCCACGGCCGCGTGCACCGCCTCGGCCAGGTCCGCGCGCACCTGCTTGCCGTTGAGCACGCGCGAGACCGTCGCGGTGGAGACGCCCGCGTGGCCGGCGACGTCGCGGATACGGACCATGTCAGCCCCGACGATCCGTGATGGCCCGCGGCGCCCCGCGGCCGGAGGACTCCTGGCAGGATCGGCAAGGGCGGACCGCCTCCCGGCTCCTTCCGGCCATCGCGGCCTCCTGCCCGTCTCGACGTCAGCGCAAGTGTGGCACACGCCGAACAGAATGCGAGAAGAAGTGAACACGACCTGCTGGTTCGCCGGCCTCACGACGGTCGACCTCGTGCATCGGGCCGACCGCCCGCCGGCACCGAACGAGAAGATCACGGCCCTGCGCCAGGATCTCGCGGCCGGCGGACCGGCCGCCAACGCCGCGGTCGTGGCCGCCGCGATGGGCCGGTCCCCGCTGCTCATCACGGCGATCGGCGCCGGGCCGGTCGGGGCGCTGGCCCGCCACGACCTCGAGGCCAACGGCGTGCGGCTCCTCGACGCCGGCCCGAGGCACGAGATGTCCGTCTCCGCGGTGCTCGTCGACGACGCCACCGGCGAGCGCTCCGTCGTCTCCACCGACGCCGGCAGTACCCACACCATCGCGCCGGACCTTGATGCCGAGCCGAGTCCGCGGGTCGTGCTCCTCGACGGCCACCACCCCGACCTGCAGCGGGACGTCCTGGCCCGGGCCCGGGAGTGCGGGGCCACGGTCGTGCTCGACGCGGGGCGCCGGCGGCCGATCTTCGCCGAGCTCATCCCGCACGCCGACGTGGTCGCCTGCTCCGCCGACTTCCGCACCGCGACCGGCGACTCGGTCCCGGACGCGCTCCTCGCCCTGGGCGCCCGCGGCGTCGTCATCACCGCCGGCGCCGGCCCCGTGACCTGGGTGGACGCGCGCGGCTCGGGCCGCGTCGAGGTCCCGCGGGTGGCGGTGCGCGACACCCTCGGCGCGGGCGATGCCTTCCACGGCGCGCTCGTGACCGCGCTCACGCTGGGCGCCGACCTGGAGGCCGCCGTCCGCACCGCCGTCGAGGTCGCCTCGCTCCGCGTGCGCCAGGTCGGGCCGCGCACGTACCTGCGCGCCGTGCGTGCACGCTTCGGCGGCCGATGAGGCGTACGGACGACGCAGCCTCCCTCGCCGTCTCGTTCACCGCCGCGCGACGGGTTCGCGGCGGGGCCGCGCCGGGGCGCCGGCGGCGGGGTATCCGAAGTACCCCGCCGCCGTCTCACCCTTCCCCGGCAGGCCGGGCGGGATTGGTGCCTGCCGTGTTCACCGGGCTCGGTCGATCGCGGCACCGGTGGAATCGGGAAGGGGAGCTGAAGGCGGGCCGTCCTGCCGTGGCACCCGGGGCCGGCCGGATCGCTGGACGTAGCCGCCGAGGATGAGGACGGCGCCGCCGAGACCGGCCGCCCACCACGGAAAGCCCGGGCCGGGCGCGTCCACGGCCGCCGCCCGCACATCGGCCGGTGGCGTCGGGAGGATGCGTTCGCCGGTGACGAGGATGCGCTGGCTGTTGATTCCCAGCGGCGTGCACGTGACGAGGGTGACCTGGTCCGCTCCGGGCACGGGGTTGAGCGATTCGGTCTCGTCGGGTTCGACCACGATGGTGCTGGTGACCTCGTAGGTGAGCACGTCACCGAAGACGTAGATCTGGAACCGGTCGCCGACCTGCACGCGGTCGAGATGCGTGAACAGGGTCGCGGTCGCGAGGCCGCGGTGACCGGTGAGCACGGAGTGGGTGCCCTCGCCCCCGACGGGTAGGGCCGTTCCCTCGAGGTGGCCGATCCCCTCCTCGAGCACCCGCTCGCTCGTGCCGTGGTAGATCGGCAGGTCCACGTCGATCGCGGGGATGGTCAGGCGGGCCATGAGTCCGTGCGCGTCGGCGGCGAGCAGGTCGTCGTAGTCGACCGTCGTGGGCGCGCTCGTGTGCGCGAAGGGCAGCCGTTCGTTCGCGGCCACGACGGCGCCGCTGCGCAGGGCCGAGTTGTAGGAGCGCGCCTCGGCGAGCACCTTCTCCCGCCCGACCGGGCCGATCGCCGTCACCTCCTGCTGATAGCCGTCGACCTCTCGGGCCTGGAGCACCGCGGAGTACCAGCTGGCCGCGCTCGGATACAGCAGCACCGCGAGTCCCACGAGGGCCGTGAACGCGACGCCGAGGGCGAGCTTGGGCAGACGCCACCGGCGGCGTCTCGGCGGCGCCGGCGGCTGCGGCGGCGTCATGAGCATCGTCATCGGGCCTCCTGCCACGGCGCACTGGGTCGGATGGGTGAGGGACGAGTCGGTTCGGGCGCCGAACCGACGGATGGTGGGAGGCGCCGGCCGGCACCTCCCACCATCACGCTCCGTGTCGGTGCGTCAGGCTCGCTCGGTCACAGGTTGGACCCGGCGTGCGACTTGCGCCGGCCGATCACGATCGCCGCGCCGATCGCGAGGGCGATGAGCGCGAGGCCGCCGCCGATGAACAGGGCCGTGCCGGAGCTCCCGGTCAGCGGCAGCTCGAAGGGGGGCACCTGCGGGTTCTCCACGGTGACCGTGGCGTTCGTGGTCGTGCCCGGGAGCACGGTGAAGGCGACCCCGGACTCGGCGGCGGAGTAGTCGGCCGCGATCGTGTAGCCGGCGGGCGCCTGTGTCTCGACCACGTAGTAGGTGAGGTTGGCTCCCGTGCCGTTCTCCTGGGACTTGAGGCCCTCGATCGTCACGGCGCCGCTCGCGTCGGAGACGAAGGTCGTCACGCCGCCCACGCTCACGGGGTTCGTGCCGGCGGCCGCGTCGGCCTCGGTCAGGTACACCTGGAACTCGGCGCCCTCGAGCGGGTTGCCCGGATCGGCGGCGTCGGTCTTGAGCAGGTTGATCGAGCCCCACGTGGTCTTGGGGGTCTCGCTCTCGAAACCGTGGTCGTGGTCGGAGTCGTTGACGTAGAGGATGCCGGCGTTCGCGATCGTGCCGTCGCCGACGGAGTTGACGGTCGTGTCGATCGTCAGGGTCACGGTGCCGCCCTGGTTGGCGGCGAGCACCGCGATGCCGGCCGTCGTGAACTCGAGGGTGACGTTCTGCCCGGTGTTGACGAGCGTGTAGTCGCCGGTCGCGAGGGGCACGTCGGTCGTGTCGTCCGCGGCCGTCAGGGTGACGGTCGCGCTCTGGTAGTCGAGGCGGGTGTCGAGGTCGTCCGTGATCTCGAAGCTGTCGAGGCTCTGCCCGTCCGGGATGTTCGGCACCCCGGCGGTGATGGGCCACACGACGGTGTCGCCGAGCCCGTGGGCACCGGAGTCGTCGACCTCCTTGGTGATGTCGGTGACCGGGTTCTTCGGGTACACGTGCACGTCGGTCAGCCACGCGTTCTCGTTGGGGAACGGCACGGTGACGAGGAACGGGTCGGCGAGCTGGGTGATGTTGTTCGCGCCGGCGTCGGTCTCCGAGACGAGGTAGACACCGAGGTCGAGGCCAGTGAAGGCCGCCACGCCGCCGGCGGCGGTCACCTGCGTGTCGACCACGCTCGTCGTATAGATGGTCGCGGGCGTCGCGTCGTCGACGACGGCGCCGGTCGCATCGACGGACAGGTGCTCGGTCAGCTGCCAGCCGGCCGCGGTGGTCAGGTCGATGCCCGACACCTCGGCGATCGTGTAGGTGACGCCGTCGAGCGCTTCGAGACCGGTGAGCCCCGTCGTGATCTCCGTGCCGTCGTTGGGCAGGCCGGTCGCGTCGTCGGGCTGGGCGTACTTGTGCACGGTGACCGAGTAGGGCCCGTCGGGGAAGTTCGGTATGGCGGCGGATGCGGGGGCCGCGAGCGCGACCATTCCCATCGCGCCGAGGGCCATCGCGCCCGTGGCGGCGGCGATGCCGCGCAGACGCCCACCCGTTGTCTGGATTGTCATGTCTCTCCTGCTCCAATCGATGTAAGTCCCGCGCCGATTCCTCGGCCGAACATCTTGCGTGGTGGTGGTCATCGCCTCATGCGCGTCGCATCCTCGTGGTCCGTCGGTGCTGCCAGCCGGCCAGGGCCACTGCGGCGATCAGTCCCAGGGCGCCGAGCGCCAGGAACAGGTCCGTGCCCAGGCCACCGGTGAGCGGCAGCGAGATCGCCGTCACGCCGGCGTTGACGAATCGGTACACGTCGTGTGCCCCGGCCTCGACGCTCACCGTGTCGGCGTCGACGTCGACCCACTCGGCGCCGTCCCAGTGCTGCAGCGCGAGCTGCAGGTACGCCGTGTCCTCATGCCCGGCGGCCAGGGCCTCGGCGAGCGAGTAGCCGTGCCCGGGGCGCACCTCGAAGGTGCTGGCCGCGTTCGGATCGGTCGCGGCGCCGTCGGCGCCCGGAACCGTCGTCGGGGTCAGCCCCGCGACGCCGGCATCCGGGGTGGCGGTGAGGTCCCAATCGGACGGGCTGAGGTCCGAGCTGCCGTCGATGTGCTTGAGCACGGTGAGCAGCGCGGTCGTGTTCGTGATCGTGCAGGTCACGTCGGCCCCGAGGGGGACCTCGACCGCGCCGTCCGTGACCGCGACCGCCTCCGAGTCGCTCGTGGCGCAGACCCATCCGCCGTCGGGGACGTAGGTCGCGGGGCCGCCGGCCTCGGCGAGCGCGTACGGCACGGTGGCCGTCACGGCGGCGGTGACCGGGGTGGTCGGCGAGTACGTGCCGCTCGGGCCCTCGAGCGCCGCGCTGCCGTCGGGCTTCGTCGCGCTCAGCGTCCAGGTGTCCGCCGTGACCGCGCCCACGTCGACCTGCTTGACGAGGCTGAGGGACTGCGTGCACTCGATCGTGTTCGTGATGTGGAACCGGCTCGTCCCCGCGGCCACGGTCGCGTCGAAGGGAAGCCCGTAGTCCTCACCGGGGGTCGGCGCGAAGGTGACGACCGTGCCCTCGAACGTGAGCACGGGGGGTTCGAGGATCGAGCACCCGGGCAGGGCGTCGCCGTCGAGCGTGGCCACCTCGTCGATCGTCACGACCGAGCCGATGGTCCGCGAGTCGTTCGCGCCCCAGGCCCGGTTCTGGCCGTCGAGGGTCAGCTGCGCATGCAGGCCCGCGGGCAGCGTCGACGCGTCTGCCGGGATGTCATAGGTCTCCACGACGTTGCCGGCGGAATCCTGCACGACCCACTTCTTCGTCACGACGATGTTGCCCGTGCGGGGCGTGTTCGTGACGACGCACTCGACCGTCCCGTCGGTGAACGGCATCACGAAGGTCTGGGCCGCCACGGCCACCGTGACGCCACCCTGGGTGCACGTGTACGTGGCGTTGTAGGACCCCTGGGCAGGGTCCGCCCCGTGGCCGATGTTCTCCGCCAGCGTGACCGAGGAGCCGTAGGCCGCCGCACCCGTCGCCACGTTGACCGTGTCGTGCTGCGGGTTCGTGCCGTCTGCCGTCGAGGTCGCCGTCGTCGCGTCGACGAGTGCGAAGCCGCTCATGCTCAGCTCGGCGGTGTCCCCGGCGATTGCTCCCTGCCAGCGCTTGGTGAACTCGATCGGGTTCGTCTTCGGCGCATTCGTGAAGGTGCACACGACGTGCGCGCCCTCGTCGCCGGAGAGTGGGGGTGGGATCGTGACCACTCCCGCCGTGCCCGTGCCCGTGGCGATGACCGAACCGCCCGCCTCGCATTCCCAGCTCGAGGTGTAGGCGCTCATCTGCGAGGAACCGGGGAAGGCGATGATCGCTTCGGAGAAGGAGTAGTCCGCCCCGGAGATCGCGGGCACCGGCCCGATCTGGGTGGGCTGGAGCCCGGTCGTGGTTCCGCTCGTGTCCTCGGTCGCGACCGTGACCGCGTCGCGCTCGAGCGTCAGCCTGAACTGGTCCGCGCTGGCAGCGCGGAGCGTGATGTCCTTGCGCACGGTGATCGTTCCCGGGGAGTTGCAGCTCGCGAGGTCGGTGCTGTCGACCAGGTTGCCGGTGTGCGTGCCGAGGGACGTCCAGGTCGTGGGGTCGTACTTGTACACGGTCGTGTCGGAGCCGAGGTAGATGGATCCGTCCGCGTCGAAGGCCACGCCGTTGACGGCGACCCCGCCGACGTCGAACGCGTGGGTCTGTGAGAGGTCGAGCGCGTTGCCGTCGGCCGCCGCGAGGGTGGCGGCGGTGATCATGAACTCGGTGACGTTGCCGTCGTCGTCGCTGGCAATGACGAACAGGTTGCCGTGCGCGTCGAAGGCCATGTCGCCGTTCGCGCCGACGAGCCCGCTGACGAAGTAGCCCACCTTGTCGAACAGGCCGGTCCCGACGTCGTAGCGCCACAGCTGGAAGTTGTTCGAGGAGTCGTATCCGCCGAAGAAGTAGTCGCCGCTGGCGAGGTCGACCGCGCCGGCGATCAGCTGCTGGGTCGTGTTCGAGTTGAGGGTGCCGAGCGACTCCCACGCATCCGTCGCCGGAAGGTAGCGGAGCACGGTCGCGTTGCTCAGCGGGTCCTCGGCGGTGTCGCTGCTGAATCGCATGAAGGCGTAGACGACGGTGCCGCCGTCGCCGATCGCCAGGCCGTTGACGCTTCCGCCCGGGCCGTCGACGAAGGAGCTCCAGCTGCCCATCGTGGACACGGCGCCGGACGGGTCGATCTGGACCAGGTCGCCGCCCCCGTAGACCGAGTAGACGTAGCCGCTCGAGCAGACCGGCGCCTCCCCGACGGCCATCGGCTGCATGTCGGCCGGGTGAACGTCGGCCGGGTGAACGTCGGCGGAGCTCGGCCGGGCCGCCGATGCAGGCTCGTCCGCGGGCTCGGGCTCGTCCGCGGGCTCGGGTTCATCCGCGGGCTCGGTCTCGGCGGCATCGGGGACCGCCGGGATGCCGGCATCGGGATCGGCGGGGTCGGCTGGATCGGCTGGATCGGCCTCACCGGTCGTGGCCACCGGCGCGTTCGTGAACGTGCAGGAGACGTCGGACGCCGACGTGACCGTCACGCTCGTGGCCCCGACCGTGACGTCGTCGCCGCCGGTGCACGTGAGGTCGTCGAGGATCCATCCCTGCGGCAGCTCCGCCTCGACCGTCACGGCCTCACCGGGAAGGAGTGCGCCCGTGAGCTCGTCCGGATCCTCCGGCGTCGGGGCGAGCGTGAACCCCTCGCCCCACGAGGAGCCGGCGACGTCGGAGGTCGACCCGTACGAGAACGAGGGCGCCTCGCCCGCCCCGATCGCGCCGGTCGCATCGCTCACGATCGTCAGCCGCGCGGGCTCCCGCTCAGCGGCGTTCCCGCCCGCCTCGCCGGCGCCTCCGGTCGTCGCGAAGGCCGCGATCGGCCCCGTGAGCAGGGCCAGGCAGCCACTCACGGTGGCGGCCACGAGCCTGCTTCTCCGTCTGGGTCGGACAGGGCTGGCGGCATGACGGAAGGCGGAGGTATGCACGATTACTCCCGGGACGGAATCGGAATGGATTCAGCCTATTGGAGCGGTGGTGTTCAATTCGAGCGCACAGGACCTTCGACCCGTCACCCCGGGGTGGATTATTCGATGATCGAGGGTGAGATGCGGGTGAATACAATAGTATCGCGGGTGATATCCTTGAGGCGCACCGAACATCGGATGACCGAGCACCGGCCGCGGTCAGGGAATGAGCGCCAGCTGCCTGGCACGCTCCAATGCGTCGCCCCGGCCCGTGACATTCAATTTCTTATAAATGGACCTCAGGTGACTCTTGACGGAATTCACGCTCACGAATAGGCGATCGGCTATCTCGGCCACCGTGTGGTCCTGGGACCACTGCCGCAGCACGTCCAGTTCCCGCGGGGACAGCCGCACCATCCCCCGCAGCGGCTCCGGTCCCGGGGCGCCGACGGGCGCGCCGTCGAACACGTCCGCGAGCGCGGGCAGCAGCTCGACGAGGCGCGCGATCTCGCTCGGGGGCACGTAGCTCCAGGCCCGCCAGTACCCCGACTCGCGGGTCAGCTCGAGGGCCGCGTCGAGCATGTTCGTCGCCCGGTCGGCGCGACCGAGCCGGGCGGAGCCGAGCGCATCGAGCACGAGCAGCTGCGCGTGCAGGCGCGGGTTGAGGCGGGTCTCCTCGTCGACGAGCCCCGCCCCCGGCAGGCTCGCGCCCGTGATCCGCAGCACGCCCACGAGGTTGCCCTCGAGCCAGTCGATCCATGCCTTCGCCGACATGTCCCAGCCGGCCATGTCGCTCGTATCGGCGAGCACCTCCCGGGCGCGGGCGAGGCGACCCATGGTGACGAGCCGGTGAACATACGTCATGGTGATCGCCGTCCGCAGCGTCGGACTCTGCGCGGCCGCCCGCGCGCACCGCTCGGCGGCGTGATCGAGATCCTCCTCGGTGGAGCTGGCCCGCCGCGTCGGCAGCAGCACGAGCAGTTCGATATATGCGCCGAGGTCGGCGGTCGCGGGGGGCAGGTCCGCGAGGTCGCCCGGCGGGCCCGGCACCCGATCCTCGACCGGCCGGCCCTCGTCGAAGAGGAGCCGGCGCACGAGCCAGTCGCAGGCCCGGGCCGTCGCCGTGGCAGGCTCCCTGCCACCCGGGCCGTCACCGGCGATCCACCAGTCCCGGGCGGCCCGAACGAAGCCGCGGTGCAGGAGGCACAGCGCGAGCCCGCTCCACGCCTCACCCCGCAGCCGTGGATCGGGATGCCCGCTGAGCCGCCAGAACGCATCGGCGGCCCCCAGGTGCCGGCGCGCGAAGAACTGCGCCCAGGCCCAGCGCAGCCGCCACGGCCCGAGGTCGGCCGCGCCGCCGGCGATCCCCTCCCCGGGGTCCGGGGCGGAGCCGGGCAGGAGGAACGTGCCATCGACGAGTCCGCGCCGGCCGCGGCGCATTCCCGCCTCGCCGATCACCTCGGCGGCGAGGAACCGTGTCAGGTCCGACACCGGCCCGAGCATCCCGAGGGCGCGCTCGAGCCGGCCCGGTGCCAGCACGGCCAGTTCGGACCAATGGGCCTCCACGAACTCGCGCAGGAGGTCGGCGTCGGCGCTGAGGATCGCCTGGGTGAGCGCGCGGCCGAGGTCGCCCCGGCCGGCATAGTGCACATGCAGGCGCGCGTTGACGCGGCGGATCGCCGCCGGCTCCATGCGCTCGTACAGGTCCGCCAGCGCCGGCGCCAGGACCGGTCCGAGCCGCCAGGCGTCGCCGGCGCGCTCGAGCGCGACGGGGCCCTCGTTCGAGAACGCCGCCAGGGTCCCCGGGGCCGGCCCGAGGACGTCGGCGACGAGATCGTCGGTCACGTCGCCGACCACGCTGAGCAGGCGCAGCAGGTCGGACTGCCGGTGGAACTCCGGGTCGAGCAGGATGGTCTGCGCGTAGCCCAGCAGGATCGCCCCGGGTCGCCACGGCGTGGGTTCGGGCGGTGGCAACTGCGCATCCCGCAGGGCCGCGATCACGGCCCCCGGCCACCCCCGCGTGCGTGCCACGAGCGCGTCCGCCTGCCCCGGGCGCAGGCCCCGGTCGAGGGATCCCGCGATCGCGTGCACCTGCGCCGAGCCGAGGCGCAGATGCTCCTCGTCGACGAGCGTGATCCGGGCGCAGGACTCGCGGAAGGAGCGCAGGGCGCGCGACCGGCGGGCGATGATCACGAGCTGGGCCCCCGCCGCCCGGGCGAGTTCCGCGAGGCGGGCGTCGCCGTCCATAGGAAGCCGGTCGAGGCGATCGATCACGAGCGTCACGCGAGCCGCGCCCGCAGCGGCATCCGGATCCGTCACGACGCTGCTGAACTCGCGGATCCGCTCGAGCCGGGCGCGGACGTCCGCGAGGAATCGCTCGACCCCCGGCTCGAGGTCCACATCGACCCAGGCCCACAACCGGCCGGGCTCGGCCGCGAGCCAGGTCGCGACCGTGCCCGTCTTGCCGAAGCCGGGGGGTGCCTGCACGAGCACGGTCTCGGCGGCGCCGGCCAGGGCCGCCAGGGCCGCCGGCGCCGGCTCGAACCAGGCCGGAACGCGCGGGAGAACGGAGGAGTCCGGCACCACCTCTCCCACCTCCCACGGATCCGTCACATCGTCGAACTCTCGGCGAAACCCGCCGACCTACTGTGCCAGGCTCTCGCACCGCCCGATCGTCGGACTCATCGGGCTCCGCTGCTTCGTCGCGACTCCCGGAGCCATCGGGGTGATCCCGCCATTCGGCCGCATGTCATCACCCCGTGAGGAGCCGGTCGGCCGCACGCAGCGCCTCGACCCGATTGCTCACGCCCAGCTTCTTGTAGATGTTCCGCACGTGCGTCTTGGCGGTGTTCGTGGAGAGCCCGAGGTGGTGAGCGATCGCCACCGGCCCACCGTGATCGATGAGCGCCCGCAGGACCTGGGCCTCCCGATCGGTGAAGGCGGGGGCCGGGGCCTCGTCGCTCACGTCGGCGGTCGTCCGGGTGCGCGGATCCGGCCACAGCAGCTGGGCCTGCCGGTCGGCGCCCGCGAGCGCATCGAACACGTAGCGGGGCAGCAGCCCGAACGGGCGGGTCAGCCCATGCACCTGGGCCGAGTGGACCGTGAGGGCGAACAGCTCGGCCGCCTCCTGGCCGCGGCCGACCGCGTGATAGGCGCCGGCGAGCACGACGTCCCGTTCGAGGGCGAGCCGCGGCCAGAGCGCGAGCCAGGAACCGATCGATTCGCACAGCACGATCGCCTGGTGGTAGTTGCGCTCCGCGACCGCCAGCTTCGCGCGGCCGAGCAGGGCAAGGGGAGACTTGCCGGTCCGGTGGTCGAGATCGCGGGCCACGCCGACCATTCCCGCGCGCAGCAGGACGTCCACGAGGTCGTGGACGAGGATGGCCTCCGGGAGGGTGCCCGCCGCGATGTAGCGCAGGGCCGAGCGCAGTTCGTTCGCCGCGTCGAGCACGAGCCTCGGATCGCCCGACAGCGTGGCGTACCGGGCGCGGACGCTCACCGTGAGCATCCAGACGAGATCGCGGTAGACGGGTTCGGCCAGCTCCCCCACGAGCCGGGCGCAGT
Organism: Pseudactinotalea sp. HY160; assembly: GCF_009372055.1. Taxonomy (NCBI): domain Bacteria; kingdom Bacillati; phylum Actinomycetota; class Actinomycetes; order Micrococcales; family Cellulomonadaceae; genus Pseudactinotalea; species Pseudactinotalea sp. HY160. The sequence continues at coordinate 46,329 of NZ_WHMT01000015.1, read as the reverse complement.
CCGGGCTGCCCGAATCGACCGCCGCCATCGCGCGCGCCAGGCGGACGCCCCGGTCGACGATTCCCGCGGCCGTGCCGGCGGCGATGCGATGCTGCCGGCTCCCGTTCGACATGACCTCGCCCCAGACCCGGTCGTCCTCGGGCCCGGGACCCTCGCCGTCGAGGAAGGCGGTGAGCACGGGATCCTCGAGCAGCCGCCGGCCCTGCACGAGCTCGCCCTGGAAGAGATGCAGGACCGCGAGGCCCATGGTCGCCAGCGCGGCCACCGGGCCGGGATCGCTCAGGCCGCGGTTGCGGGCGCGATTGCACGCATAGGTCGCGGCGTGCAGGTCGCCGCTGAACAACGCCGCGATCGCCCACTGCAGGAGTGCGACCGACTCGTCCTGTTCGAGCGGACGGCGCTGCCGGTCGGCGCGGCTCGTGAGGGTCAGGCCGTCCGGATCGTCGACCGCGGGCCAGGGCCACGACCACTCCTGCCCGGACAGGGTGGAGACGACGCCGCCCTCCAGGTCCGTCAGCGCCACCCGGAGGCGGGCGCTCGCCGCGACGTACTGCCCGGGGAACGCGCGCGCGGATGCGATGAGTGCGTGCGGGCCCTGGGTCACGAGCCGGTTCCAGTACCGTTCGACCAGGTCGAGGCCCACCTCCCATTCCTCCGCGAGGACCGCGTGGTGGAGCGCGCGGGCGGGATCGACCGTCGGCGCGCCGGCCTCGAGGAGGTGCCGATGCACCTCCTTGACCAGTTCCGGTCGGTGCTCCCGGGCGAGGCGCTCGAGCGCCTCCCGCACGGCGGGGGTGTAGCTGTAGGTGTTCGGGACCTCCTCGTGCAGCAGGCCCGCGTGGTGGAGCGGGCGCAGCAGCCCGAGGGCGTCGCCGTGACCCACGAGGCCCTGGGCTCGATCGAGCGTGAAGGAGCCGAGCAGGCAGGTGCGATAGAGGAACTCGCGAATGCGGTCGTCACCGAAGTCGTCGATGACCCGGTGCACGAATGCGGCGGCGACGGTCGGATCCCGGTCGAGGGCGCCCTCGTCGTCCGTGCCGTGGGCGAGGGTGGTGCGCACGAGTGCCGGCCAGCCGTCGGTCATCGTCACGAGCCGATCGATCGTGGCCGCCGGGAGCCGCGTTCCCAGGGCGATCGCGAGCGTCTCCGAGCGCACCCGGTCGAGCTTGAGATCGCCGGGGCCGATGAGCCGGGTCGGCATGGACATGAGGCCGGTGACCTCGAGGTTGCGCAGCGTCCGGGTCGCCACCACGAGGTTGAGGTCGGGGTGCTGGTCCAGCAGTTCGAGCAGCCCGGCATCGATCTCCGCGTCGACCGAGGTGTCGACGTGGTGCAGGTGGTCGAGCACGATCGTCAGCGGGCGCGCGGAGGCGGACAGCGCCGCGGAGAGCGCCGCCCGGACCGGTGGCCCGTCGCCCGTGATCGCCCCCTCCGGCTCGAGTGCCCCGAGCACCGCGCGCCAGAATCCGGTGGCCGTGGCCGTGCCGGGCGCGAGCGAGAGGTAGACGACCCGGCGTCCGGAGTCGCCCGCGAGGTGCCCGGAGTCGAGCCAGGCGCCGAGGAGGCTGGTCTTGCCGTAGCCGCGGGGGGCGCGCAGCACGACGAGGGCGGAGGACTCGAGCGGGCCGGTGATGAGATCCTCGGCGAACTGGAGGTGCGGCACAGCGCGGATTCGGCTTCCGACGCCGACGCGGGCTGAACTCATCGCACTCCTTCCACCCAGGGCTCCACCCCATGGGTGCGGGCCGGCGCTGCTCGGCCGTCGCCGTGCCCCGCCTGGGCGATGAAGTGTGCGGCCCTGCTGCCTCTCAGCCCTTCTCACACTAGCGGGAACGACGTCCGGATGTGATGCCCGTCTCCAGTTGAGACGGATTCGAGACCTTCGGGCAGTGGTGGGCCCCGTTCGTGCCCGATCGGGCATCCTCGTGCACGTTCGAAGGTCTCCGTGGCGGGGTGGCCGCCGGAACGGCGCGTTGCGGCCGCCATCGCCCGCTGCATGCGACGGGGCCGGACCTCCCGCGTGGGAGATCCGGCCCCGTCGTGGTGCGGATCAGGCGCGCCGGCGACGCGCCACGAGGGCTGCGGCCGCGCCGGCCAGCAGCAGCGCTGCGGCCAGGGCGGTGTAGACACCCACGTCGGCCCCGGTGTCGGGAAGGCCGGTTCCCGGAGCGGTCGGAGCCTGGGTCGGGTCCCCGGTCGGGTCCTCGGTGGCGCCGTCCGTGGGCTCATCGGTCGGCTTGTCCGTGGGCTCGCCGGTCGGCTCGTCCGTGGGCTGCTCGCCCGGCTCGGTGCTGAACTCGTGGCTCCACTCGGTCGCGGCGCCCTCGGCGAGCACGTAGCCGTCCGCGGCGGCCGCGGTGACCGTCACGGTTCCCTCACCGGGGTGCGTGCCGGCGTCGACGACCTCGCCGTCGATCAGGTACACCACGCCCTCGACGGCGGGAACGGTGATCGTGTCGTCCTCCGTCCCCGGCTCGTCGGTGAAGGTCACGTCCGCGGGCGTGACGCTCGGCGATTCGGCGGTCACCGCAATGGTGACGCCGGCCAGGTCGAGGCCGTCGGCGTAGTAGTCGGGATCGGCGTAGTCGATCCGGACCCGGCCCACCGCACCGGCCTCGAGCGGGAGGTCCGTGATCGAGGCCTCGACCAGCTCCGTGCCCGTGAGCACGACGCTGCGGTCGCCGAAGGTGACGCGGTACTCCTCCTCCGGGGTGACCTCGTCGGCCGAGATGTCCAGCGTGAGCATCACCGGCGTGGCGCGCTCGTTGAGCACGTAGCCGTCGAGGTCGGTGAAGCCGTTGCCCTTCGGGCTGAGCCGACCGACGACGTCGTCGCCGGTGATCTCCGCCGCACCGTCGGCGAGCGCGACCGTCTCCGTCGGGACGATCCGGGCCTCGCCGTCGAGCGACACCTTGATCACCGACATGAGCTCATCCGGCGCGTCGCCGGCGAGGGTGACGCGAAGGTCCAGGCCCGCGCGCTCCGCCTCGAGCGTGGTCTCGGTGCCGTCGATCGTGACCGCCTCGACCCCGTTCGCCAGGCCCGACAGGCCGATCACCCGGCCCGCCTCCCACTCGGCGGAGGGCACGAACAGGTAGAGATCGGAGCCGTTCGCGGTGACCCGTCCCCAGTCGGGCACGTCGAACCAGGTCGCGTGCGCCCCGGTGATCGCGCTCGGGTGGCGGTCCATCCAGTCGCCGATGTTGTCGAGCACCTGCTGGTCGAACGGGTCGAACGAGCCGTCGCCCTTGGGGCCGATGTTGTAGGCGAACTGGCCGCCGCCGGAGATCACGGTCACGAGCGAGGTGATCGCCTCCTGGCTCTTGGGCAGGATGTTCGAGTCGGACCGGTCCGCCTTGTACGTGGAGCAGTAGCCCCAGCACGCGGGGAAGATCGACAGGATCGACTCCCAGGGCCCGGTGCGCAGGTCGGAGTGCACCCGGTTGTCGCCGCCGACCTCGAAGTCGCCCTTGTCGTTCCAGACGCGGGAGTTGATCACCGTGTTCGGCTGGAGCTCGTTGACCCACTGCACCATCCGTTCCGACTGGTCGGCCGTGGGGCCGCCCATGTCGAACCAGAGCTCGGAGATCGGGCCGTAGTTCGTCAGCAGCTCGGTCAGCTGGTCCTTGATGAGCGGCATCATCGACTCGGGGATCGGGTTGCGGTTCTGGTACGGCTCCGCCTCGTGCTGAGTCCAGTCGATGATCGAGAAGTAGAAGCCGAGCTCGATGTCGCGTTCGTTGCACGCCTCGGCGAGCTGGGCGATCGGGTCCTGTCCGAAGGCGGTCTGCTCCACGACGTTGTAATCGGTCGTCTCCGTGTCCCACATCGCGAAGCCGTCGTGGTGCTTCGTGGTGATCTTCACGTACTTCATGCCCAGATCCGCGGCGGTCTGGCACACGGCGTCGGCGTCCCAGTTCTCGGCGGTCATCTGCGCGGCCTCGGCGAGGTAGGCCTCGTCCGGGATGTCCATCCACGCCTTGATCTGCTCGGGATAGCCGATGGTCTGGACTTCGCCCTCGTAGATGCCCTCGAACATCGAGTAGACGCCCCAGTGCAGGAACAGCCCGAACTGGAGTTCCTGCCAGTCCGCGACGCGCTCCTCGTCGCTGTAGGGCACCGACGCGGGCACGCCGGTGACCTCGCCGGGGTTCAGGTCATCCGTGGGGATCGACGCCTGCGCCGGCAGGGCGATCCCGCCGAGCACGAGGCCCGCGGTCGCCGCCACACTCGCAAACATCGGATTAATACTTCGTCGCATTACTCTCCTCCTTCGCCGAGCATCGACGCTCGGCGCTTGTACGGCACCACTTTGTCCACGTTGCCAGGAAGGACTGTAGCAGCTAGGGGCGATGGTTTGTAGCGGTCGTCGCCCGTTCGACCCTCCCGTGTCGCGATCATGAGCGGAGCGTCGCCGGCCGCGCTGGCGCCGTCAGAGATCGGATGACTTATGGGATGGCCCGTGCCCTGCGGGCCGGGTGCAGCGCGTAGCCGGGGGCCCGCCGCCGCCGCGATCCCCGTGCGCTGCCGGTCATCTCGACTGTGCGCTCGACCGTTCCCCCTCACCCGCCCCGTTTCCGGGCCGGGTGGTAAAATCAGAGGGTCGACGAGAGGGGCTGGCGATGGCCAGCACGAGCAGGAGGACGACGCGCTACACCGAGGCCGAGGCGGCCGACCGGCTGGCGTTCGCGGACGCAGCTCTGGGTGCCGCGGGCCACGAGGTCACCGACCCGTACCTGCTAGCGGTCGGGGAACGATTCGCCCGCGGTGAGATCTCTATCGAGGAAGCCGGCGAGCTGGGCCGTCGTCACGTTCTCGGCCGCTGAGCCACCCCGCCGATGGCGCACCGGCAGCCACCACACCGTGCCTGGGATGACTATTTCATCCCAGGCACGTCTGTGTTGCGGAACAAGTTCACCGGCCCGGGCAAGCCCTACGGCGAGACCGACCAGGCCGCGCTCACGATCCTCGAGGAGTATCAGACCCGGTTGCGTCTGACGCGGCTCAGCACCAACCCGATCCCGGGCCTGTTCGTGACCGTGCCGGCCTGACGTGGCCTCGCGCGGGCGCCACCACCCGCTGGGGGACTACTGGATGGTCGCCCAGTTTCGCGACGTCACGCACCGGGCGTGCGTACGCCTCGACCCGCCCTCGCACCACATCGATGCGCCGGGCGGCTGATCAAGGATGTGGGATGCGCGACCCCGCCCCCATCGGCTCTCCTACTGGGCCATGTCGAAGAAGCGTGCGTAGTGGCCCTGGAACGAGACGGCCACCGTGGCCGTCGGGCCGTTCCGATGCTTCGCCACGATGAGGTCGGCCTCCCCGGCCCGGGGGGACTCCTTCTCGTACATGTCCTCACGATGGAGGAGGATGATCATGTCCGCGTCCTGCTCGATCGACCCCGACTCGCGCAGGTCGCTCATCTGCGGCTTGCGGTCGGTGCGCTGCTCGCTACCGCGGTTGAGCTGGGAGATCGCGATGACCGGGACCTCGATCTCCTTCGCGAGCAGCTTGATCGCGCGCGAGAACTCGGAGACCTCCTGCTGACGGCTCTCGACCCGCTTGCCCGAGGACATGAGCTGCAGGTAGTCGATCACGACGAGCTTGAGATCGTGCCGCTGCTTGAGTCGGCGGCACTTGGCCCGGATCTCCATGAGCGACATGTTCGGCGAATCGTCGATGAACAGCGGCGCCTCGGACACCTTGCTCATCGTGCGCGCGAGCCTGGTCCAGTCCTCGTCGCGCATCGTGCCCTTGCGCATGTTCTGCAACGGCACCTGCGACTCCGCCGAGAGCATGCGCATCGAGATCTCGTTGCGGCTCATCTCGAGGGAGAAGATGACCGAGGCCATGCCGTGCCGGATCGAGGCCGAACGGCAGATGTCGAGCCCGAGGGTCGACTTGCCGACCGCGGGACGGGCGGCGACCACGACCATCTGACCGGGGTGGAGGCCGTGGGTGAGCTGGTCCAGGTCGCGGAAGCCCGTGGGCACCCCGACCATGCCCTCACCGCGGTTCGAGGCCGCGTCGATCTCCTCCATCGTGGAGTTGATGACGTCCCGCAGCGGCACGTAGTCCTCCGAGGTGCGCCGTTCGGTCACGGCGTACACCTCGGCCTGGGCCGTGTTGACCAGCTCGTCCACGTCACCGCCGTCGGTGGCGTACCCGAGCTGGGCGATGCGGGTGCCCGCGTCGACGAGCCGGCGCAGCACCGAGCGCTCCTGCACGATGCGCGCGTAGAAGCCCGCGTTGGCCGCCGTCGGAACGGTGGAGATGAGCGTGTGCAGGTACGGTGCGCCGCCGATCCGGGTGAGTTCGCCCCGGTCGGTCAGCTCGGCCGAGACGGTCACCGCATCGGCCGGCTCCCCGCGGCCGTACAGGTCGATGATCGCGTCGTAGATCATCTCGTGCGCCGGCCGGTAGAAGTCCGACCCGCGCAGGATCTCCACGACGTCGGCGATCGCGTCCTTGGAGAGCATCATCCCGCCGAGGACGCTCTGCTCGGCCGCGACATCCTGCGGCGGCGTGCGCTCGACCCCCGTGGTCGGCGCCGCTTCCAGTTCCGCAGTGGACATCCGCACTCCTCTTCGCCTTCTGCTCGGGCCGCTCTCGTTCGCGGCATGGAATCAGGATCGCACCCGGCTCCGACATCGGTCCGGCCGGCAGCTGCCGGGTTCCCCTCCCGCGCACGTTATCCGCTTTCGACCGCCCATGCCGACCGGCCCGGGCCCCGCCCGAGCCCGGCCTGGTGATAACCCGGCCCCGCGTGTGGACGACGGCCCGCCCGGGTGTGGAGGACGCCGCCCGCCCTGTGGACAGGCCTGTGGACGACGCCCCCGGCCAGAACCGGACGCGGCGATCCAGCCGGTGGACGAGCCGGCACCCACAGTCGCCGAACGGCGGTGAGATGGCAGAATGACGGGCGATACGCCGTCCCCACGCTCCCGCTCGCACGCGGCATCGGACACCCGAACCGCATCCACAGGTGCCGCGGGGGCTGTGGACAACCACGAGGGAGGAGATCGGTGGACGACACGCCCGCGCGACACGCCGACGAGGTGTCGGCGGAGCCCGGACCGGTCGGTCGGGCGGTGGACCGGCGGATCTTCGCGCTCGCCTGGCCCGCGCTCGGGGCCCTCGTGGCCGAGCCCGTGTTCGTGCTCATCGACTCCGCGGTCGTCGGGCACCTCGGCACGGCCCAGCTCGCCGGCCTCTCGCTCGCCTCGACCCTGCTCGTCACGGTCGTGGCGGTCTGCGTGTTCCTCGCCTACGCGACGACCGCCGCCGTCGCGCGCAAGCAGGGCGCCGGGGACCTGGCCGCGGGCGTCTCGCTCGGGGTCGACGGCATGTGGCTCGCGCTCGGCCTCGGGCTCGTGCTCACGGCCGTCGGGCTCGCGTTCGCCCCGGGACTGGTGACGGCGCTCGGCGCCTCCGACGAGATCGTTCCCCATGCCGTGGCCTACCTGCGCTGGTCCGTACCCGGCATCACCGGGATGCTGCTCGTGCTCGCCGCGACCGGCACGCTCCGCGGCCTGCAGGACACGCGCACCCCCTTCCACGCGGCCGTCACGGGGGCGATCGTCAACGCGGCCGGCTCGGTGGCGCTCGTGTACGGGGCGGGGATGGGCATCGCGGGCTCGGGCCTGGCCACCGCGGCCACCCAGCTCGGCATGGGTGCCTGGCTCGTGTACAAGGTGTTCACCCGCGCCCGCGACCTCCCCGGGGTGCGGCTCGCGCCCCATCCGGCGGCGATCCTGGCGAGCGCCCGGGCCGGGCTGCCGTTGTTCGTGCGCACCGTGACCCTGCGGGGGGCGATGATCGTCACCGTGCTCGTGGCCACGCGGCTCGGGGACGTGCCGCTCGCGGCGCACCAGATCGTGCTGTCGATCTGGGGGCTGACCGCCTTCGCCCTCGATGCGCTCGCCATCGCCGCCCAGGCCCTCATCGGCGCAAGCCTCGGGGCCGGGGACGCGGGCATCGTGCGCCGGCTCACCTCCCGGGCGCTGCGCTGGGGCGTGCTCGCCGGCATCGGGATCGGCGCGCTCGTGGCCGGGTCGGGGTGGCTGATCACGCCGCTGTTCACCGCCGATCCGGCCGTGCAGGCCGAGGCGGCGTGGGCGCTGCTCGTGTGCGGGGTCGCGATGCCGATCGCCGGGTGGGTGTTCGTGCTCGACGGGGTGCTCATCGGCGCCGGCGATGGCCGCTTCCTCGCGTGGGCCGGGGTGGTCACCCTCGTCGCGTACCTGCCGTTCGCGGCGCTGGTCTGGTGGGCGCTGCCCACCGGGCCCGGAGCCCTCGCCTGGCTCTGGGCCGCGTTCGCGGGCGCGTTCATGATCGCCCGCGCCCTGACCACCGGCGTCCGGGCGCGGGGCACGAACTGGATGGTGCTGGGTGCCTGACGCGGGTCAGCCGGACTTCAACGAGTCCGACAGCGTCTCGCAATCGAGCGGTAGGGGATAGTGCATCAGCGGCAGATCCCTGCCGGGAACCTCGATGTCGAAGGTGACGCGGGCGAGCGGCTTCTCGGGCCGTTCCGCGATGAACCGGGGAATCTCCACCTCGCACAGGTGGAGGATGAACTGCTCGTCCCATGCTCGAAACGTGATCGTCGCCCCGAGCAGATCGGGCATGCCTGCGACGACGATGAGCATGTCGTCGACCCCGGCGGAGAGCCACGCGCCGGCGACGTCGTCGTACGCCTCGACCGAGACGGGCTCACGGTCGGAGACGTGCTGGCGCATGAACGCGGCGGTACTCGAGGAGAACCACATGTAGCCGGCGCTCCCGAGGCTCAGCACCGCGACGAGGCACACCACGAGGATGATGCGATTGCGATTGCGTTCGGCCGCCTCGCCCATCACGCTCTCCACCATCGGCGCCTCCTCCTCGCACGCACCCTCCTGCTCGGACCGGTTCCATCGTGCCGGGACCACGTGGTGCTTCGCGGGAGAGGCGCGGGACCCCGTGTGAACGTTGTGACACGATCCGCGGAACCCGACCCGGGCGGGCGGGTGAGGGAGAGAGATCGGGCGAGCTGCGTCGTCCATAGGCGAACGGCCCGGCCCCCAGGACTGGGGACCGGGCCGCTGTCGGCTGCGCGGGACTACTTCCCGGGCACGACCTGGATGTCGATCGTGGCGGTCACGTCGGCGTGCAGGCGAACGGACACCTGGTACTCGCCGAGCGACTTGATCGGGTTCTTGACCTCGATCTTGCGCTTGTCGACGTTCGGGCCGCCGGCGGCCTTGACCGCGGTGGCGATGTCGGAGGTGGTGACGGCGCCGAAGAGGCGGCCGCTCTCACCGGCGCGGACCGGCACGATCACGCGGGTGCGGGAGAGCGAGTCGCGGGCCGCCTGGGCGCCCTCGATCGTCGCGATCTCACGCTTGCGGCGGGCCGCGGTGATCTGGTCGATCTGCTTCTGGGCACCCTTGGTCCAGCCGGTGGCCAGGCCACGGGGCATGAGGTAGTTGCGGGCGTAGCCGTCCTTGACCTCGACCACGTCGCCGGGGGCGCCGAGGCCGGACACCTCGTGGGTGAGGATGAGCTTGGTAGCCATGGTCTCTCCCTTTCCTTATCGAGCGGAGCTCGAGTAGGGCAGCAGGGCCATCTCGCGGGCGTTCTTCACGGCCTTCGCGATGAGGCGCTGCTCCTGCACGGTCACACCCGTGACCCGGCGGGCGCGGATCTTGCCCCGGTCGGAGATGAACTTACGCAGCATGGCCGTGTTCTTGTAATCGATCGCGCCCTCGAGGACAGGCCGCTTGACCGGCTTGACCTTCTTGATCACGGGCTTGCGAGGGTTTCCCTTCGCCATAGTGGTACTCCTTGGTCATTTATTGCCCCGGGCATCCCGGGGCACAGCTGTCAGAAGGGCGGCTCGTCCGGGAAGTTCGAGCCGCTCGTGGCCCACGGGTCGTCGGTCGCGGCCGCGCCGCCACCGAATCCGCCGCCGCCACCTGCATTGCCTCCGCCGTAGCCTCCGCCACCGCCGCTGTTCCCACCGCCGCCGCCGAAGTTGCCGCCGCCACCACCGAAGTTGCCGCCACCGCCGCCACCGGAGCGCTGAGCCCGGGTGACCTTGGCGGAGGCGTACCGCAGCGACGGGCCGACCTCGTCGACCTGCATCTCGACCACGGTGCGCTTCTCGCCCTCACGGGTCTCGAAGGAACGCTGCACGAGGCGGCCCTGGGCCACGACGCGCATCCCCTTCGTCAGCGACTCGGCCACGTTCTCCGCGGCCTCGCGCCAGATCGAGCAGCGCATGAACAGGGTCTCGGCGTCCTTCCACTCCCCCGACTGGCGGTCGAACGTCCGCGGCGTGGAGGCGATGGTGAAGTTCGCGACCGCAGCCCCCGAGGGGGTGAACCGCAGCTCCGGGTCGGCGGTGAGGTTGCCGATCACGGTGATGGTGGTTTCGCCTGCCATGTCACTCCTTAGTCGTCACGTGCTCGCCATTGCTCGCCACGTGCTGGTGGCCGACCGATGAGCCGGTCGGGAGGGGATGGTCGGAAAGGTTGCTGGGAGGCCCGACGCCGTCAGGCGCCGCGGCGGATGAGCTTGGTGCGCAGCACGGTCTCGTTGAGTCCGAGCTGGCGGTCGAGCTCCTGAGCCTGCTCGGGGGTGGCGGTCATCTCGACGAGCACGTACACGCCCTCGGTGTTCTTCTCGATCTCGTAGGCCAAGCGGCGCTTGCCCCAGACATCCACCTTCTCCACGCTGCCCGGAGTGCTGTCGCCGGTCACCACGGTGAGGAACTTCTCCATCGCCGGGGCCACGGTGCGCTCGTCGAGCTCGGGGCTGAAAATGACCATCAGTTCATACTGACGCATAGGTGTCACCCACCTCCTCTGGTCTACATCGGTCACGGTCTCTCCGTGACAGGAGGGTGATGCGCCCCGTCCGCCTCGCCCCTCGGCCGCGATGCGACACGAATCCGGGCATGAGAACGAAACGGGGAACCCGGCCATGCTACCGGACGGGCGGCGGAAGGCCCACTGTGGGCTCGGCCACGCACGGGCCGGGCGGGCCGCGGCGGTGGCGACCGGCTCGGGACGTCCGCGCGCTACCAGGCTCCGGCGTCGCCCCGGCCCGGGAGCGCGAGGCCCCGGCCGTCCTGACCCGAGCCCTGGCCACCCCGGCTCGACCCCTGGCCACCCTGGCCCGAACCCTGGCCCGAACCCTGGCCGGAACCACCCGAGCCGGCGCCGTCGGAGTCACCGGAGCCACCACCGGAGCCGCCGTCCGAACCGCCACCGGAGCCGCCGTCCGAGCCGCCGCCGGACTCTCCATCGGAGCCGCCGCTCGGCGGACCGGTGGGGGTGGGAGGTGGCGGCGTCGTCGGGGTCGGAGTCGGTGTCGTCGGCGTGGGGCTGGGCGTCGGAGTCGGGCTCGGCGTGGTGGTCTCGCTCGGCTCCTCGCTCGGCTCCTCCGTCGCCGGCTGCGTGGGCTGGGGCTTGGGCGCGTACGTCGGCCGGACCGGCGCGCTGCGCTCGGGGAAGTCCTCGACCGGCATCCCGTCCGTGGCCGCCGTCATGTACTCGGTCCAGATGGTCGCCGGCCAGCTTCCACCCGCCACCGGGTTCACTCCGCCGAAGGGGGTGATGACCTCCTCCGTGCCGTCCTCCCCGGGCTGGAAGAGCGCGACCGCCGTGGTGAGCTGGGGCACGAAGCCCACGAACCACGCGGATCGGTAGTTCTGACTCGACCCGGTCTTGCCGGCCGCGGGCCGGCCGATCTCGCTCGCCGTGCGGCCCGTGCCCTGCTGGACCACCTGGGTCATCGCATAGGTCGTGTCGGCGGCCACCTGCGCATCGAGCACCGACGTCTTCGCGGTCGGGCCGGTATAGCGAACGGCCTGCGAGGAATCCGTGACCTCGGCGACGATATGGGGCGTCGTCCGAAATCCGCCGGAGGCGATCGTCGAGTACGCCCGGGCCATGTCGACCACGTGCGGGGAGGCGCTGCCGAGCACGTTGGAGATGACCGGGTCGAGCCCGGCGGTGTCCGCGGGCAGGCCGAGCCGGATGGCCATCTCCTCCGTCGCCTCGGGTCCGACCTCCGCGTTGAGCTGGGCGAACACGGTGTTGACCGAGCCCTCCGTGGCCTGCAGGAGGCTGATGTTCCCGTGGCCGCGGTGGTCGAAGTTGCTCACCTCGTAGCCGTACGGCTCGATCGTCATCGGGCTGTAGGAGGGGAAGCGCTGCTCGAGCGGGATGCCCTGGTCGAGGGCCGCCGCGAGGGTGAAGACCTTGAAGGTCGACCCGCCCTGTGCCCGCGCCTGGGTCGCCGCATTGCGCGGCTCCTCCACGTAGTCCGGGCCGCCGTACAGTGCGCGGATCGCGCCGGTCGCCGGATCCATCGACACGAGGCCGACCCGCAGGTTCGGCGCGTGGTCGTCGGGCAGGTCCTCGGCCGCGGCGACCGCGGCCTCCTGCAGCTCCGGATCGATGGTCGTGACGATCCGCAGGCCGCCGGACATCACGTCCGCCTCCGTGACCCCCCCCTGGTCGAGCAGCTCGGAGCGGGCGAGATCGAGCAGGTAGCCCTGGGGGCCGCCGAACTTGTTCTTCTGCTCGTCGGGGTCGATCGTGTCGGGGAAGGTCTGCGCCTCCCGTTCGGCCTGGGTGATGAACCCCTCGTCGACCATGTAGTCGAGGGTGCGGTTCCAGCGTGCCTCGGCCTGCTCGGGATGGAGGGCCGGATCCCAGTTGCTCGGCGCGGGGATGACCCCGGCGATCATCGCCGACTCGGACAGGGTCAGATCCACGGCGGACTTGCCGAAGTAGCGCTGCGCCGCCTGCTCGATGCCATAGGCGCCGCGCCCGAAGTAGATCGTGTTGAGATAGTTGCCGAGGATCTCGTCCTTGGACTGCTGCCGGTCGATCTTCAGCGCGAGGATCGCCTCGCGGGCCTTGTCCGCATAGCCGTCGGTGCGCCCGGTGTAGAAGTTCTCGACGTACTGCTGGGTGATCGTGGAGGCGCCCTGGCGCGGCTTGCCGAGCAGGTTGTTGACGAAGGCGCGGGCGATCCCCACCGGGTCGACCCCGGAGTTCGAATAGAACCGGCGATCCTCGCTGGCCACGACGGCCTGGCCGACGTGGTCGGGCAAGGCGTCGGCGTCGATGATCGTGCGGTTGACCGAGGCGAACGAACCCATCTCGGTGGTGCCGTCGGAGTAGTACACGGTGCTCGCCTCGGCGAGCGCGACGTCCTCGGGCTCGGGCACGTCGATCGTGACGTAGGCGAATGCGAACAGGCCGACCCCGACCACGCCGAGGGTGAGCACGGACGCGAGCAGGAACCGCCAGCTCGGCAGCCAGCGGCGGAGCGGGCCGCGGTTCGGCCGCGGGTAGTTCCAGAAGCGATTCGGCTCCTGGTACGGGCGGCCCTTGTAGCCGACCTTCCGTGCGTCGTCGCCCTGCGAGGCCTTGGGACGACGCCCGCTCGCCTCCGCGGCCGCCCGCTCCCGGGCGCTGCGCCGGGTCGGCGGGGCGGGCTTGGAACCGGAGCCGACCGGCTCCCAGCGTGGTGGTCTGGAATCTGACACGCGCGACACCCCTCCTCTGACGGGACTCGAGCCCAAGTATGAATGTCGCACCTGGGCGACACAGGGCCCTCGCCCGGACCTTCACAGTTCCTGCGCGCCGCCCCTGCCGCGCCTGTGATCGGCGTCACCGCACTCCCGCCCGCCGGACGACGCCCGCCCGCGTCGGCTGCGCTGGTCGCCCGCCCTCGATGGCGGGGACGATCCCCCACCTCGGCGGTGGGCGATCGACCCCGCTCGCTCCCCCTCGACGGCGCCGCCCGAGACCGGCCCACCCGCGGCGGGGGAGCGGGCTACGGGCAGCAGCGGCGTCGTCCTCGAGCCCGTGCGCCGCACCGGGGTGGATACTTGACGTGACAACCAAGTTCGATATATCAATACGATATATCGAAAGGACCTCATGCGGACCCGTGGAGAGATGCTGGAGCTGGCCATCCTCGGCCAGCTGCGCGATGAGCCGATGCACGGCTATGCGCTGCGCAAGCAGCTGAACATCTCGCTGGGTGCGCTGCGCACCCTGTCCTACGGATCGCTCTACCCCACCCTCAAATCCCTGCTCGCCCGCGGCCTCATCGAGGGGGCCGACTCCCACGAGCTGCCGCACGCGCTGGCCGGACGGCGGGCCCGGATCGTCTACCAGCTCACCGCCGAGGGCAAGGATCACCTCGACGCCACGCTCCATCACGTCGACGCCGCGGCCTCGGAGGACGCGCACTTCGACGTGCGCTTCTCCCTGTTCGCGGAGGTCGACCCGAGCACGCGGCTGCGCATCCTCGAGGGCCGCCGGGCCCGCATCCTGGCGCGCCGGGAGGCGTTGCGCGAGCACGTGGCCACGACCCGCGAGCGCCGCGACGCCTACACCCAGGAGATGCACCGCTACGGCCTGGAGAAGCTCGACCGCGAGGTGCGCTGGCTCGAGGACCTCATCACCGCCGAGCAGCGCGGCCCCGCCCACCCACACGAACCGAACCCATCCACACCGCCGGGGGACCCCTCGGCGGAGTCAACCAAGGAGTCATGAACCCATGTCAATTCGCGTCGCTATCGCGGGTGTAGGCAACTGCGCCTCGTCGCTGGTTCAGGGCGTGCACTTCTACGCCGATGCCGATCCCACCACGACCGTGCCGGGCCTCATGCATGTTCAGTTCGGGGACTACCACATCCGCGACATCGAGTTCGTCGCGGCGTTCGACGTCGACGCCAAGAAGGTCGGCTTCGACCTCTCCGACGCCATCAACACGAGCGAGAACAACACGATCAAGATCGCCGACGTGCCCCCGCTCGGGGTGCCCGTGCAGCGGGGTGCGACCCTCGACGGGCTCGGCAAGTACTACCGGGAGACGATCACCGAGTCCGACGCCGACCCGGTCGACGTCGTGGCCGCCCTCAAGGAGGCCCGCGCCGACGTCCTCATCTGCTACCTGCCGGTGGGCTCGGAGGACGCCGCCAAGTTCTACGCCCAGGCCGCCATCGACGCGGGCGTCGCCTTCGTCAACGCCCTGCCGGTCTTCATCGCCGGCACGAAGGAGTGGGCCGACAAGTTCACCGCGGCCGGGATCCCGATCGTCGGCGACGACATCAAGTCGCAGGTCGGGGCCACGATCACCCACCGGGTGCTCGCCCGCCTGTTCGAGGAGCGGGGCGTCGTGCTCGACCGCACGTACCAGCTCAACATCGGCGGCAACATGGACTTCAAGAACATGCTCGAGCGGGACCGGCTCGAGTCGAAGAAGGTGTCCAAGACCCAGGCCGTCACCTCGAACATCTCCCACGACCTGGGCGAGAAGAACGTGCACATCGGCCCGAGCGACTACGTGCAGTGGCTCGACGACCGCAAGTGGGCGTACGTTCGCCTCGAGGGCCGCGCGTTCGGCGAGGTGCCCCTCAACCTCGAGTACAAGCTCGAGGTGTGGGACTCCCCGAACTCGGCCGGCATCATCATCGACGCGCTCCGCGCCGCGAAGATCGCGATGGACCGCGGGGTCGGCGGCCCGATCCTCTCCGCGAGCTCCTATTTCATGAAGTCGCCGCCGGAGCAGTACGACGACCAGACCGCGCGCGCGAAGGTCGAGGCCTTCATCCGCGGCGAGATCGAGCGCTGAGCTCCCGACCTCCGCAGTGGGGACCGCCGACCACCTCCCCGGTGGCCGGCGGTCCCCGCTGTCGTAGACATCGGCTCGACGCTGCGAGGAGTCCGGCGGTGCACGATGGCTCCACTCTTGACGCTACGCATAAATGGGATATATCTTCCACTTATGCGTAGCCAAAGCCCGGCCCTCCTTCCGGTGTTCCGGTCGCAACACCAGGCGGAACTGCTCATGTGGCTCATGCTGCACCCCGATCGGGAATACGGCGTGAGCGACCTCGCGACACGGCTGGGCGTGCCGCTGTCCACGCTCCATCGCGAGGTGGTTCGCCTCGACGAGGCCGGGCTCATCACCAGCCGCACGCTGGGCCGCAACCGCCTGGTGCGGGCCAACACGAGTCACCCGGCCGCCCCCGCCCTCACGCAACTACTCGAAGCCACCTTCGGCCCCAAGGCCGTCGTCGCCGAAGAGTTCGTCATCCCGGGTGCCGAGCAGGTGCTGATCTTCGGGTCATGGGCAGCCCGCTACGCCGGCCACACCGGCCCCCCTCCACGCGACATCGATGTTCTCGTGGTCGGCGAGGTCGACCGGGCGGATCTCTACGACGCCGCGGACCGCGCCCAGGCCCGTCTCGGCATCGAGGTGAATCCCATCATCCGCTCACCGAAGCAGTGGCGGGATCCGGCCGATGCGCTCGTCGCTCAGATCAAGGCATCACCGTTCACCGTCGTCTGCGATGCCGCCGAGTCGGTGGGCGCCTGATGGTCCGCTGGAAGCGCGGCGAGTCGGACATCGACGCACTCGTGCGGTCGGGGGAGCTACAGAAGCTCACCGGCGACGCGGCCAACGGCGATCGGCTGCTCCAGAAGGCCACGATCACGTTGGAAACCGCCCGGTCGGCCATCCATCGCGATCCGGACTCCGCATTCGTCTTGGCCTACGACGCATCCCGCCAGGCGTTGACAGGACTGCTCGCGCAGCAAGGACTTCGCCCCACGACCAGGGGGGGTCATTATGCCGTCGAGCAAGCGGTCCGCGCACAGTTCGGACCGGGCTTCCGCCAGTTCGGCGCCCTGCGGAGGCGACGCAACGAGCTCGAATACCCTGAGCGCCCCGGCGATGACGCCACGAACGACGAGGCGAGCCAGGCCGTCGAGAGCGCCGCGGCGATCATCGCGGCGGCCGCGGACCTGCTTGAACGGCTCGGCTTGTTCTGAGGGCGCCCCGCGGGCATTCATCGATACCACTCGATGGGGTCCGCCCGGACCTCGGCTCACATCTTGATGCCGGTGTACTTGACCTCGAGGAACTCGTCGATCCCGGTGGATCCGCCCTCGCGGCCGAGGCCGGACTCCTTCACCCCGCCGAACGGGGCCGCGGGATTCGACACGATCCCCTGGTTCACCCCGACCATCCCGGACTCGAGCGCGCCGCTCACCCGCAGGGCGCGGTCGAGATCCCGGGTGAACAGGTAGGCCACGAGCCCGTACGGCGTGTCGTTCGCGAGCGCGATCCCCTCCTCCTCGGAGTCGAACGGGGTGATGGCGGCCACCGGCCCGAAGATCTCGGTCCCCGCCATCTGCGCCCCGGCGGGCACGCCCGTGAGCACGGTCGCCGGATAGAAGTGCCCCGCTCCGCCCACTCGCTCACCCCCGAGGCGAACGCTCGCGCCCAGGCCGCGGGCGTCGTCCACAAGCTCGGAGACCTTGTCCACGGCGGCGGCGTTGATGAGCGGGCCGACCACGACCCCCTCCTCCACCCCGCGCCCCATCGGCAGGGCGGCCATGCGGGCGATGAGCCGGTCGGCGAAGTCCTCGGCGACCGACCGCTCCACGAGGATCCGGTTCGCGGCGGTGCAGGCCTGGCCGATGTTGCGCATCTTCGCGAGCATGGCGCCGTCGACGGCGGCGTCGAGGTCGGCGTCGGCGAACACGAGGAAGGGCGCGTTCCCGCCGAGCTCCATCGAGGTGCGCATGACGGTCTTCGCCGCGAGGGCGAGCAGGTGCTTGCCCACGGCCGTCGACCCGGTGAAGGAGAGCTTGCGGGAGCGCGGGTCGAGGATCATCGGGGTCATGACCTCGTCGGTACGGCTCGTGGTCACGACGTTCACCACGCCGGCGGGCAGCCCGGCGCGCACGAGGATGTCGGCGAGAGCGAGGGTCGACAGCGGCGTCTGCGAGGCGGGCTTGATCACCGAGGTGCAGCCGGCGGCGATCGCGGGCCCGATCTTGCGGGTGCCCATCGCCATCGGGAAGTTCCACGGGGTGATGAGGATGCTCGGCCCCACGGGCTCGCGGGAGACGAGGAAGCGGGACCCGCCGGCCGGGGCGGACATGAAGCCGCCGTCGATGCGCACGGCCTCCTCGGCGAACCAGCGGAAGAACTCGGCGGCATAGGCGATCTCCCCCCGGGACTCGGCCAGGGGCTTGCCCATCTCGAGGGTCATGATGAGCGCGAGCCGGTCCGTCTCGGCCACGAGCAGCTCATAGCCGCGGCGGAGGATCTCGCTGCGCTCGCGCGGGGCGGTGGCGGCCCACCCCGCCTGGGCGGCGGCCGCGGCGTCGAGGGCGGCGGCGGCCTCCTCGGGGCTCGCATCCGCGACCTCGCACAGGGGCTCGCCGGTCGAGGGGTCCTCCACCGGCATCGTGGCCGCGGTCTCGCGCCACTGCCCGTCGATGAACAGCCCGGTGGGTACGGAGGCGATCGCCTCGGTCTCGGTCATGGTGGAACCTCCTTGCCGTATCCGTCATCGTAGAAGTATTGTCAACAATCCGACAACCGGTCGATCACCCTGAGGGAGGCCCCGATGACTGCGCTCTCGCCCCGGCTGCTCCAAGCCACGCCCGTGACGGTGGATCACGGCGCGGGAAGCTACCTGTTCGACGTCGACGGCCGCCGCTACCTCGACTTCACCGCCGGCATCGGGGTGACGAGCACCGGCCACTGCCATCCGCACGTGGTCGAGGCCGCGCGCGCCCAGGTCGGCTCTCTCATCCACGGCCAGTACACCACCGTGATGCACCGCCCGCTACTGGAGTTGACCGAGAAGCTCGGCGAGGTGCTCCCCCCCGGACTCGACTCCCTCTTCTTCGCCAACTCCGGCAGCGAGGCGGTCGAGGCGGCCCTGCGGCTCGCCCGCCAGGCCACCGGCCGCCCGAACGTCATCGTGTTCCACGGCGGCTTCCATGGGCGCACGGTCGCGACCGCCTCGATGACGACCTCGGGCACCCGGTTCTCGGCCGGATTCAGCCCGCTCATGGCCGGAGTGCACGTGGCGCCCTTCCCGACCGCGTACCGCTACGGCTGGAGCGAGGAGGAGGCCACCGACTTCGCGCTGCGCGAGCTCGACTACCTCTTCGCCACCCTCACCGCCCCGGCGGAGACCGCGGCGTTCGTCGTGGAGCCCGTGCTGGGCGAGGGCGGCTACATCCCGGGCAACACCCGATTCTTCGCGGGCCTGCGGGAACGCGCGGACGAGCACGGGATCCTGCTCGTGATCGACGAGATCCAGACCGGCTTCGGGCGCACCGGCCGCTACTTCGGCCACGAACACTTCGACGTGCGCCCCGACGTCATCACGATCGCCAAGGGGCTCGCCTCGGGCTTCCCGCTCTCGGGCATCGCGGCGCCGGCCGAGCTCATGGCGAAGGCCTGGCCCGGTTCGCAGGGCGGCACCTACGGGGGCAACGCCGTGGCCTGCGCCGCCGCCGTGGCCACGCTCGAGGTGATCCGGGAGGAGGGGCTCGTGGCCAATGCCGCCGAGCGCGGCACGCAGCTGCTCGCCGGGTGCCGAGACCTCGCGCCGCGGGCGACGAACGACGCGGGTTCCATCGGGGACGTGCGCGGGCTCGGGCTGCTCGTGGCGAGCGAATTCGTGACCTCCGACGGCCGGCCGGACTCCGCCCGCGCCGCCGCCGCGCAGCAGGCCGCCGCCCGATCCGGGCTCCTCCTGCTCACCTGCGGGGCGTACATGAACTGCGTGCGGATGATCCCGCCGCTGATCGTCACGGCCGAGCAGATCGACGAGGGCCTGGCGATCTGGGCCGACGTGCTCGCCGCGATCTGAGCCCTCCGAGAGGAGTCCCATGACCCGCTTCATCACGCTCACCCTCGAGCGCCGCGGCGTGGGTTGCCGCGCCGAGCTTCTGGACGACGTCGCACCGGCCACGTGCGCGGCCGTCTGGGACGCTCTGCCCGCCGCCGGCGACGCGTTCCACGCGAAGTACGCGCGCAACGAGGTGTACACGCTGCTGCCCCGGCTGCGTACGGCCCCGCGCCGGGAGAATCCGACCGTGACGCCGATCCCGGGCGACGTGTGCCTCTTCGACTTCGAGCCGTGGGAGATCGGCAACCCCGCCTACGGCTACGACGAGGGCTCCGAGGCCCACGCGGAGCAGGGGGCCACCGACCTCGCGTTCTTCTACGGCCGCAACAACCTGCTCCTCAACGGCGACGTGGGCTGGGTGCCCGGGAACGTGTTCGCCACGATCACCGAGGGCCTGCCCGCCATGGCCGCGGCGGGCAACGACCTGTGGCGCCACGGCTTCGCCGGCGAGCGGCTGCTCATCGCCCGGGCCTGACCCGCGCGGGGAAACAATTCGGTGCAGCACACCAACGAGTTTCCCCGCTCGTCGTTCCCGGCCGCCGGCGGGGAACAAATTCGGTGCAGCACACCAACGAGTTTCCCCGCACCCCGCGGCACGCCCGACGGGGAAAGAATTCGGTGCAGCGCACCAACGAGTTTCCCCGCACCCCGCGGCACGCCCGCGCAGCGCGCCCGACGGGGAAAGAATTCGGTGCAGCACACCAACGAGTTTCCCCGCTCAGCCGGCCAGCAGCCACTCCACGAACCGGGCCACGGCGAGCACGAGATCGTCCGAGTGCCGGGGCCCGACGATCTGCAGGCCCACCGGGAGCCCCGCGGCGGTCGTGCCCACGGGCACGCTGATCGCGGGCTGGCCGGTCATGTTGAACGGGTAGGTGAAGGGCGTCCACTGCGGCCAGCTGCGCAGCCCGCTGCCGGGTGGCACGTCGTGTCCGGCCTCGAACGCCGGGATCGGCATCGTCGGGGTGAGCAGCACGTTGTGCTCCTCGTGGAACGTGCCCATGGTGATCCCGAGCTGCGCCGCCACGCCGCGGGCCTGCACGTACTCCACCGCGGTCAGCTTCTCGCCGTCGTCCCACACCCGGCCGAGCGCGGGGTCGATCGTCTCGCGCACGCCGGGCATCGTGCGCAGCAACGCCGCCGCCCCGGCCGCCCACAGCTGCTCGAACGGCTCGAGCGGATCGGTGAATCCGGGGTCGGCCACCGCGACGTGCAGCCCGGCCTCGTCGATCCGGGCGACGACCGCGTCGATGATCGCACCGACCTCCGGGTCGACCTCCACGTAACCCAGGTCCCGCGAGTAGGCCACGTGCAGGCCGGCGACCTCGCGATTGAACTCCCCGCGGAACGTGGTCCGGGGCGGGGCGAGCTGATTCGGGTCCCGGTGGTCGGGCAGCGAGAGGATGTCCATGAGCAGCGCCGCGTCCTCGACGGTGCGGGTCATCGGCCCGGCGTGCGCGAGCTGCCCGAAGGGGCTAGCCGGGAACATCGGCACCCGGCCGTAGGTCGGCTTGAAGCCGACGATCCCGCAGAACGAGGCGGGAATCCGGATGCTGCCGCCGCCGTCGGTACCCACGGCCACCGGCCCCATCCCGGCCGCCACCGCCGCCGCCGCCCCGCCGGAGGACCCGCCCGTCGTGAGCGCCGGGTCCGCGGGGTTGCGCGTGATCCCGGTGAGCGGGCTGTCGGTCACCGCCTTCCAGGCGAGCTCGGGGGTCGTGGTCTTGCCCACGAACACCATGCCGTCGGCCCGCAGCCGCGCCGCGACCGGGGAGTCGACCCGCCACGGCTGATTCGGGTCCACGGCCCGCGAGCCTCGCAGCGTGGGCCAGCCGTCGGTGAGGAAGATGTCCTTGATCGAGATCGGCACGCCGTCGAGGAGACCCTTCGGGTGTGCCTCGCGCCACCGGGCCTCCGAGCGTGCCGCCTCCTCGAGCGCGCCCTCCGGGTCCACGAGGCAGAACGCGTCGAGGTCGTCGTCGTCCCGGGAGATCCGGTCGAGCACGGCCCGGGTCGCCTCCAGCGGTGAGGCCTCGCCGGAGGCGTAGGCCGCGACGAGCTCCACTGCGGTCAGCTCGGTCAGGTCGGCGCGCTCGTCGGTCATGTCAGCCTCCAGTGCTCGGTACGTATCCCAGGTGCTTGTCCACCACGTTGCGCAGCGGCCGGCCCGCCGTCCACCGCCGGAAGTTCTCGGCGAACACCCCCACGAGTTCGTCGCGCCAGCCGATGAAGTCGCCGCTGTTGTGAGGCGTGAGGACGACGCCCGGCAGCTCCCAGAGCGGGTGTCCGGGGGGCGGTGGCTCGGGGTCGACGACATCGAGAGCGGCGCCGGCGAGCTCCCCGGCCCGCAGGGCGGTCACGAGGTCGTCCGTGCGGGCGAGCTCCCCCCGGCCGACGTTGATGAAGCGGGCCGCCGGGTCCATGGCGGCGAACGCGGCGGCATCGAACATGCCGCGGGTCTGCTCGGTGAGCGGGGCGATGGCCACGACCCAGTCGGCGCCCGCGAGTCCGGCGTGGAAGGAGGCCGGGGCGGTCACGTCGATCACGGTGCCGAAGTCCGCGTCGCGGTCGCGGGCGCGGCGCCCGCCGCCGGTCACGTGGATCCCGGCGGCGGCCAGCAGGCGCGCGACCGCCCGGCCGATCGGTCCGGTTCCCACGACGAGGGCGCGGGTGCCGGCGATTCGCTGCGATTCCCGGTGCAGCCAGCGCTCATCGCGCTGCAGCGCCCAGGAGCCGCGCAGATCCTTGGCGAAGGTGAGGATCTGGGCGAGCACGTACTCCGCGATCGCCTGGTCGAAGATCCCGCGCGAGTTCGTGAGCACGACCTCGCTCGCGCGCACCTGCGGGTCGAGCATCGCGTCCACCCCGGCCGAGGCCACGTGCAGCCAGCGGAGGGAATCGGCGGCGTGCCACGCCTCGTGGATCGCGGGGGAGAAGAAGTCGTAGGCGAACAGCACGTCGGCTCCGTGCAGGGCGCGTGCGAGTCCGGCGGCCTCGACGAGGCGGACCTCGGCGTGTTCGGTCACCGGGGCGAGTGGCCCGGGCGGCGGCGGACGCCCGTCGTGAAGGATCGCGACAACCGGCTTATTCGGCATATTGACAACGTAGAAGCGCCCCGCCTAGATTGTCAACAATCTTGCGATCGGCGGTGGTGCTCATGGAGTCGGCCGACCTCGTCGGTGCCGAGTTCGAGGGTCCCGTGACCCAGCGGGGTATCGGCGTCATCGCGCCCTTCGACCTGGCGCTCGAGCGGGAGTTGTGGCGTTGGGCCCCGCTCGAGGTGAGCTTCCACCTCGCCCGCACCCCGTACGAGCCGGTGCCCGTGAGCCTGGAGATGGCCGAACTGGTCTCCGGGCGGGCGGCGCTGCAGGCCGCGACCCGAGACGTGCTCGGGGTCGAGCCCGAGGTCGTGGCCTACCTGTGCAGCTCCGGCAGCTTCATCCACGGTCTCGCCTACGAGGCGCAGCTGCGGGAGTCGATCCTCGCCGCCGGGGCGCCGGCCGCGGTGACCACCTCGGGTGCGCTCGTCGAGGCGGTCCGACGACTCGGGCTCACCCGGATCTCGGTCATCACCCCCTACGACGCGGAGCTGACGGATCGGCTCGTGACCTTCCTCGGCGAGGCGGGCGTCGAAGTGCTGCGCTCGAACTACCTCGGCCTGGGCGGCGGGATCTGGAAGGTCAACTACCGCACGGTCGCCGAACTCATCATGGCCGCCGACTGCGCGGGGTCGCAGGCGATCTTCGTCTCCTGCACGAATCTGCCCACCTACGACATCATCAGCCCGCTCGAACGCCGGCTCGGCAAGCCGGTCCTCACCGCGAATCAACTGACGGTCTGGGCCTGCCTGGGCCGGCTCGGACTGCCGATGGTCGGACCGGGCAGGTGGCTGCGCGGCGTGTTCCAGGAGGGGATCGACCCGCCGGCCCTGCCGACCGAACCGGCTGTGCCCCCGTCCACCCCATCCACCCCATCCGCCGAGGACCTGTCGGTCGATCCCGGCGCGACTCTCACCCGGATCGACGACCGGACTCGGAGAGGAGGCCCCACACCATGATCGACCCGACCCACGAGGCACTGGCGGCCCGAGAGGCCCGCGCTGCCCGGGAGACCCACCTACCCTCGGATCCCCCGGCGCCTACACCCCCACCAGGCCACTCGGACCCGGCGGCCCGAACGGCCGAGGAGGCACACGGCTCCCGGCGGCCCCGACCGGCCCTGACCGCGGGCATGATCTATCCCGATCACGCGGCCGAGGACGACTATCCCCTCGGGGAGCGGCTGCTGGGCGTGCACCTGCCCGTGGCCCACATCTACGGCACCGACCTGCACGCGGTGCCGGAGCTGCTCGACCTGGGCAGCCCCGACAAGCTCGCCGGCGGCGCCGCCGAACTCTCATCCCGCGGACTCGACTCGATCATGTGGGCGTGCACGTCGGGCAGCTTCGTCTACGGGCCGCAGGGTGCGCTCCGGCAGGTCGAGGAGCTGGCCGCGGCGGCGGGTGTCCCCGCCTCGAGCACCTCGCTCGCGTTCGTCACGGCGGCCGCCTCCCTCGGCGTGAGCCGGGTCGCGGTCGCGGCGAGCTATCCCGACGACGTCGCGGCCCTCTTCGTGGACTACCTGACGGCCGCGGGGATCGAGATCGTCGCCGCCGCCGGGGCCGGGATCGACACGGCCGCGGAGGTCGGCACGCTGAGCCGCGAGCGCGTCATCGCCCTCGCCCTCGCCCGTGACCACCGGGATGCCGAGGCGCTCCTGGTCCCCGATACCGCGATGCGCACCCTCGGCGTCGTCGGCGAACTCGAGGCCCGGCTCGGCAAGCCCGTGCTCACGGCCAACCAGGTGACGATCTGGGAGGGGCTGCGGCTCGCCGATCCGCGCCGCGAGGCACCCGTGGCGCGCGGCCTGGGCGCACTGTTCGCCGCTCGCACGGAGCGGGCTCATGGGAACCGTTGAGCTCGCCCCGGCGCGGCGGGTCTCGACCGTGGATCACATCGCCGGCGAACTGCGCGCGGCGATCGCCTCGGGCCGGCTCGAGCCGGGTGCCCAGCTGGGGGAGGCGGAGCTCGCGACCCGGTTCGGGGTCTCCCGCGGGCCGTTGCGCGAGGCGATGCAGCGTCTCGTCTCGGAGGGCATCCTGCACGCGATCGCCAACAGGGGCGTGTTCGTGAGCCGGCTGACGCTCGCCGACATGATCGACGTCTACCGCACCCGCGGCACGATCGAGCAGGCGGCCCTCGACCTGATCCTGCACGACCGCCGCGACGCCGCCCACGCCGCCCTCGCAGCGAGCGTCGAGGCGATGCGCACGGCCGCGGCCGCCGGCGACGGGGCCGGGGTCTCGGACGGGGATCAGGCCTTCCACGAGGCGCTCGTCGAGGTGGCGGGAAGCCCCCGGCTCGCGCGGGCCATGCGCACCCTCCTCGTCGAGACCCGGCTGTGCCTGGGCGAGCTGTCCTCCACGTATGCCGACCTCGGCACCCAGGTCCGCGAGCACGAGGAACTGCGGGAGGCGATCCGCACCGAGCCGCCGGAGCACGTCACGGCGCTCCTCGCGGCCCACCTGGCGGACGCCACCGCCCGGCTCGAGGTCAAGCGGTCGACCTGAGGCCCGGCCCGCCGGGCAGCCGCCCGGGCCACAGCCGCTCCCACCTCACCCGTGGCCCTACGGGATCGTGATGATCTCGTCCGCGAGCGCGCGGGCGTTGGCCGCAGCGAACGCCCAGGCGGTCTCACGCGGACGGGCGCGTGCCGTCGTCCATTCGCGGACCATGAGCGCGACCTTCGCCTGCATCTCGGTGCGCAGCCGGTCGAAGGAGTCGGCCGGGTCGGCCCCGACGTGGCCGAGCAGCAGCCACCACGCCCACGCGGCCGAGCCCGCGTTCACCACGAAGTCCGGCAGAACGGGGATTCCGCGGTCGGTGAGCATCGCCTCGGCCTCGTCGGTGGTGGCGGCGTTCGCGGCCTCGACCACGACCATCGCCTTGATGTCGGCGACGTTGCCGGGCCGGATCGCATACGAGACGGCGGCCGGCACGAGGATGTCGGCGTCGGTGGCGATCACCGCGTCCCGGGGGAGGCACTCGACGTCGGCGGGCAGGCGGGTCCGATCGATCTCCGCGTAGTCGTCCCGAAGGTCGAGCAGCGCGGGGATGTCGAGTCCGCCGCTCCGATAGAGGGTGCCGGCGGCGTCGGCGATCGCCACCACCTTCATCCCGGCCTCGTGGAGGTACCAGGCGGTGCCGCCGCCCATGGTGCCGACCCCCTGAACGGCGACGGTCGTGGCACCCGTGCGCCAGTTCCAGGCGCGGGCCGCACCGAGGCAGGCCTGCGCCACGCCGTACCCGCCGATGACGTCGGCCACCAGCCGGTCGTCGGCGGTCGTGGCATGCAGGCCGTCCTGGACCCGTGCCAGGGTGCGCTGCTCGTTCCAGGAGCGCCGGATCGCGGCGTGGAAGGACTGCCCGAGCCCGAGTCGTGCGAACACCGCGTCGAGGTGCGGCTGGGTGACACCGAGATCCTCGGCCGTGACCCAGTGCGCATCGAGCCAGGGACGCATGTGTCGGCAGAACCGCGACAGCACGTCGAGTGCCCGGGGATCCTTCGGGTCGAAGTCGATGCCTCCCTTGGCCCCGCCGACGGGCAGCCCGAAGGCCGCCGTCTTCAGCGCCATGCCGCGGGCGAGATCCTCGACTTCCGAGAGCGTGCAGCCGGGTCGCATCCGCGTGCCACCGGTGGCCAGACCGGAGACGAGTGTGTGCACCACGAGGTAGCCTCGGGCCCCGGTGACCGGATCGGTCCAGGTGAGGCGACGCAGCGGTTCACCGGCCTCCGGGCGGCGATCGCTATGCACCACCCTCGGGGCCCCGGGGACCGATACGTTCGATCCATTCACCGGTTCGTGTAGCGTGGTCATCGCAAATCCACCTCCATCGTGGTTATTTCGGCGCGGCCGACCGTGGACCCCGCCGCCGTGGATCGCCGATGATCCGGATGACGCCGAATCGCCGACGACAACAACGGCCGCTCAGGGCCTGGTCCCTCCACCATGCGCCCTGGATGCGGAAAGTTCCAGTTACGGAACCTGCACGGTGATGTGCAGTTTTCCTGAATATTGCGGGCGAAGGTCCCTACGATGGCGGGATGGAACTGTCGTTGCGGCGGCTGCGGATGCTGCGGGAGCTCTCCCGCCGCGGCACCGTCACGGCCGCGGCGACCGCGCTGCACTACAGCCCGTCGGCGGTCTCCCAGCAGCTGGCGCAGCTCGAACGGGAGGTGGGGGTGCGACTCTTCGAGCGGCAGGGCCGGCGCGTACAGCTGACGGATCTGGGGATGGTGCTCGTGGAGCATGCCGAGGAGATCCTCGCCTCGGCCGAGCGGGTGGCCGTCGCGCTCGAACGCGCGCAGGAGGGGGTGACCGCCCGACTCACGGCCGGGGTGTGGGCCTCCGTCGCGTCCGGGCTCCTGCCCGGGGCGCTGAGCGCGCTCGCCGCCACCTACCCGGGGATCGAGGTGCGCACGGTCGACCTCCCACCGGAGCAGAGCGCCGCCGCCGTCCGCGAGGGCGATCTCGACTTCTCGTTCGTCATCGACTACTCGACGTATCCGACGCCGTGGGATCCGGCGCTCGCGCGGGAGGTCGTGGCGGTCGAGCGCCTGCACGCGGCCGTGCCGGCCGGGCTCTTCCCCGACGACTCGATCCCGCTGCACGCCCTCGCGGAGCAGCCCTGGATCCTCGCCGGGCCCCGATCACACTTCGGCAAGGCCGTGCGGATCGCCTGCCAGGAGGCCGGCTTCGATCCGCGGATCGTGCACGAGGCGCAGGAGCAGTCGACGTCGCTGGCGATGGTCGCCGGCGGACTCGGGGTCACGCTCGTCTCGGATCTGGCGCTCGGGCTGGTGCCGGACGGGGTCGACATCGTGGCGCTGGCCGAGCCCGCCTCCCGCACCGTGTCCGTCGCCTACCGGCGCACCCCCACCCAGCGCACGTCGCTGCGGCTGGTGATCGACGCCGTGCACAAGGCCGCCTCCGAGCGGGGCCTGGCGACCGGCCCGGTGCTCGGCTGACGGTGCTCGGCTGAGCCCGTTCGGGTTCAGGTCGGCCCGGGTTCAGGTCGGCCCGGCATGCGATCGGGCGGGCCGCGCACATGCGCGCGGCCCGCCCGGTCCTCATCCCCAGCCGAGGGTCCAGATGGGCGTCAGCCCTGGCGGAGCTGGTCGACCGCCTTGCGCACGCGGGCGCCGAGGTCGAGGTCGACGTTCTCCCAGTAGCCGAAGGCTCGCTCGCGGATCTCGTCCGAGACGACGCCGGCCACATGCCCGGCGATGTTGCCTACGAGACGCTCGCGGGCGTCGTCGTCGAGCACGGTGCGCACGAGGTTGCCGGCCTGCACGAAGTCGCCGTCCTCCGCGTGGAGGCTGTGGGCGGCCCGCACGAGCGCGCCGTCACTCTCCCAGGTGCCCTCGCCCGCGGCGACGGGGTCGGCCACCGGTCCACCGAACGAGTTCGGGGCGTAGACCGGCGTGGCCGCCGAGTTCGTGGCGGCGCGCATGGCCCCGTCCTGGGTGTAGCTGTGCACCGGCGCCTTCGGGGCGTTGACGGGCAGCTGGTTGTAGTTCGTGCCCACGCGGTACCGCTGCGCGTCCGGGTAGGAGAAGATCCGCGTGAGCAGCATCTTGTCGGGGCTGGCCGCGATGCCCGGCACGAAGTTGCCCGGGGAGGTGGCGAGCTGCTCGATCTCGGCGAAGAAGTTCGACGGGTTCCGGTCGAGGGTCATCGTGCCGACCTCGAGGAGCGGGTAGTCCGCGTGCGGCCAGACCTTCGTCACGTCGAAGGGGTTGAACCGGTAGTCCTTCGCGTCCTCATACGGCATGATCTGCACGCTCAAGGTCCAGCTGGGGTGCTCGCCCCGCTCGATCGCCTCGTACAGGTCGCGGCGGTGGTAGTCGGAGTCCTCCCCGGCGATGCGGTCGGCCTCGTCCTGGCTGAGGAACTCGTTGCCCTGGGCGGTCTTGAAGTGGTACTTCACCCAGAACCGCTCGCCGTCGGCGTTGATCCACTGGTACGTGTGCGAGCCGAAGCCGTCCATGTGGCGCCAGGTCTTCGGCAGGCCGCGGTCGCCCATGAGCCAGGTCACCTGGTGCGCGCTCTCGGGCGAGAGGGTCCAGAAGTCCCACTGCATGTCGTTGCTGCGCAGGCCCGAACCGGGGAGCCGCTTCTGCGAGTGGATGAAGTCGGGGAACTTGATGCCATCGCGGATGAAGAAGATCGGGGTGTTGTTGCCGACGAGGTCGTAGTTGCCCTCGGACGTGTAGAACTTGATCGCGAAGCCGCGGGGGTCGCGCCACGTGTCGGGACTGCCCTGCTCGCCGGCGACCGTGGAGAAGCGGATCGCCAGGTCGGTCCGGGCACCGGGCTGGAAGAGCGCGGCCCGCGTGTAGGCGGACACGTCGCCGGTGGTCACGAACGTTCCCAACGCGCCGGCGCCCTTGGCGTGCACGACCCGCTCGGGCACCCGCTCGCGGTTGAACTGCGCGAGCTTCTCCACCACGTGCACGTCGTGCAGTGCGATGGGGCCCTCGGGCCCCACGGAGAGGGAGTGGGCGTCGCTGCCGACGGGGGCACCGGCGGTCGTCGTGGTCGGATGAGCCATGGAGGTTCTCCTTCGTTCTCTTCGGATCCTGATGATGTCTGGAAGTCACGGGTGAGTCTGGGGTGGCCGCCGGGGCGCGGCCGGCGCGTGTGGACGACGCAGCCCGCCCCCCGTAGCGGCGTCCGGGCCGGCGGGTCAGCCCCGGGCGGGTGCGGCCGGCCCGCGCTCCGGGGCGAGATCGAGGGGGCGCCCCTCGCGCTCCCGGATCGCCTGGCAGTCGGCGCACAGCCCCTGGAACAGCACGTCCGCGGCCAGGAGGCGCATGCCGCCGTCCTCGTCCGGGGTGAGGCACGGGGCGTGCCCGACCACGCAGGCCACATCGCTCACGCGGCCGCAGTCGACGCACATGATGTGGTGGTGGTTGTCTCCCACGCGGGTCTCATAGCGCGCGGGGTTGCCGGGGGTGTGGAGCTTGCGCAGCAGACCCCCGTCGGTCAGGTCGGTGAGCACGATGTAGACGGACTGGGCCGTGATGTCCGGAAGCTGCTCCCGGACCCGCGCGGTCAGGGCCTCCGCGGTCGCGTGCGGCAGGTCGTGGGCGGCCGCGAGCACGGCGAGCCGCTGCTTCGTGACCCGCTTGCCCTGGGCATGCAGCGCATCCCGCCACCGGGCGGCGTCGCGCTCGCCCGCCTCGTGGTCCGGATGATCTGTCATGCCGTCACCATAGCATTTATTTTGAGTGGCTCACAATAACGACGTCGGTCGTCGACCTCCCGCCGGGCCGCCGGGCCGCCGGGCCGACGGGCCACGCTTCTCCCCTCTCCCGCCGACCAGGGCCAAGCCCCGGCTCACCCCGCCGACCAGGGCCAAGCCCCCACTCACCCCGCCGACCAGGGCGGAATCCCGGGGATCACGGCTGATTTCCGGGACTTGACCCTGGTCGACGGCTGTCGGACCGGACCAGCCGGCGAATGCGTCCCGCCGGGTCCACGGACGATCCGATCGCCCGGCCGACCCCTGGATGGACGAACTACCGTACGAGGGCGCGACGGACATCCCGCACGAACGTCCCGTCGTACACGTCGCGGGCGAGG
This sequence comes from Pseudactinotalea sp. HY160, assembly GCF_009372055.1. Taxonomy (NCBI): domain Bacteria; kingdom Bacillati; phylum Actinomycetota; class Actinomycetes; order Micrococcales; family Cellulomonadaceae; genus Pseudactinotalea; species Pseudactinotalea sp. HY160. The sequence continues at coordinate 15,901 of NZ_WHMT01000015.1, read as the reverse complement.
AAGCGCAACGGGGTGTGGTCCCCGCTCAACACGATCGCGTTCTGTCGGGCCCGGTCGTAGAAGAGGGCCTCCGCGGTGTCGTGGAACTCGCGACTGTCGATCTCGGTCAACACGTAGCCGCTCGTGCGTTTGGCCCATCCGAGGTCACCGCGGGCGATGAGGCGACCCGACTCGTCGTGCAGCCGCAGCTGCACCAGAGGGTGCGGTAGCCCCGCATCGATACTCGCGAGCCGCGCGGTGCTCTCCATCGGAGATTCGGCGCGCCCGTCCGCGAGCCCGAGAAGTGGCCGCAACGCCCTGACACCCCGGCGCCCCGTGAGGAGCCGCTCGATCCGAGCCAGGTCGGTGCTCGTGATGATCTCTCGGTGGAGTGCTGAATCGAGCACCGCCAAGGCATTCGCCCGGGGCAGTTCCGGGAGCGCCTGGACGAGTGCGGTGATCGGCTCGGCGATCCACTGGCCTCGGAATTTCACGACGTTGCCCGGCCGACGGAACTGCCGCACCCGCACCCCCGCGCTACCGGTCGTGTGGCCGGCGGGCAGGATGATCTCAGGCTCGATCCTTCGCGGGAGACCCTCGATTCCGTGGAGCATGAGCGCACAGTTCCCGACGGCCACCGCCAGCGGATGGGACAGCAATCCGATCCACGCGGCACGGTGGCGCCGATGGTCGTGGTCGTGCGGCTCGACGGGTGAACATCTCAGGTCGTAGACCCCGTTCGTCACGCGGATCCAGTCCCGGCGCCGAACCCGGGTGGCTACATGCTGCTCACTCACCCCGTGAGCGCGGAGTTGGCGCGTGCTCACGAGATTCGCCTGAGAGCAGGCGAGGAGGAACACCTCCGGAGGAACCGTATTCGTCATCTCCCCAGGACACGGCATCGAGCCTCATCCTGCATCGACGACCGGCCCACCCTGTGGGCAGCAGCGCATCCTGGGCACGCCTGTGGACATCCCCGCCCCACGATCGATCGGCGACCATCACCGCTCACCTCATTCCGCCCCCTCCCCTCATCGACCAGGGCGGAATCCCGGGTATCGGCGACGGTTCCGGCGATTCCACCCTGGTCGACGAGACGAGTGCGGGATACACCCTGGTCGACGACAGGAGTGCAGGATTCACCCTGGTCGACGGGCCAGCCGGGCCAGCCGGGGCGGCGGGGCTCACCGGGTAGTCTCGGCGCGTGAGCGATCAGCCCTCCGAGCCCACCGAGTCGGCCGAGTCCACCGGCCCGGTGCGCCGGCGCAGCACGGGCATCGTCGCCGATCTGCGGGTGCTCGTGCAGCACGCGGGGTTCCGCAAGCTCTTCACCGTGCGCCTGCTCTCCCAGTGCGGCGACGGCATGTTCCAGATCGGCCTGGCCGCGCTGTTCTTCTTCTCGCCGCAGAACCTCGCCACCGCCACGCAGGTGGCCGGGGCCTTCGCCGTCATGCTGCTGCCGTTCACGATCGTGGGCCCGTTCGCCGGGCCGCTGCTCGACCGCTGGAGCCGCCGGCAGGTGCTCGCGATCGGGAACTCGGTGCGGGTGGTGCTCACCCTGGCGATCGCCGCGATCATGGTCACGAGCGGGATCGGCCCCGCGATCTACGTGCTCGCCCTGCTCACGCTGGCCACGAACCGGTTCCTGCTCGCGGCACTGTCGGCCGGGCTGCCGCGGGTGGTCCCGGCCGATCAGCTCCTCATCGCCAACTCCCTCACCCCCACCCTCGGCGGGGCCTCGGCGGTCGCCGGAGCGGGCCTCGGGGTGGTGATCAACCTCGTCACCCCCACGGGACCCTGGCACGACGCCACGGTCCTCCTCGTCACCGCGGCGTTCATGCTCGCGGCCGTGGTCGCGGCGATGCGCCTGCACCGCGGGGAGCTCGGCCCCGACCGGTCCGCCACGGAACTGTCCGTGCTCGGCCAGCTCGGTGCGACCACGCGGGACCTGGTCGACGGCGCCCGCTATCTCGTGGCCCGGCGCACCCCGGCACTCGCGCTCGGGGCGATGGCCGCACACCGGTTCATCTACGGGGTCAACTTCATCGCGCTCATCCTCATCTCCCGCAACCTGCTCGTGGATCCGGGCGACGCGAGCGCGGGCCTGGCCATGTTCGGCCTCCTCTCGGGCATCTCCTTCGCCGGCGGCGGACTGGCGATCGTGGCCACCCCGATCGCGCACCAGTTCCTGCGCCCCTCGGCCTGGGTGATCACGTGCCTCGGCGTCGGGATCGTCAGCCAGCTGCTCATCGCCACCACCCCCACGATCGCCGTCATCGCCGTGGCCGCGCTCCTGCTCGGGCTCTCGACCCAGGGGGCGAAGATCGCCGTCGACACGATCGTCCAACGCGATACCCACGACCGGTTCCGCGGCCGGGCCTTCACCCTCTACGACACGTTCTACAACGCCGCGTTCACCGGTGCCGCCGCCGTCGCGGCGCTCGCGCTGCCCGACACGGGCTGGTCGCGGGCGACCTTCCTGCCGCTCGCCGGGCTGTACGTGCTCATCGCGACCGGCTACGGTCTCGGCACCCGCCGCACCCACGACCGGCCGGCGGCGATTCCGGAGCGCTGAGACCGCCGTCCGGGCGGAGCGCCCGCGCGAGCCGCCCGGTCAGTCCTGCTGTTCGGCCCACCACTGCCGCAGCGCGGCGATCGCGGCCTCGGGCGCGAGCGGCCCGTGCTCCATCCGCAGCGCGAGCAGGTGCTGGTAGGCCTGGCCGACGGCCCGGCCGGGTTCGAGACCGAGGATCTCCATGATCTGGTTCCCGTCGAGATCCGGGCGGATCGCGTCGAGCTCCTCCTGCTCGGCGAGCGCGGCGATGCGCCCCTCGAGGTCGTCGTAGGCGTGGGAGAGCCGGGCGGCCTTGCGCTGGTTGCGGGTGGTGCAGTCGGCGCGGGTGAGCCGGTGCAGCCGCTCGAGCTGCTCGCCGGCGTCGGTCACGTAGCGGCGCACGGCCGCGTCGCTCCAGCGCGCCTCCCCGTAGCCGTGGAACCGCAGGTGCAGGAACACGAGCTTGGAGACGGCGGCGATGGTCGCCTTGTCGAAGCGCAGCGCCTTGAGCCGCTTCGTCGCGAGCTTGGCGCCGACGACCTCGTGGTGGTGGAAGCTCACGCCCCCGCCGGGCTCGTGCCGCCGGGTCGCAGGCTTGCCCACGTCGTGCAGGATCGCCGCGAGCCGCAGCACCAGGTCCGGCCCGGGCACCGCCCCCGCCGGCCCGGTCTCGAGGTCGATCGCCTGGTCGAGCACGGTGAGGGTGTGCTCGTAGACGTCCTTGTGCCGGTGGTGCTCGTCGATGGTCAACTGCATTCCGGGCAGCTCCGGCAGCACCACCCCGGCCAGCCCGGTGTAGACCATGAGTTCGAGCCCGCTGCGCGGATGGGCGGCCAGGAGCAGCTTGACCAGTTCGGCCTGCACCCGCTCCGCCGAGACGATTTCGAGCCGCTCGGCCATCGCCGACATCGCGGTCATGACGTCCTCGGCCACCTCGAAGCCGAGCTGGGCCACGAATCGGGCCGCGCGCATCATCCGCAGCGGGTCGTCGTCGAAGGACTGGTCGGCACCGGCGGGCGTGCGCAGCACCTTCGCGGCGAGGTCGTCGAGCCCGCCGAAGGGGTCGACGAACTCGAGGTCCGGCAGCCGCACCGCCATCGCGTTCACGGTGAAGTCGCGCCGCGAGAGGTCGCCGGCGAGCGTGTCCCCGTAGACGACCTCGGGCTTGCGGGAGTCGGGGTCGTAGGCCTCGGTGCGATACGTCGTCACCTCGACGATCACATCGCCCTTGCGCGCGCCGATCGTGCCGAACTCGCGCCCGATGTCCCAATGCGTGTGCGCCCAGTCGGCGAGGATCGCCTCGGTCTCCTCCGGGCGGGCCGAGGTGGCGAAGTCGAGGTCGCCCGAGCGGCGGCCGAGGAAGGCGTCGCGCACGGGACCACCGACCAGGGCGAGCTCATGACCGGCGGCGGCGAAACGTCGTCCCAGATCGAGCACCTCCGGCGAGTAGTCGGCGAAGACGCGGAGGGCGGAACGCAGCAACGTGGCGGCCTCGGCGGAGGCGGGTCGCTCGGCGGGGGATCGCTTATCGGACACAACCCCCAAGCGTGCCATGCCCGCGCGCGCGATGGGTGGGCGGCGCCCCGGTCGGCGGCGTAATCTGCGTGACATCGCGCCCGGTGGGCGCGGTCGACGCCCACGCCTATGGACGACGCAGCCCCCTTCCGTAGCCACGTCCACCCGATCATCGGGTGGGCTCGTTACAGTGTTTCCATGTCTGCCCCCCTGCCCACCCCGGGACCCCCGGTGCGAAGTCCGATCCCGGTGCCGCCGCGCCGGCGTGCGGTCTCGACGCTGCCGATCGTCGACGAGACCTCCGCGGGCGGCGTCGTGGTCAAGGTCGAGGACGGGGAGGGGTTCGCGGCGGTCATCGCGCGCCGGAACCGGGCGGGGCGGCTCGAGTGGTGCCTGCCGAAGGGCCACCTCGAGGGGGAGGAGACCGCCGAGGAGGCGGCGATCCGGGAAGTGGCCGAGGAGACGGGGATCCACGCCGAGGTGTTGCGCCATCTGGCGACGATCGACTATTGGTTCGCAGGCACGAACCGGCGGGTTCACAAGGTGGTCCACCACTACCTGCTCGCGGCCGTCGGGGGGACCCTCACCACCGAGCTGGATCCGGACCAGGAGGCCGAGGAGGCCGCCTGGATCCCGCTGACCGACGTCGCCGCGAGGCTCGCCTATCCCAACGAGCGGCGGGTCGTGGCCACCGCCCGGGACCTGCTCACCGGCCGGTCGTGAGCGGTTCCACACCCGTGCGGTCCTGGCTCGGCGGTGCCCTCATCGGGGTGCTCGCCCTCCTGTGCGCGCCCGCCGCGGCCGCCCCGCCGACGAACCACGCCGCCCCGCCGCTCGACCACGTGGCCCCACTCGACCCGGGCGGCCCCGGCGACCCGGGCGGCCCGAGCGACCCGGGCGGCCCCGGCGACCCACTCGACCCCGGCGACCCGGACGATCCCGCCGGGGAGGCGCCGATCGAGGTCGAGCTCGATGCGATCACCCCGGCCGTCATCCGCCCCGGCGACGAGCTGTCGTTCTCGGGCCGCATCGTCAACAACACCGACGACGAGCTCACGTCGGCCGTCGTGTGGGTCCGGATGCAGCGCCACGTGCCCACGGACGACGGCCTGAGCCGGTGGCTCGACGGCGAGTCGAACACCAATATCGCGGTGATCGCGCGCCTGCGCCTCTCCGATCCCGACGACGATCGCGCCCGGTTCGAGGTCACGCTCGGCGAGGGCGAGTCGCCCTTCACCGAGGGCTCCACCTGGGGCCCCCACGGCGTGGAGATCGTGGCGGAGACCAACCTCGGCGATGCCGGCACGCGGTCGGTCATGACCTGGTTCCCCAGCCACGCCCCGGAGGGCAGCCCGGCCTCGTTCACCGCGCTCGCGCCGCTCCAGCCGACCGTCGGCGAATGGTCCCGGGCGCTCGAGTCCGACACCACCCTCGCGGCGGCGAGCTCCGAACGGCTCCGCGGTGTCACCGGTGCCCTGCACGACGCGCCGGTGACGTGGGCGGTCGACCCGGTGCTGCTCGAATCCGTGGCGGTGTCCACCACGGACGTGAGCACCGACGCCGGCTCGAACCCGTCGGAACCCACAGACCCCTCAGAATCCTCAGGGTCTGCCGAGCCGGCCCCCGACGCGACCTCACCGGCCGGGACGCCCGCCCCGCCCGAGCTCGAGGTGGCCGCGATCGCCGCGGCCGTCACCGAGGTGGCCGCCGGCCGCCCGGTGATCGACCTCGGCTACGGCGCCCCGGACTACGAGGCCCTCCTGGGCGAGGGCACCGTCGCCGGTGAACGCCTCCTGACTCACGGCGGCGACCGCTCGGCCGCGCTGTTCGAGGCGGCCGGCCTCGCCACGATCCCCCGCACCGTGTGGCCGGCCGTGGAGCTGTCCGAGCCCACCCGGCAGGCCCTCGCGGCCGAGCACGACGAGATCCTGCGCACCCCGACCCGCACGTCCACCTCGGCCTACACGAGCACGCCGGGCCTCGACCTGGCCTCCCTCACCGGAAATTACACGTTGAGCGCCGGGATTCTCACCGCGCACACCGCGGAGGACGAGCGGGAGCTCATCGCACGCAGTGCCCTCGCGGTGCGTGCCACCCCGGAGGTGCCGATCGTGCTCACGCTGCCGCGAGCCCTGAGCACCGACCAGGCGGTCCGCGCGGCCGAGAACCTCACGGGCCTCGCGGAACTGCCGTGGTTCACCCCGCGTGACCTCACCGATCAGACCGAGACGCCGCTGAGCCTGCGCCCCGACGGCACGACCGCCGCCCCGGAGCCGTCCGTGGACACGGCGGGCGCGCTGACCGCGGCCAAGATCGCCAGCCTCGCGGCGGACGCCGATCGGGTGCTGACGATCGCCGCCCTCACGGACGATCCGGCGTCCTTCAGCGGCGGCTACCTGCCGGAGCTGCTCGGCGCGGCCGCGGCCTCCTGGCGCGAGGATCCCCCTCGCCGCACGGAGCTCATCGCCGGGGTGCACGAGCGGGCGATGCGGCTCACGAGCGCGATCACCGTGGAGACCCCGAGCACGATCAACCTCATCTCCCGCGGTGGCGAGGTGCCGATCACGATCGCCAACTCCCTGCCGCAGGCCGTGACCGTCGAGGTGCGCCTCGAGCCCGGCGACGCCCGGCTGCGTGCCGACGAGCGCGTGTCGGGCCGGCTCCCGGCCGAGGCGGCCGCCACCGTCCGGGTGCCCGTTCACGCGGTGGCCAATGGGAACGTCCGGGTGAGCGTCCACGTGCTCGATGCGCAGGGGCACGACGTGGCCGAGCCGATCAGCTTCTCGATCCGGGTCCGGGCCGACTGGGAGGACACGGGCACGGCGATCGTGGCGGCAGGCCTCCTCGCACTGTTCCTGTTCGGGCTCGTGCGCACGATTCGCCGCGGCCGCCGCCGCCGGGAGGGGTAGATCCACATGAGCAAGTCCGGTCTGGCCGGGTCCGCGGCGGCGATGGCGAGCGGCACCCTCGTCTCGCGGCTCCTCGGGCTCGTGCGCGGCATCCTCCTGCTCGCGGCGATCGCCTCGGTCGGCGGGGCCGCGAACGCGTTCTCGGTGGCGAACAAGCTGCCGAACATCATCTACATGCTCATCGCCGGCGGCGTTCTCAACGCGATCCTCGTGCCGCAGATCGTGCGCGCCATGCGCTCCGGCGACGGCACCGCGTTCGTCAACCGGCTGCTCACCCTCGCGGGCACCGCCCTGCTGGCGGTCACGGCCCTGCTCACCGCCGGCGCGACCGTGCTGCTGACGATCTATGCGGGTTCGATCGATCCGCAGTGGCGCCCGATCGCCCTCGCCTTCGCCTACCTGTGCATGCCGCAGCTGTTCTTCTACGGCTTGTACACGCTGCTCGGTCAGGTGCTCAACGCCCGCGGGAACTTCGGGCCGTACATGTGGGCGCCGGTGCTCAACAACGTGGTCGCGATCGCCGGCCTGAGCGCGTACCTGGTCATCTACGGCCACTACTCCGCCGGGGCGGGGCACGTTCCCGAGGACTGGACCACCGAACGTGTGCTGCTCTTCGCCGGCACGGCCACGCTCGGGGTGGTCGCCCAGGCGCTCGTGCTCGTGATCCCGCTGTGGCGCAGCGGCTTCCGCTACCGGCCGGACTTCCGCTTCCGGGGCGTCGGCATGGGCAACACGAGCCGCGTGGCGATGTGGGCCTTCGCCGCCCTCGGGGTCGGCCAGATCGGCTACGTGGCGATCTCCAACCTGGCGATGGCGGCCGGCGCGACGGAGGTCCCGCCGGGTTCCCCGAACCTGCCGGGCAACGGCTCCTACGACACGGCGTTCATGATCTTCATGCTCCCGCAGTCGCTCATCACCGTCTCACTCGTCACGGCCATCTTCACCCGCCTGTCCCATCACGCGGCGGCGGGTGCCGCGGCCAAGGTCCGCGACGACCTCTCGTTCGGGCTGCGCACCCTCGCGGTGTTCACCGTGTTCGCCACCGCGGCGCTCATGGTGCTCGCGATCCCCGTCGTCACGGCGATCACGGCCGGCCAGATCACGTGGGCGGAGCAGCGCTGGATCGGTCACATCGTCGCGGCCTTCGCCGCCGGGCTCGTGGCGATCGGGGCGTGGACGATGATCCAACGGGTGTACTACGCCTACGAGGACACCCGCTCGCTGTTCCGGATCCAGATCCCGATGATGCTCCTCGTCGTGCTCGGCTGCGGCGTCTCGCTGTGGCTGCTCGAGCCGGAGTGGTGGGTGGTCGGCACGGCCGTCGCGACGACGGTCTCGAACGGCTTCGGTGCGCTCGTGGCCTATCTCGCGCTCCGGCGCAAGCTTCCGAGTCTGGACGGCGCCCGCGTGCTCCGGACGCATCTGCGCCTCGTGCTCGCGGTCATCCCCGCGGTCGCGGCCGGCTGGGGGCTGCTGTGGGTCTGGGGGGCGCAGGCCTCGTTCCCGGGGGCCGTGGCCCGCGTGGCCGTCATCGGCACCCTCATGGCGGTCCTCTACCTCCTGTGCGTGCAGCGGCTGCAGGTCGGGGAGCTGCAGGCCCTGCTCGACCGGGTGGGCCGGGTGCTCGCTCCCCTCGGCCGCCGCCTGGGGCCGGTGTTCTCGCGCCTGCCCGGGGCCGCAATGTTGCGTACGATGGGCGTCGGGCCCAGAGGGGCTCGCTCGCCCCAGTCGGATCAAGGAGCACGTGTACCGGTGACCCTTCCCCCGCCCAGCCCTGGTGACGTGATCGCCGAACGGTACCGCCTGATCGAGGCCGAGGCCGGCTCGGCCCTGCCCGGTTGGCTGGCGGAGGACGAGATCCTCGCGCGGGACGTGCGGATCGTCTTCCTTCCCCCGGGTCATCAGGAGGAGGCGCTCAACGCGGCGCGACGCTCGGCCCTCGTGACCGATCCGCGGCTGCCGCGGGTGCACCGGGTGGGCACGAGTCCCGTCGAGGGCGGAACCCGGGCGTTCGTGATCACGGAGTGCTTCGACGGCTCCCGTCTCGACCACCTGCTCGCCGATGGTCCCCTCCCAGTCGACCACGCCCGCGCGATCATCGGGGAGGCCGCCGCCGCCCTCGCGACGGCGCGCCGACGGGGGGTCCATCACCTCGCACTCGGCCCGGCCTCGATCGGCGTGACCACGACAGGGCAGGTCCGCGTGCTGGGCCTCGGGTTCGCGCGCGCCGGCCTCGGGATCACCGCCGGGGATGCCGTGGCGAATTCACGGACCGACGCCGTCGCCCTCGTGCGGCTCCTCTACGCCGCGCTCACCGCCACGTGGCCCGGGGAGGCCGACCGGGCGGGTTCGCTGCCCGTCGCGGCGACACCCGGGGGGATCCCGACGCCCCTGGGCGACCTCGTCGAGGTGCCCACCGAACTCGACACCCTGTGCGCCGTGACGTTCAGCCCGCACGGAGACGGCCCGTTCACCGCCGGCGCGGTGGCCGAGGAACTCGCTCCCTGGCCGCAGATCCCCCCGGCTCCCCCCGCACTTCCGCGTCCCCGCAGCTCGGGCGGCTCCAGTAGCCCCAGCGGCTCGGGCGGCTCGAGTGACTCTGGCGGCGCTGGCGGCTCGGGCGGCTCGGGCGGCGCAGGCGGCGCAGGGCACGCTGAGCACACTGAGCTCGCTGAGCTCGCTGAGCACGGCGAGCAGGATGGCCCGAGCACCGTTCTGGCCGGCAGCAACCAGGCTCGTGGCGGCGCCGACAGCATCGGCGGCCCCACTGGTACCGACGGCCCCACTGGTACCGACGGTACCGACGGAACCGACAGCAGTGGCGGTATCACCGGCCCTGAGCGTCCGGGCATTGAGGCTCCGGGCGCGGCCTCGCCCGCTCCCGTGGCCCCGGCCGGCACGATCATCGCCGAGGATCCGCAGACCGGGGAGTTCGCCGCCGTTCCCACCGGGGTGCCCGACCAGCCCGACGTGCCCGGCGATCACCCGCGCACGGGTGATCGCTGGGTGCCGCAGCTCGACCCGACCGGCGCGGCCACCGGCGACCGGCCCTTCGATCAGCTCCTCGCGGGCGACGATGCGGCCGAGGCCGACGACTCGGGGCGTGCGGTTCCCGCGCGACACGCCGGGCCCCGCACCCACACCGCCTCGGTCGCGGCTCCGGGCGGCGGGCCCGCCGACGACCTCGCCCCGGCAGCCGGCGGTCGACGCGGCCCGGGCACTGTGAGCACCATGGGCCCGGCCGGCACAGCGGGCTCCGCAGGCTCTACGGGCTCTGCGGGCTCTGTCGGAACAAGGGGCTCCGCGGGCACGACAGGCGCATCGGAGGGTCGTGCTGAGCCTGCCGAGCCGTCCGAACCTGCCGAACCGTCCGGCCGTGCCAACCGGCCCAACCAAGCCACCCGGCCCAACCAGGCCAACCAGGCCACACGGGCCAACCAGGCCAACCAGGCCAACCAGGCCACCCGAACCACACGGGTCACCCAGGCCACACAGGCCGCCCGAACCACCCAGGCCGCCGGGCAGCCTGCCGGCGCGGGCGGCTGGGACCTGCCCGCGGGCGTCCCTGCGCGTTCGTCCGTGCGCGGCGAGGCCGCCGGTGGCCGGGCACGGGGTGGAGCCGCCGCGCCGTCGGCAGCCGGGACCGGGGGCGCTCCGGGGCCGCAGGAGGGCGTCTCGAGCCTCGGTCCCGCGCCGACCCGTCATTTCGCGCCCGGCTCGTCCGTACCCGGCTCGTCCGTACCCGGCTCGTCCGTACCCGGCTCGTCGGCTCCGGCCTCGGGAGCCTCGGGGGCGCCGACGACCATCGACGGCCCCGCCACCCGCGCGGGCCGGCCCACGAGCCCGGCAACGCGCGACACCCCAGGCGAGGCCACGCCGTCCAGGCCCTGGCATCGGTCGAGCGGAGTCATCCTGCTCGTCATGCTCGCCGTGCTGGTCTTCGGGGTGGTGCTGGCGATCAACGCGTTGCGCGACCCGTTCGCGGGCCCGTCCGAACCCGATCCGGCGCCCACCTGGCCCCTGGGCCAGAGCGAGGAGCCGAGCGAGGGGGCGACGGCGCCGGGAGCGTTGCCGACCACCACCCCGTCCCCCTCCTCCGCTGAGCCGATCCGGATCGTCGACGGCGTGACGTTCGACCCGACCGCCTCCGGTGGGGAGAACCAGGACCTGGCCTATTACGCCTACGACAACGACCGCTCCACCTTCTGGCGCTCGCTCCGATACAACAGCCCGACCTACGGGATGAAGGCCGGGCTCGGTTACACGGTCGAACTGGACCGTACGAGCTCCGTGAGTGAGGTCGTCGTCGACGTGCTGGGCAAGGGCGGGAACGTGCAGATCCGCGCCGCCTCCGCCGACGCCCCGAACGAGGGCACCGTGTTGGCCGAGGGGCCGGTCGGTCCCGAGACGGTGTTCGACTTCGACACTCCCGTGGAGACCGATTCGATCTCCCTGTGGTTCACCGAACTTCCCGTCGCCGACAGCGACGGGCGCAACCGCATCGAACTGGCCGAGGTCCAGGTGCGCTGACCCCCGGGGAACACCGCGGGCCCCGCCGTCGTTCTCCCTGACAGACCCTCCTTCCGACTGCAAGGAATTCACAGTGACCGATACCGTTCGCAACGTCGTCATCATCGGCTCCGGACCCACCGGCTACACCGCCGCGGTCTATGCGGCTCGCGCCGGCCTGGACCCGGTGGTGTACGCGGGCTCGATCACCGCCGGCGGCGCCCTCATGAACACGACCGACGTCGAGAACTTCCCGGGATTTCCCACCGGGATCATGGGACCCGACCTCATGGAGAAGATGCGGGAGCAGGCCGAGCGTTTCGGGGCCGACATCCGTTATGACGACGTCGTGTCCGTCGATCTCGCCGGCCCGATCAAGGTCATCCGCACCGACGAGGAGGAGATCCGCGCCCGCGCGGTCATCCTCGCCATGGGATCGGCCTATAAGGAGCTCGGCCTGCCCGACGAGAAGAGGCTGTCCGGGCGCGGGGTGAGCTGGTGTGCGACGTGCGACGGCTTCTTCTTCAAGGACCAGCCGATCCTCGTCGCCGGCGGTGGCGACTCCGCCATGGAGGAGGCCCTCTTCCTCGCCCGATTCGGCGAGTCCGTCACCGTGGTGCACCGCCGCGACGAGCTGCGGGCGTCCAAGATCATGGCGGAGCGGGCGTTGAACGACCCCAAGATCTCCTTCGCGTGGAACAGCGAGATCGTCGCGATCCACGGGGAGGAGAAGGTGAGCGGTGTGCGCCTGCGTGACACGGTGGACGGTTCCGAGCGTGACCTCGATGCGACCGGCCTGTTCGTGGCCATCGGGCACCTGCCGCGCACCGAGCTCGTCCAGGGTCAGGTGGACCTGAGCCCCGCGGGCTACGTCACGGTGGACCACCCCTCGACCCGCACGAACCTGCCCGGCGTGTTCGCCGCCGGGGACGTCGTCGACGACCAGTACCGCCAGGCCATCACGGCCGCGGGCACGGGCTGTGCCGCGGCCCTGGACGCGGAGCGGTTCCTCGCCGCCCTCGATCACCCCCCACTGACCGAGGCGGATGCCTCGCTGCTCGCCACGGAAGGAATCTCATGACTCTCGGTGCAACGACCGACGCCACCTTCGACCAGGACGTGCTCGCGGCTCCCGGGCCCGTGCTCGTCGACTTCTGGGCGCCCTGGTGCGGCCCCTGCCTCCAGATCGCACCCATCCTCGAGGAGTTGGCGGCCGAGTACGCGGACTCCCTGACCATCCTCAAGCTCAACGTCGACGAGAATCCCGCCACGGCCGGCAAGTACGGCGTCATCTCGATCCCCACGATGAACGTCTACGTGGGTGGCGAGGTCGCCGGCACGATCATCGGTGCCAAGCCGAAGAAGAAGCTCATCGCCGAACTGGAGCCCTACCTGGGCTGATCGTCCCGCTCGGGCCCCCGCGACGACGGCCGGGCCACCCGCATCGGGTGGCCCGGCCGTCGTGTCCGTTCCGAGCTCCACGGAGCGGTGCTATGCCTCGCTTGCGTCCGGGGCCCGGAAGATCCCCGGGTCCTCCGGTGCGAGGGTACCGAGGATCCGATTGAGGTCTTGAACCGACGCGAACTCGATCGAGATCCGGCCTTTACGCTGCCCTAGGTTGACCTTGACCTTCGTGTCGAGCCGGTCGGCCAGGCGCGAGGCGAGATCCTCCAGGGCGGGGCTGCTCCCCCCCGCGCGCGGACGACGGCGCGCCGGTTCCGCGTGATCCTCGCCGAGGGCGACCGCCTCCTCCGTCGCACGCACGCTCAATCCCTCGGCCACGATCCGTTGCGCGAGGCGCTCCATCGCGGCCATATTCGTCAGGCCGAGGAGTGCACGGGCGTGGCCCGCGGAGAGGACGCCCGCGGCGACACGGCGCTGCACGAGCGGCGGAAGCCGCAGCAGCCGCAGCGTATTGGAGATCTGGGGGCGGGAGCGGGCGATCCTGGTCGACAGCTCCTCGTGGGTGCACCCGAAGTCGTCGAGCAGCTGCCGGTAGGCGGCCGCCTCCTCGAGTGGGTTGAGCTGGACCCGATGGAGGTTCTCGAGCAGGGCGTCTCGGAGGAGGTCGTCGTCGGTGGTCGAACGGACGATCGTCGGGATGTCCGGCAGCCCGGCCTCACGGGCGGCCCGCCAGCGTCGCTCGCCCATGATGAGTTCGTAGGGGGCGTCCCCGTCCTGCGGATCGGGCCGGGGACGCACGACGATCGGCTGGAGCACGCCGACCTCCGCGATCGAGGCCGACAGCTCGACGAGCTCCTCCTCGGCGAAGACCGTGCGTGGCTGTGCCCGGTTCGGTGCGATGTCGTCGATGGGGATTCGGGCGAAGGTCGCACCCGGAACGGGCCGCAGGGCCCCGTCCACATCCTCGGCGTCACCGGGCTTGCCACTCGATGCGGCGACCTGCCCATCGAGAGCAGTGAGTGCGTCCTCACCGGTCTCCAGGGCCCCCTCCGTCGCAGCGCGACGGGCTTCGGTGGTGATGCCGCCGGGCCCTACGGCACGAAGGTCGGTCGTGTCGGTGGGTTCCCTGCGCTGAATCGGGCCCCCTGCGCGCTGACCCGCGACCTGTCCTGCGACCTCGGGGGCGGGGCCTGTCCAGCCCGCGTCGTTCACCGCCTGGTCCGCCCGGTCCGCCGTCGCCCGGTCCGCCGTCGCCCGGTCCGCCGTCGCCGGGTCCACCTTCGCCCGGTTCGCCCGGTCCACCTCCGCCTGGTCCGCCCGGTCCGTGGCGGCCACCGGTTCCGTCGGGTCCGCTGCGTCTGCTGGGTCCGCTGCGTCCACTGCGACTGCCGGCTCCGCTGGGCCTGTTGGATACGGGTGGGCCGCCGGGAAGAACACGTCGACCGGACGACCCTGGGAGGACCGTTCTCCCGCCGTCGGGATGAGGGCGCCGAGGCCACGTCCGAGAGCCTTGCGGCGTTCACTCATGAGCTTCTCCTTCGGTGGGGTGCGGCGCGCCGCCGGCGGGCGTTCGCGGGTGCGAGCGCCGGCAGATCTCACGGGCAGCCTCGAGGTACGCGAGCGCTCCCGTGGATCCGGGGTCGTAGGTGAGCACGGTCTGGCCGTGGCCCGGCGCCTCGGAAATCCGCACCGATCGCGGGATGGTCGCGCGGAGCGTCTCGCCCGGGAAGTGCTCACGCACCTCCTCGACGACCTGGCGAGCGAGGTTCGTGCGACCGTCGTACATCGTGAGGATGATCGTCGAGACGTGCAGTGCGGGGTTGAGATGCGCCTGGATCAGGGCGATGTTGTTGAGCAGTTGGCTCAAACCCTCTAGTGCGTAGTACTCGGTCTGGATCGGGATGAGCACCTCACGGGCGGCAACGAAGGCGTTGACCGTGAGCAGTCCGAGGCTCGGCGGGCAGTCGATGAATACATAGTCGAGGCGTGGCTCCCCCATGCGGGAGCGGTGGCGCAGGTATTCGGCGAGTGCGTTCCGCAGCCTGTTCTCCCGGGCGACGAGGGAGACGAGTTCGATCTCGGCGCCGGAGAGGTCGATCGTGGACGGCACCACGTGGAGATTGTCGATGTGCTCGTTTCTCTGGACGACCTCGGCCATCGGCGCGTCGTTGATGAGGACGTCGTAGGTGGAGGGCGTTCCCGAGGGGTGATCGATGTCGAGCGCCGTCGAGGCGTTCCCCTGCGGATCGTTGTCGATCACCAGCACCTGGAGGCCTGCCGTGGCGAGGGCCGCCGCCAGGTTGACGGAGGTCGTCGTCTTCCCGACGCCGCCCTTCTGGTTCGCGATCGTGAAGACACGAGTCTGCTCCGGCGCTGGGAAGCGCTGTCCGGAGAGGGTGATGCGGCGTCGAGCGTCTTCGGCCAGCTGTGCCGCCAGCGGCGTGCTCTCGTCCGCCTGTGGAATCGCATCAATGAGAGCGCGACGTCGGTCTTCCTCGCTCGATATGGTCACCCGCTTCTCCCTTTGTGTGGCTGCGCTCAGTCTACGGTGCAGGACCGACGTTCCCGTGTTCCACGTGAAACGATGGGATGCGCATGTCGTTGGGACATCGACGGCCACGCCGGGCCGGGGATGCTGCATCCGGTGTCGGGCGGCGGGCGGCGAGATCGGTCTCATCATCGCCTCGGCTCACGCGCGCCGGGCCCGGAGGGTGGCCGTGAAGCGTTGTCGGACCCGAGGCGACAGCCTTCCTCGAACGGGTGGGTTCGTCGCCGGCGGACATCCTGAGCAGGCCGACCGGCGCGGCGTGATCGACCCGGTCTGCCCACTCTGCCCACCCTGTCGGCCCTGTCGGCCCTGTCGGCTCTTGTCAGCATTTGTCGGCTGTTGTCGGCTCTGGCGGCAGTAGTGCCCCTTAGAGTGGTGTAGCGCGGTTGCCCAGCTCGTCCCGGTCGTGGACGTGGGTGCGGCCACCGCGTGATCCTTCGAGTCAACCTTCTACCGAATCCTCGAACGGAGTCATCACGATGA
>NZ_WHMT01000014.1:0-73926 GCF_009372055.1 Pseudactinotalea sp. HY160 | reverse complement strand
CGCCCAAGGGCATCACCTACGTCAGCAACAACCACTCCCTCCTCCACCCCCGCACCACCACCATCAACGATGAACCGTCACCGACGTCCTGATACATCAAACGTCACCGATGTCCTGATGCAGAACTGTCACCCATGTCCCGATACAAGACACGTTGCGGTGGCACAGCTTCTTTCCCCACCTCGCCCTGCCCACCTCGCGGGGAGACTCGCCGTTGCGGTGGCACAGCTTCTTTCCCCAGGTGCGGCCGCATCGGCCCGGCGTCGTGAAGCTGGGGAAGCTCGTCGTTGCGCAGGCACAGCTACTTTCCCCGCGATCCTGTGTCGACCATCAGCCGGCCGCTCGATCGTCGATGCCGTGGATTCCGGCGCGCTGCGCGAGCGCCGCCCGAACGAGTTCCACAACGTCGTCGGGCCGGGTGCGCACGTCGGTGGCGGGGATCCTCAGCACCTGCCAGCCGAGCCGAATGAGCATTCGGTCGCGTTCGCGATCACGCGCCTGCGCTGCCGGGTCCGCGTGATAGGCGGCCCCGTCGATCTCGACATCCAGCTTCAGCGGCACGTGCGCGAAATCGAGGATTGCGTGCCCGCCCTCGTCGCCCCACACCTCATATCGCCTGATGAAGGACATCCCGGCGCGACGAAAGAGCCGTCCGGCCTCCGCCTCCCGACCCGAATCGGATTCCCGATCGAAGACCTCGATCTCGCGCCTCAGCGCGCTGAATCCGGGCACGTGTCTGGGCTCGGAGAGGCCGTCGTACAAGGCATTCAGTGTGACGATCTTCTTGAAGATGCCATCGTGCAGGACTGCCTGCAGGTCACGGCTACTCAACGTCGCGGCCAGGTCGACGAGAGTGCGGACCGGATCGGCCACGACCAGCCCCGTCGATGTGCGGCGCGGCTCGGCCGGGAGCCGGGTGCGATGGATCTTCAATCCCGTCTGTGCGCGGACGCGCGTGGAATGCGGCAGCGTGACATGGATGGTCGCAGAGTACGGGCGATAGATGAGGCCGAGTTCGTAGGCCGCCGTGTCGTGACTCAGATACGCGTTCGGTCCGCAATACAGGAGCGCCGCGACACATCGACATAGCCGGGTCCGACGGGTGCCGGCGAGGCAGTAGACACCCGAATACACGCGCACCCAGAGCCCGAGCGCCAGCCGGTGCCGGATGTGTTCGTCGGTGAGGCCGGTGGCGAGCACCTGCCCACGGGCGATGAGTCCGTGCTGGGTGCGAAACAGGCCCGCCGCATCCGCCTCGCTCTGCCGGCGGCGGGCTCGAGCCGGAGGCGACGAGGGGGGCGGTTCACCGTGAGGGCTCGCGGCGTTCAAGGCATCCTCGAACGGGGCGGTCTTGAGATTCCTGGGTGTGGTCATGACACCAGGAGGCAACGCGAGGCGATGACCGCGCACGTGATGAGGGCGGAGCTGTGGACAGCGATGCATCACGGTGCAGTCTGGGCACAGAGGAGTTGCAGCAGCCGCCCGGTACCCCGCCAGTGCCGGGCCGCGGCACCACGACTACGGGGAACATTGCCGGGGCACGGCACCAGGGATCTTCCCCGCACAGGCACCCGCGCCACAGCACCACGACTGCGGGGAACATCGCCGGGGCACGGCACCAGGGACCTTCCCCGCACAGGCACCCGGGCCGCGGCACCACGACTACGGGGAACATCGCCGGGGCACGGCGCCGGAGATGTTCCCCGCAGCGGCGGTGAGAACGGCGAAGCCCCACCGGGTGCGCCTTGTGAGCACGCCCGGTGGGGCCGGGGTTCGTCGGGCCGGCGATCAGGCCGACTGGCGACGCCGGAGCACGAGGCCGCCCGCGGCGAGCAGGAGGGCCGCGACGATCCACGCCGTCACCGTGATACCGGTGTCGGGCAGCTCGTCGAGGCCATCCTGGTCACCCGTCGGGGTGTCCGTCGGGGTGTCCGTCGGGGTGTCCGTCGGGGTGTCCGTCGGGGTGTCCGTCGGCTCATCCGTCGGAGCGTCCGTCGGCTCCGGTGTGGGCTCCGGTGCCGGTGTGACCTCGAGTGCGACCGGCTCGGAGGCGGACGGCTCGAGGAACGTCGGGTCGGACGGCACGAATGCCGCCGTCACCGAGACCGTCGACGCCGGCGTCTCCGCGGGCACCGTCAAGGGGATCTCGATCGTGCCGGTCTCGGCCCCGATCGGGGCCTCCGCAACGACCGTGCCGTCGACGCGGA
The DNA here is from genome assembly GCF_009372055.1 of Pseudactinotalea sp. HY160. Classification (NCBI taxonomy): domain Bacteria; kingdom Bacillati; phylum Actinomycetota; class Actinomycetes; order Micrococcales; family Cellulomonadaceae; genus Pseudactinotalea; species Pseudactinotalea sp. HY160. The sequence goes on along the minus strand of NZ_WHMT01000014.1, from coordinate 71,719 downwards.
GCTCGACGGTCCCCTGCGGAACGGTCAGATCGGCGGAGTCGACCGTGACGGTCGCCGTGGCCGATGCGCCGGCCTTGATCGTGGTCGCGGACAGCTCGAGGCCCGTGGTCGTGGCGGCCGCATCGCTCGGGTGGACATCGGCGGCCCAGGTCGTGGGCGTCGAGCTCAGCCCGAACGAGATCTCACTCGCGTTCGCGAGGGTCTCGGCCTTCATCCAGCTGCGGCCGTAGGCGTTGCCGTCCACGGTCATCGTCTCGATGAAGGGGGCGGCGGCCGGATCGGAATCGGTCGTGATCCGCACCGGCTTCCCGTCGAGCCACACCGTGGCGGCAGGGAACATCGGCGACGAGATCGCCAGCCCGGCCTCGGAGGGAACGACCGGGAAGAGGCCGAGCGAGGCGAACACGTACCAGGCCGACTGCACCCCGAGGTCGTCGTTGCCGGGCATGCCGTCCCGGTCGGTGCCGAACGCGGTGGTCCGCAGCTGGCTGATCACGTACTGCGTGCCCGCCGGCTTTCCGGCCCAGTTGTAGGCCCAGGGCGCCTGGTAGCTCGGCTCGTTGCCCATGTAGAACGTGTCGGCGTCCTGACCGCCGTTGAGCTCGGCCAGCGTCGGGGTCGCGGTCAGCTCGTCGTCCATGGAGAACAGCGCGTCGAGTCGGTCGATCGCCGCCTCGTTCCCGCCGATGCCCTCGATCAGGCCGTCCCAGGCGTGCGCGAAGGACCAGAAGTAGTTCGGCTCCGTGGACTCGTGGAAGGTTCCCGTGCCGAATTCGCCCGGGACGCCGGGCTCAGTCGGTGCCACGCGCGAGCGCAGCGTGTCCGTCTCGGGGTCGAGGATGGTCGTCCACCAGCCGGCGCGGTCGTAGAGCGCGTCGACCTGGTCGTCCGTGATCGTGACGTCGTCGGCGACGACGTCACGCACCGCCGCGAGGAACTCGGCGGCCGCGTAGTCGCTGTTGTAGCGCTCGATGTTCGCGCTCGTCCAGTCGCCCTCGGGGTAGTAGCCGGTCTCGAGGTAGTCGGCCATCCCCGCGAAGCTCGCGTTGCCGTTGCAGGCGCTCGTCTCATCGAACGAGGACTGGCTGATGAACCGGGCCGCGGCGGCCAGGTCGAAGTCGCGTGCGCCGAACGCGTACGTGGCGGCGATCACCGGGAGCGCGTTGTCGCCGGACATGGGCGTCGAGTCGTCGCTCGCGTCCACCCAGTGCGGCAGCGCGCCGCACTGCAGGCCGTCGACGATCGTGGACTGCGCCACGTCGCTCGCCACGTCCGGCGCCAGGAGCGCGAGCAGCTGGGCCTGGGTGCGGTAGGTGTCCCAGAACGACAGGCTCGAGTAATGGGTGTCGTAGCCGCCGGTCTCGCCGTTCGCCTTGGTGTAGTCGTAGTCGGAGACGTTCACGGTCTCGCGCTCCTGCACGTAGCCTCCGCGGTCGGGCTCGCCGCTCAGCAGCTCGGGGGCCTCCATGCTGCGGAACTCGCCGTTCACATCGGAGTAGACCGTCGGCGAGCCGAGGGCCCGGTACAGCGAGGTGTAGAACTTCACGAGCTCATCCCGCTGCTCTTCGGTCAGCGCGTCCGGATCGGCGGCGCGGTCGACCTGCACGGTGTTGAGGCGCTCGTTCCACAGGTCGTCGGCCTGCGCACGCACCTGATCGAGGGTGGCGGTGGGCGCCTCGGCCGCGAGGTTCTCCTCGGCGTTGGCGATGGAGACCGAGGAGATGCCCACGCGCAGCGTGAGCGTGGGGTCGTCGGCCGGAACGTCGTACTGGAGCACGGTCGAGCCGTCGACCACGGTGTTGACCGTGGACTCCGCGCCCTCCGTGTCGTCGGTGTCGTCCTGAGCCTCGAGCGTGCGGTCGAGCTCGGCGTAGAAGTAGACGTTCGAGTTGTACGGGGTGCCCCACGGGGTGCAGAAGGCCGGGGCGACCGTCTTGCCGGTGAGCACCGTTCCGTCCTCGGACACCTCGAGCGAGACGTTCTCGGGCGAGATTTTTCCGGCGTCGTTGCCCGCGTTCGAGTTGGCGTTGAGGCGGGTGTCGAGCGAGAAGTACGCGGAGTCGGCGTCCGGGTAGGTGAAGGTGGCGACCCCGGTGCGGGTCGTGGCCCCGAGCTCGACCTCCACGCCGCTGTCGAGCGTGACGGAGTAGGCGCCCGGCGCCGCGGACTCGTTCGCAGTCTGGAACTCGGCAGCCTGCTGCGGAGCGCCGGCGGCGTTCGTGACCGAGGTGGCGTCGGTGCGCGGCAGCATGCCGACGATTCCCTGGCCCGGGCAGCCCGGGCCGTTGATGTGGGTGAGGCTGAAGAAGTTGATCCGCCCGGAGGTGGCGCTTGCCGGCAGGATGTAGCCGCCCGACCCGTTGTAGTTGCTCCGGGACATGTCCGGGCCGAAGGTGACCATCCCGAACGGGACCTTGGCCCCGGGGCTCACGTTGCCGGCGTAGCCGCTGGTCGAGGAGACCGCGGTGCCGATGTGCGGGTCGACGTACTGGGTGAGGTCGAGCGGTTCCCCGGCCTCCCAGTCGGCGCCCGGTTCGGCCGTCGCGGGGGAGACGGCGGCGGTCGCCACGAGCGCGAGCGTCGCGCCCGTGCCCAGGACCCGCCCGCGCCACACCGACCCGGATGTCGGCCGCCTGCGGCCGATGGGTCGACTAGTACTACGAATCGACATACTCGGAAGCTCCTTTGATCAGGTCTGTTCCACATCGACACCTGACATCGATGTCAGACGATGCTACCCGAGCACCGGCACCGCGACGACCACACGCGAACGGCGGGACCCACCCGAAGGTGAGCCCCGCCGTCCATACGCCTGCGGGCGAGGCCCGCAACCGGCTCGACTCAGATGAGCCCGAGCCCGCGCACCGCGTCCCGCTCCTGGCCGAGCTCAGCCACGGAGGCGTCGATCCGGGCGCGGGAGAAGTCGCCCACCTCGAGGCCCTGGACGATCTCCCAGGCGCCGCCGGCGGAACGCACCGGGAAGGAGGAGATGAGCCCCTCGGGCACGCCGTAGGAGCCGTCGGAGACCACCGCGGCCGAGGTCCAGGAGTCCGCCGGGGTGCCGAGCACCCAGTCGCGCACGTGGTCGATCGCGGCGTTCGCGGCCGAGGCGGCCGAGGAGGCGCCCCGGGCCGCGATGATCGCCGCCCCGCGCTTCGCCACCGTGGGGATGAACTCCTCGGCGAGCCAGGACTCGGCGACCAGGTCCGCAGCAGGACGCCCGCCGACCGTGGCGTGGAAGACGTCCGGGTACTGACTCGCGGAGTGGTTGCCCCAGATCGTCAGGTTCTTGATGTCGGCCACGCCGGCACCGGTCTTCGCCGCGAGCTGGGAGAGGGCGCGGTTGTGGTCGAGTCGGGTCATCGCGGTGAAGCGGTCCGCGGGCACGTCGGGGGCGTGCGAGGCGGCGATGAGGGCGTTCGTGTTCGCCGGGTTGCCCACGACGAGCACCCGAATATCCTCGGCAGCACCGTCGTTGATCGCCTTGCCCTGCGGGGCGAAGATGCCGCCGTTCGCCTCGAGCAGGTCGGCACGCTCCATGCCGGCTCCGCGCGGACGGGCGCCCACGAGCAGCGCCACGTTCGTGCCCGCGAAGCCGTCGGAGGGGTTGTCCACGATGTCGATGCCGGCGAGCAGCGGGAAGGCGCAGTCGTCGAGCTCCATCGCGGTGCCCTCGGCGGCCTTGACGGCCGGCGGGATCTCCAGCAGCCGCAGCCGGACCGGGGTGTCCGGGCCGAGCAGCTGACCGGAGGCGATCCGGAACAGCAGCGCGTAGCCGATCTGGCCGGCGGCGCCGGTGACGGTGACATTGACGGGGGTGGTCATGTCGAGCTCCTATCGACGAGTGCATGGGCCGGGAGTGACGGCGGTCGCCCGGGAGGTGCGGTCACCCACGATTGCATCACACGGCCGGACCCGGTAGTCCCGCGTGAGATATCTTGATGTCAAGCAATCCTATAGCCGACCACCAGGAGTCTTCGTGACAGAGTCGACGATCATCTACACCCACACCGATGAGGCCCCGGCGCTGGCGACCTCCTCGTTCCTGCCGATCATCCGGGCCTTCGCGGGCAGCGCGGGTGTCGAGGTGGCCACGCGCGACATCTCGCTCGCGGGGCGCATCCTCGCCCACTTCCCGGAGCGCCTCACGCCCGAGCAGCAGGTGGGCGACGCCCTCGCCGAGCTGGGCGAGCTCGCCAAGCACCCGGGCGCCAACATCATCAAGCTGCCGAACATCTCGGCGTCGGTGCCCCAGCTCAAGGCCGCGGTCGCCGAGCTGCAGCGGGCCGGTTACGACCTCCCGAACTTCCCCGACTCCCCCGCCACCGACGCCGAGCGCGACGTGCGCGCCCGCTACGGCAAGGTCATGGGATCGGCCGTCAACCCGGTGCTGCGCGAGGGCAACTCCGACCGCCGCGCGCCCGCCTCGGTCAAGAACTACGCCCGCAATCACCCGCACTCGATGGGCGCCTGGAGCCCGGACTCGCGCACGAACGTGGCCACGATGGGCACCGACGACTTCGCCTCGAGCGAGCAGTCGGTCGTCCTCGCCGCCGACGACACCCTGCGCGTCGAGCTGCGCGGCGCCGATGGCACCGTGACCGTGCTCAAGGAGGCGATCCCGGTGCTCGCCGGCGAGATCGTCGACGCCACGCGCATGGACGCCGCAGCTCTCGAATCCTTCCTCGCCGCCCAGGTGCAACGCGCCGCCGAGGCCGGGGTCCTGCTGTCCGTGCACCTCAAGGCCACGATGATGAAGGTCTCCGACCCGATCATCTTCGGCCACGCCGTGCGCGCCTACTTCTCGGGCGTGTTCGCCGCCCATGGCGACGACCTCGCGGCCGCGGGCCTGAGCCCGAACGACGGGCTCGCCGCGATCTTCGCCGGTCTCGACGCCCTGGACGACCAGGCGAAGGCGACCGAGATCCGGGCGGCGTTCGAACAGTCACTGGCCGACGGCCCCGACCTGGCGATGGTCGACTCGGACCGGGGCATCACGAACCTGCACGTGCCCTCGGACATCATCATCGACGCCTCGATGCCGGCGATGATCCGCACCTCCGGGAAGATGTGGGGCCCCGACGGCGGCCAGGCCGACACCCTCGCGGTGATCCCCGACTCCTCCTACGCGGGGGTCTACCAGGCCGTGATCGAGGACTGCCGCACCCACGGCGCCTACGACCCGGCCACGATGGGCACGGTCCCGAACGTCGGGCTCATGGCCGCCAAGGCCGAGGAGTACGGCAGCCACGACAAGACCTTCGAGATCCCGGCCGCCGGGGTCGTCGCGGTGCTCGACTCGGCGGGCACGGTGCTCATGCAGCACGACGTGAACGCCGGCGACATCTGGCGCGCCTGCCAGACCAAGGACATCCCGGTGCGCGACTGGGTCAAGCTCGCGGTCGACCGCGGCCGCGCCACGGGCGACCCGATCGTGTTCTGGCTCGACGAGAACCGGGCGCACGACGCCAACCTCATCGCCAAGGTGAACGCCTACCTGCCCACCCACGACACCGCCGGGCTCGACATCCGCATCCTCTCCCCGATCGAGGCCACGCGGCTCTCGGTCGAGCGGATCCGGGCGGGGCTCGACACGATCTCGGTCACCGGGAACGTACTGCGCGACTACCTGACCGACCTGTTCCCGATCCTCGAGCTCGGCACGAGCGCCAAGATGCTCTCGATCGTGCCGCTCATCGCCGGCGGCGGGCTCTTCGAGACCGGCGCGGGCGGCTCCGCGCCGAAGCACGTCGCCCAGCTCGTGGCCGAGGACTACCTGCGCTGGGACTCCCTCGGGGAGTTCCTGGCGCTGGCGGTCTCCTTCGAGCACCTGGCGAAGACGACGGGCAACGCCCGCGCCCAGGTGCTGGCCGACACCCTCGATGCGGCCACCGGCACGTTCCTCGAGGAGAACCGCTCGCCCGGGCGCAGGCTCGGCACGACCGACAACCGGGGCAGCCACTTCTACCTTGCCCAGTACTGGGCCAAGGAGCTCGCCGCCCAGACGGGCGACGCCGAACTGGCCGAGCTGTTCGCCCCGGTCGCCCGCGCGCTGACCGAGAACGAGGAGACGATCACCTCCGAACTGCTCGCCGTGCAGGGCAAGCCGGCCGACATCGGCGGCTACTACCTGCCGGACGAGGAGAAGGTCGCCGCCGTCATGCGCCCCTCGGCCACTCTCAACGGCATCATCGAGGCGCTCACGAAATAGACCGCCGACCGGTGGATGCGGCCCCTCATTCGGCCTCTCCAGGGGCCGTATCCACCATTCGGGGCCGAACGCGCCTCAGACGTTGTCGGCGGTGAGCCCGAGCACGAGGATCGCGACGCCGATCCCGGCGAGCAGCACGACGTCGAACGAGCGCGACCGGGAGGCGATCCGGTCCGCCCACGACGTACACGCCCGCACCGCGGCGAGCACGAGCAGCTCCGCGCCGAGGATCGAGATGCCGGTCCGCGCCCCGAGCGTGAACGAGGCGGCGATCATCACGACCACGCCCGCGACCGCGAGCCACAGGACGGCCGTCCGGCCGCGCGCGAGGGTGACGGGGTCGCTGCTCATCACGGGCCAGGATACCGCCGGTGTCGACGCCCTGGTCCAGCATGGCGCGCACACACCGGTCGCCACAGAACGAGGAGTGCCACGATGGGCGACCTGGGAAGGGAGACGGACGATGTGGCACTCGAGTAGGACGCCTCAGCTGGGTCGGCATGTGCCCGCGGCCCTGGTCACGGCGCTCTTGCGCATCGGCGCCACGTGGCGCATCCCACTCGCCGGTCGAGATCTCCGGGCCATCCTCCCCGCAGCGCCGGCCGCGGATACGTCGACCATTCCCGCGTGCGGTTCATGACCGATGCGCATCGCGGAGTCCTCGGGCTCCGGGTTCGCGCCCGGGGGCGCCTCGCGCCCGGTTCCGGCACGCGCCCGTTACACGAGCCGTTCGTCGGCAACCGCAGCATCCGGCTCGCCGGCGACCTGCCGGCCTCGGCCGCGGAGCTGCCGGTGGAGGTGTCGGCCCGCCTCACACCGGACGGCCTCGTGGCCACGGCGGTCCGTCCCTGCGATCCCGCCGAACTGGCCGATCCGCACCCGGCGAACGTCCTGCGCGGGCTGCGCCGCCGGATCGACCCCGGCCTCGTGTCACCGGGCGCCGATCCCACGTCACCGCGACTGACCGCCGCCCTCGACGAGTTGCTCGCCGCGGGCCGGATCCGCGACCGCACGCGCATCAGCCTCGCCCGCGGGGTACGGGTGCTGGTCGTGGTGGTGACCGGGGGCGACGTGCGGGAGGAGCTCGAGCGGGTCGACCCGCTCGGGGCGAGCGCCGTCGTCCTCACTCCCGCGCGCTGGAGCGGGGACGAGGAGGCCGAGGCGCGCGCGCTGCTCGACCTCATCCCCGAGCCGGACGTCGTCGCGAGCGGCAGGGGAATCACCGCTCACGGCGATGTGGGCCTGCTCCTGCGCACTGTTCACGCCCCGCCCGAGCCGATCTCCGCGGCGCTCGCACGGCTGCCGACCGGGCTCGTGACGCTCACCAACTGGATCGAGCCGGACTAGGTTGGAGGAGTGAATCGGATTGTGATCGTCGGCGCCGGCCTCGCGGGACTGCGCACCGCAACGGAACTACGGGAGCGCGGATACGACGGCGAGGTGGTCGTGATCGGCGACGAACCGCATCCGCCGTACGATCGCCCGCCCCTGTCCTCCGAGCTGCTCACCCGCGCCGAGCCGCTCTGGCTCGCCGACGACCTGGGCACCGCCTTGGCCGACGTGGCCGATCGGGTGATCACCGGCCGCGCCGCCCGCCTCGAGCCGGGGGCCGAGTCGGTCGTGATCATGGACGACGGCGCTCGCCTCGAGGCGAGCGCGGTCGTGCTGGCCATGGGGTCGGCGCCGGTTCGCCGCTGGCCCGAGCCGCTCACGCTGCACACGCTCGAGGACGCGGCGCTGCTGCGCGCGGCACTCGCCTCCCCGGCGCGCCTCGCGATCATCGGCGCCGGCTGGATCGGATCCGAGGTCGCCGGGCAGGCGGGCGCTGCGGGCCACGAGGTCACGGTGTTCGAGGCCGGGCCGGCGCCGCTGGCCGACCACATCGGCGTCCGCGCCGGGGACTACACCCGGGCCTGGCACGAGGCCGCTGGGGTGGACCTACGCACCGACACCCCCGTGCACGCAGTCGACCCGGCGGGCGGCACGGGCGCCGGCCTGCGCGCGATCGTGCGCACCGGGGACGGCGACATCGAGGCCGATGCGGTGCTCGCCGCGACCGGGGTGCGCCCGAATACCGACTGGCTCGCCGGCTCCGGGATTCCGGTGACCGAGCGCGGTTTCGTGCCGGTCACCGTCGACGGCCGGGTGTCCCCGCGCGACGCAACGGTCGAGGCCACCGGCGCGGATGCGCCGCGGGTCTGGGCGGTGGGCGACGTCGCGCTCCGCGACCACCCCCGGCACGGCCCGCTCGCCGGCGGCCACTGGTTCTCGGCGCTGCGCGATCCGGCCGGTGTGGCCGCGGGGATCCTCGGCCCGGAGCGCGCGGAGCCCGCGCCGAACCTGCTGGCCCCGGAGGTGTTCTCGGACCAGTTCGGCCACCACCTCGAGCGGATCGGGGACCTCGCGGGGCCGGGCGGCACCGAGGTGCTGCGCGGGGATCCGGGCGCCGGCTGGACGCTGCTGCAGCTCCGCGGGGACCGGCTCGTGGGCGCGATCGTGGCCGACTCCCCCCGGGACACCTCGGCGGTGCGCAAGGCGTTCCAGCGCGCCGGCGAGGACTACCCGGGAATCGACCTGGACCTGGCCACCGACCTGGCCGTCCAGCTCCGCAAGGCCCTGACGTAGCGGCCCCGATCCACCCCGGTCGGCGGGCTCGGGGCCGCTGCCGGCGTCGGCGCGCGACGCCCGGGGTCAGTGCGCGAAGTGACGCGTGCCGGTCAGGTACATGGTCACCCCGGCGGCCGTGGCCGCGTCGACGACCTCCTGATCGCGTACGGAGCCGCCGGGTTGGACGATCGCCCGCACCCCGGCGTCCATGAGCACCTGCGCGCCGTCGGCGAAGGGGAAGAACGCGTCGGAGGCGGCCACGGAGCCACTCGCCCGCTCCCCCGCCCGCTCGACCGCGAGCCGGCACGAGTCGACGCGGTTCACCTGCCCCATCCCCACGCCGACCGCGGCGCCGCCGGCGGCGAGCAGGATCGCGTTCGACTTGACCGACCGCACGGCCCGCCAGGCGAACGCGAGGTCGGCGAGGGTGGCCTCGTCTGCGGCCGCGCCGGTGGCGAGGGTCCAGTTCGCGGGGTCGTCCCCCGCGGCGTCGATCCGGTCGATCTGCTGGCTCAGCAGCCCGCCCGCGATCTCACGCTCGGCCACGGCCGCCGCGGCACTGCCGGCGCCGCCGGCGACCGTGAGGATGCGGATGTTCTTCTTGCGGGAGAGGATCTCGAGCGCCGCCGGCTCATAGCCGGGCGCGAGCACGACCTCGGTGAACACGCCGGCGACCTGATCGGCCATCTCCTCGGTCACGACGGCGTTCGCGGCGATCACGCCACCGAACGCGGAGACCGGATCGGTCGCGTGCGCCCGCGCGTGCGCCTGGGCGATCGTCTCCCCCACGGCGACCCCGCACGGGTTGGCGTGCTTGATGACGGCGACGGTCGGGGTGTCGCCGTGGTCGTGCGCGGCGCGCCAGGCGGCGTCGGCATCGACGTAGTTGTTGTAGCTCATCTCCTTGCCGTGTAGCTGGGTCGCACCGGCCAGTCCCCCGCCGCAGGCATCCGTGTACAGGGCCGCGCCCTGGTGCGGGTTCTCGCCGTAGCGCAGCACGCGCGAGCGCTCCCAGGTCGCGCCCTTCCAGCCCGGGAAGCCGGTGCCCTCGTCGTCCGGGGCCACGACCGTGCCGAGCCACGTGGCCACGGCCACGTCGTAGGTGGCGGTGTGGCGGAACGCGTCGACGGCGAGGCCCGCCCGGTCGCGCGAGTCGAAGCCGCCGGCGGTCACCGCCGCGAGCACCGCCTCGTACCGGGTCGGGTCCACGACGACCGCCACGCTCGCGTGGTTCTTCGCCGCTGCACGCACCATGGACGGGCCGCCGATGTCGATCTTCTCGATGCAGTCCTCGATGCCGGCGCCGGAGTCGACCGTGTCGGCGAAGGGGTAGAGGTTGACCACCACGAGGTCGAACGGGGCGATCCCGAGTTCGTCGAGCCGGCGCACGTGCTCGGGCAGGCGCCGGTCGGCGAGGATGCCGGCGTGGATCTTCGGGTGGAGGGTCTTGACCCGGCCGTCGAGGCATTCGGGGAAGCCGGTCACGTCCTCGACACCGGTGACGGGCACACCGGCCGCGGCGATGGCCTGGGCGGTCGACCCGGTGGAGACGATCTCGACGCCGGCCTCGTGCAGGCCGGCCGCGAGTGCGGCCAGGCCGGTCTTGTCGTAGACGGAGACTAGGGCGCGGCGGATGGGTAGGCGGTCGGACACGACGAGACTCCAGGGATAGGTGTGGCACCGGTTCGGTGGTCCACCGCGGCCCAGGCGATCGGCTCGCATCGGAGGTCAGGTCGTGGCCGCTCCCAGGTGGTGCTCCACCTCAACGCCAGTCGCGGCCGGTCCCATCGTAACAACTCCCCGGCGGGGCCCCGGTCAGTCGGCCGGCGGGGGCTCGTCGCGGGCGAGGAGCGCGGTGGCGCTCTGGGAGCTGAGGCCGGTCGCCTGGAGGAGGTCGACGGTGAGCGAGCGCATGATGATCACGAGGGTCTGGAGCCGCCAGCCCGCCTCGTCGAAGCGCTGGGGCGCGAGCCGGCCGGCGACCCCGGCGAGCGTCTCGCGGGCCGGCAGGGTGCTCGTTCCCGATCCGAGGGCCCGGCCGAGCTCCTCGGTTCCCTCGGCGATCCGGGTGAGCCAGGCTGAGATCCGCTCGTCGCCGCCGGCGCTCATCGCGGTCACGCCGCGGCGGGCGATCACGCGGGCGTTCCTCATCGCGCGGTCGGCGAAGAGGTTCGCGTGCTGCAGGTCGGCGAGTTCGGGCTGATAGTGCCGCGAGGCCGGGGAGATCCGTACGGACTGGCGGGCGTTGCGCACAACCTCGGACCATTCGTCGAGCACGCCCTGCGTGGCGCGCCCCGCGATGAGCGCGTCCCGGATCGGCTGCTCGTCACCGGTGGCCACGCCACGGGCGAGCAGGCGCAGCAGCTGGGCCAGGTCGCTCGTGCTCGCACGGGCGAGCTGACGGGCACGCCGCTGGGCGTCCCCGGGGGTCAGCGCGGCCACGAGGAGGGCGAAGCCGCCCCCGATGAGGGCGTCGAGCCACCGTCCGGCGGCCCCGCCCGTGGCGCTGATGACGGGCAGGGCGACGATGACGATCCCCTGCACGCCTGCCTGCACGGTGAGCATCGCGCCGCGGTCGACGAACCGGGCCAGGAGCGCGGCGACGACGATGACCACGGCGATCTGCACGGGCCCGGTTCCGAGCCCGGCGGCGATGAGCTCGCCGAGGGCGACGCCGAGGGTCACCCCGATCGCCAATTCGGCGACCTTGCGGATCTGCCGACTCGGGCTGAAGCCGAGGCACACCCACGCGGCGATCGGCGCGAAGAACGGCTGCTCGTGACCGAGGCCGTAGTGGGCGACCGCCCAGGCGACGCCCGCCGCGACGGCCGCGACGAGCACGGGCAGGGCTGCGGACCGGACCCGCCGTCGGCCCTGGCGCGCGTGTTGACGCGCGAGCACGAGCAGGCGTCGCCGGTCGAGTCGCTCCTCCGGCTCCCCCGAGATGGTCATCCCGTCATGCTAGGGCCGCGTCCGACCCGACCTGGCATGCCGCTTCCGACGGCCACTCTCACAACTTGAACATCAGTTCACAAGGTCAGACATACTATGTAGCATCTGAGGGGTTCACCGTCGATCCACCTGGAGTCACAATGGCTGTGTTTTTCCGGCGCTCCCGACGAGCTGCCGCGGCCGGCGCCGCATTCGCGCTGAGCCTCATCGGTCTCGCCCCCGCGGCGTTCGCCGACCCCGGCGACCCCGGCGCCCCCGCGGGCGGCCCGTGGGACGTCGACACGACCCTCCCGGCTAGCTACGCGGACCAGCGCCTGGCCACGGGAGGCAGCGAGGGCTTCACGTGCTACCGGATCCCCGCCCTGACGACGGCGGGCGACGGCACCGTCCTGGCCGCCTGGGACGGGCGACCGGGCGGCTGCGGCGACGCCCCCAATCCGAACTCGATCGTGCTGCGCACCTCCGACGACCACGGCGAGACCTGGTCCGCGCAGCGGACGATCGCCCAGGGCCACGGCGACCCCGACAAGCTCGGGTTCTCCGATCCGTCCTTCGTGGTCGACCGGGAGACCGGGGAGATCTTCACGTTCTTCGTCATGTCCCATGACTGGGGCTGGCACCAGGGCGGCTCGAACCCGCCGGCGAACGAGCGCCAGGTGATGGACGCCGTCTACATCTCCTCCCGCGACGGCGGCCAGACCTGGTCCGAGCCGGTCGAGGTGACCGGAGCGCTCGACCCGGGAGGCGCGGGCGAGGTGTTCAACGGCCGGTTCGCCGCCTCCGGTGAGGGCATTCAGCTGCGATACGGCGAGTACGCCGGCCGGCTGATCCAGCAGTACACGGTCCGGGACCTGAGCAGGGGCGGCGGCATGTACGCGGTCTCGCTCTACTCCGACGACCACGGGGCCACGTGGCACGCCGGCGCCCCGGTGGGCCCGAACCTCGACGAGAACAAGGTGGTCGAGCTCTCCGACGGCCGAGTCATGCTCAACTCCCGTTCCTCCGGCCGGAGCGGCGGCCGCTGGATCGCCTACTCCTCCGACGGCGGCGAGACCTACACCGATCCCGTGTTCGACACGAACCTTCCCGACCCGCGCAACAACGCCTCGATCATCCGCGCGTTCCCGAACGCGGACCAGGGCAGCGACGAGGCGAAGGTGCTGCTCTTCTCCAACGCGAACGCCACGAGCCGCTCGAACGGCACGATCCGGGTCTCCTACGACGACGGGCAGACCTGGCCCGACGCGAAGGTGTTCGAGCCGGGTGGAATGTCCTACTCGACCTTGACGACGCTCGCCGACGGATCCATCGGCCTGCTGTACGAGCCGGGCGGCCAGAACATCCAATTCGCCCGATTCACCTGGGCCTGGCTCGACGCCGCCGGGGTCACGATCACCGCGGCCGACCGCGCGCTCCACCGCGGCGACGACAGCATCGACCTGACCATCGGCAACCTCGGACCGGCCGGCGACCTGCCCGCCGGAAGTCTGAGCATCGACGGAACGCTCGAGGTGACCGCGGCCGACGTCCCGGTGCCGGCCATCGCGGCCGGCGCGCAGGCGACGATCACCGTGCCGGTCACGATCGGGGAGTTCGTGGACCCGGGCGACCTCCACGTCACCGCCGCCTACACCGCGGGCGGGACGAGCATCGATTCGCCCCTGACCCTGCCGGTGCAGCTCCAGGACGGACAGATCGCCTCGACCGCGATCCCGCAGTCGGCATTCACGGCCTCCGCCTCGTCGACGCCGCAGCCCGGCCATGGGCCGGAGAGCATGTTCGACGGTGACACCGGAACGCGATATCACACCGCGTGGTACACCGGCACGGACGACACCGAGGTCCCGGGCGGCTTCACGGTCGACCTGGGCGATGCCCAGGATCTCGCCTACATCACCCTGGTGCCCCGCGCCGACGGCCTCAACGGCACGATCGGCCGGTACCGCATCCTCAGCGGAACGGACGCCGACTCCCTCACCGAGCACAGCACGGGCACGTGGCCCGCGAATTCGGACCCGAGGCGCGTGTACTTCGGCGATGAATCGACTCGCTACGTGCGGGTCGAGGCCGTGAGCACCTACGGCGACACCGCCGACAAGTGGATCTCGGTGGCCGAATTCGAGGCCCGCCGGGTCGGTCGGGAGCCGCTCCTGGACATCTCGCTCACCCTCGCCGGCGAGCCGGCCGACTCGTACGCGGTCGGCGACCGGATCCCGGTCGCGGCCCACGTCGAGAACACCTCCGACGAGACCCTCGACGCCGTCCCGCGTGCCGGCGAGTGGCGGGGACTGTACCCGGGTTGTCGCTACGTCGGCATGGAACCGGGCTTCGGCTACGACTGCACGGCCGAGTACGTCGTCACGCAGGCGGATCTGGACCGCGGGTACGTCGATCTGGGCCAGACCTGGGCCGTGGACGACGAGAACATCGCCCAGAACCCGGCCACGGATCCGATCCAGGAATTGGTCATCGCGGGCCCCCGGGTCAACCTGGGCATTCACGCGACCAATCTCGGCGCCTGGAACCCTCCCGCGCCCGCGGAGATCGTGGCGGGCACGCAGCTCACATATCGATTCCAGTACTCGAACACGACGAACGCGACGGTCGCGCTCGTGCCGATCGAGGGTGACTTCAGCGGCTTCCACATCACCGAGACCCCGAACTGCCGCTACGGCGCCCTGGCTCCCGGAGCCGACCCGATCTGTTCCACCGCGGTGTACACGGTGACCGCCGACGACGTCTCCGCGGGCTTCATCGCGCCGCCCGCACGGTTCGCCGTGGGCCCGAACGCGTCCGGGGCCGATCCGTTCTTCGTGCTCGACGTGCCCGCGCCGCGGATCGACCTGCCCGAACCGGCGGCGTCGCCGACGATCGCCACGATCTCCGGGGTCGAGGGCGTCACTGTCGCCTACGGCACCTCCGAGGCCGACGCCCTCGCCGCCCTGCCCGCGACCACGACCGTCACCGACAGCGACGGCGGCACCCACACCGTCGACCTCACCTGGACCATCGCGGACTATGACGGCCACCGGGCGGGCGATCATGCCGCCATCGCCGTCTTCGCCCTCCCCGACGGCCTCACCCAGACCGACCCCGCCACCCCCCTCGAGGTGGCGGCCACGATCACGGTCGACGTGGACGAGAGTGACGGCACCGACGGCGGCGACAGCGATGACGGCGACGGCTCGGATACCGGCGGGAGCGACAGCGACGGTGGCAATCCCGATACCGGCGACAGTGACGGCGCCGGCAGCGGCACCGACGCAGGGTCGGGATCGGCGGGCCCGGCCGACCCGACCGTGCCGACCGACCCGACCGTTCCGGCCGACCCGACGGGATCCGCCGGGGCCGCGGCCGGCGCGGACCAGGCGCCGCCTCAGACCCCGGGCGGGGAGCTGCCCGACACCGGCACGGCGGTCGGCACGATCGCGCTGCTGTCGGCGGCCCTCGCGGTCGCGGGCGCGGTGTTCGTGCTCCGAAGTCGCCGCCGATCCGCCTGATCGGCGGATCGCCCGGCCCCACACCGAACGAGCGGCACCCCGCGGGGGCCGCTCGTTCGGCGTATCGGGTCGTTCGGCTTGTCGGGCCTCAGCCGGCGCCGAGCACGACCCGGCGCCCCTCGATGCGCCAGCCGTCGCGGCACAGCCGGCCGAGGTGGTCCACGAGCTGGGCACGCTCGGCGACCTTGATCCGCTCGGTCAGGGTCTCGACGGTGTCGTCGTCGGCCACCGGGACGGCGACCTGGGCGACGATCACGCCGGTGTCGATGCCTGCGTCGACGATGAAGAGGGTCGCCCCGGTGAGCTTGACGCCGTACTCGAGCGCGTCCCGCGGGCCGTGGATGCCGGGGAACGCGGGCAGCAGGGTGTTGTGCGTGTTGAGGAACCGGCCGCCGAACTCCGCGAGGAACTCGGCCCCCACGAGCTTGAGGAAGCCGGCGCTGATGACCAGGTCGGGGTTGAACGCGGCGACCCTTGCCGTGAGCGAGCGGTCCCACTCCGCCCGGTCGGCCGCATCACCGACGCGCGTGACGAAGGTGGGGATCCCGGCGGCGGCCGCGAGCTCGAGCCCGCCGCAGTCCCGGTCGGCGCCGACTGCGACGATCCGGGCGCCGTACCCCTCCACCCGGGCCGCGTCGATGAGCGCCTCCAGGTTCGATCCGCCACCGGAGACCAGGACCACGACGCGTGCACTCACGGCAGGTGAGCCTACCGGCATCCTCCCCCGGCGCACGATTTCTTCCCCCCGCCGGGGGTCTGCGAGACTGGAACCGGCCGGAACCGGCCGATCGTCGGAACCGGCGATGCCCCGACGAGCCGACGAAAGCACGGTGAGACGTGAGCGCGAGCAGCGACGACTCGTCCGAGGACGAGCGCAACGAGCCCGCCCGGAACCCCTACGCGGCCCCGAAGCACGGCGCGCCGACCCCGCCGCCGCGGGCGCCCGAACCACGCCGGCCCGCCGAGTCCCAGCGGCCGGGCGAGCCGAACGGCCCGCGGCAGGGAATGCCCGAGCTGCCCGACAAGGAACAGCTCAAGGAGCTGGGTCGCTCGCTCGCCTGGTTCGGCGCCGCGATGCTGGGAACCTTCCTCGCCTCCCAGCTCCCGCTGCCGGTCGGCGCGGCGACCCCGGTGCTCGGCGTGGCCACGATCTGGCTCGGGGTCCGCGCGATCATCCGCAGCCGGAAGATCTCGACCCGCAACCTCCTCACTCCGATGGCGATCATGGGCATCGTGCTGGCGCTGCTGCTCACGCTCGCGGGCACCTCACGCGTGGTGCTGTGGCCGATCGAGGTGGCCAAGCAGGAGTGCCTGCAGCTCGCGATCACCAACACGGCCAGGACCGAATGCGTGAACGAATACAACACGGCCCTGCAGGAGCGGCTCGACTCCCTCACCCCGGGGAGCTGATCACGCTCGCCTGATTCGAGCGTAGGGACGACGCACGCGCGCCTTTCGCGGTCGCCGAGCCCGTCGCCGGACTAGTCGGCGACGGGGGTGCCCCGCACCTGCCGCCACCACATCCGCAGCCAGCCCGCCGCCGCCCGCACTCCGGCCGCGGTCGCAGGGTGCAGCACCGTGCCCAGGACGGCGATCCCGGCGCCGAGCTGCCACCACGCGGCCAGCCCCACCGCGACCGCGGAGGCTCCCCAGTGCGACATCCGCCCCGGTCCGGCGGCACCGGCCGACAGCCCCTGCACCGCCGCGAGCAGCGTCGCCGCCACGAGGGCGGCCAGCGCGGCCACGAGCCACACCTGCCACAGGGGCAACTCCCGTGTGCGCCGGTGCAACCAGAGCCCGCCCAGGAGGCCGACGAGGAGACCGGCGAGCCCGAGGATCGGCAGCGTCGCCACCATCGAGTCGGGATCGGGCAGCGCCCCGAGGATCGGCAGCGCCGGCAGCGGGCCGGAGACCACCTCGCCCGGCGCGAAGAGCGTGTCGGCGCCGGCGGCGAACCCGGGCCCGAGGAGGAACGCGGTCGCCCACACGATGAGCGTGGGCAGGAGCAGCAGGTCGACCAGCACCGTCACTGCGGTCGAGATCGGGTCGGTGCGCAGGCTCTCGTGCAGCGCCGTGATGAGGTCGAGTCCGGCGACGACGCTCGCGAGGGTGGCGATCGTGGCGACGGCGGTCAGCGCGAGCGCGGCCAGCACTCCGCCGCGCAGCGCGAGCCGGGGCACGACCCCGACCCCGCCCCACAGCCGCGCGAGCCACGCGAGGCGCGGGTAGCGTCCCCGCATGCCCAGCACCGCGCCGGCGGCGGGCACGCCCACCCCGCCGAGGAGCGCCGTCCATACGCCGTCGAGGGAGGCGAGCTGGGCGAGCAGCGCCGTGAGCACGGCGTAGGTGACCACGGCGAAGCCGACCGCCCCCCATGAGTCGAGGCGGGCGCGGCGCAGCGACGCCGAGGTGAGGAGCACGGCCAGCAGGGTGACGCCCACGGGCACGATGCTCACCGCGCCGGCGGCCAAGGTGATCGTGGCGCCGTGGCCGAGCAGCCACAGGCCGGTCCCGGCCCGGGCCGCCTCGATCCAACTCGCCGAGCCGAGTTCGGGCGATGCCGCGGTGGCGACGTAGGTGGCCACCGCGGGAACGACGATCGCGAGCCACGAGCCGAGCGCGGCCTCCGCGCCGCCGAGGACGCCCCGGAGCCAGAGCTGCGGCACCAGGGCACGCAACCGGGAGTCGGGACCGGCCGGGTCGTGGTCGACGACGCGGCGCGTCGAGGTGTCAGTCATCGTCTCTATCGTGAACGACGTCCGCCCCGCCGCAGGTGCGGCGGGGCGGTGTGTCGTGCAATCGCGCGGGCGGGGTCAGCCCTCGAGGATCTCCCGCACGAGCAGGGCGGTCTCGGAGGGGGTCTTGCCCACCTTGACGCCGGCGGCCTCGAGGGCCTCCTTCTTCGCCTGGGCGGTGCCGGAGGATCCGGAGACGATGGCCCCGGCGTGGCCCATGGTCTTGCCCTCGGGGGCGGTGAATCCGGCGACGTAGCCGACGACGGGCTTGGTCACGTGGGCCTTGATGTACTCGGCCGCCCGCTCCTCGGCGTCGCCGCCGATCTCGCCGATCATGACGATGACCTCGGTGTCGGGGTCCTCCTCGAAGCCGGCGAGGGCGTCGATGTGGGTGGTGCCGATGACCGGGTCGCCGCCGATGCCGATCGCGGAGGAGAAGCCGAAGTCGCGCAGCTCGTACATGAGCTGGTAGGTGAGCGTGCCGGACTTGGACACGAGGCCGATTCGGCCCGCACCGGCGATGTCGCCGGGGATGATCCCGACGTTCGACTGGCCGGGGCTGATGAGGCCCGGGCAGTTCGGGCCGACGAGCCGCACCCCGGCCTCGGCCGCGAGGTTGTAGAACTCCGCGGAGTCCTTGACGGGTACGCCCTCGGTGATGATGACCGTGAGCGGCATGCCCGCCTCGATCGCCTCGACCACCGCGGACCGGGTGAACTTCGGCGGCACGAACACGACCGAGACGTTCGCGCCGGTGGCGGCCATGGCCTCGGCCACCGTGCCGTACACCGGCACGGCCCGGGTCTCGCCCTTGATGTCGAAGTCGACGGACGTGCCCGCCTTGCGCGGGTTCACCCCGCCGACGATCTGCGTGCCGTAGGCGAGCATCCGGGTCGTGTGCTTCATGCCCTCGGAGCCGGTCATGCCCTGGACGACGACGCGCGAGGAGTCGTTGAGGAAGATTGCCATTGTCTTGAGTTCTCCTAGCTTCGGGCGACTCAGGCGTTCGCCAGCTCGGCGGCCTTGTCGGCGGCGCCGTCCATGGTGTCGACGAGGGTGACGAGCGGGTGGTTCGCGTCGGCGAGGATCGCCCGGCCGGCGTCGACGGAGTTGCCGTCGAGGCGCACGACGAGCGGCTTGGTGGCCGCGTCGCCGAGGATCTCGAGGGCCTGCACGATGCCCGAGGCGACCTGGTCGCACGCGGTGATCCCGCCGAAGACGTTGACGAAGACGCTCTTGACCTGCGGGTCGCCGAGGATGACGTCGAGGCCCGCGGCCATGACGGAGGCGGACGCGCCGCCGCCGATGTCGAGGAAGTTGGCGGGCTTGACGCCGCCGTGCTTCTCGCCGGCGTAGGCCACGACGTCGAGGGTGCTCATGACCAGGCCCGCGCCGTTGCCGATGACGCCGACGGCGCCGTCGAGCTTGACGTAGTTGAGGCCTGCCTCGGCGGCCTTCGCCTCGAGCGGGTCGGCCGCGGCGGAATCCTCCAGGCCGGCGTGCTCGGGCTGGCGGAACTCGGCGTTGTCGTCGAGGGTCACCTTGCCGTCGAGGGCGATGATCTCGCCCGCGCCCGTCTTGACGAGGGGGTTCACCTCGACGAGCGTGGCGTCCTCGGCCGCGTAGACCCCCCACAGCTTGACGATCGCCGCGGCGACCTTCGGCGCCGTCTCGGCGTCGAAGCCGGCGGCGGCCACGATCTCGTCGGCCTTGGCGGCGTCGATGCCCACGTTCGGGTCGATCGCCACCTTCGCGAGCGCCTCGGGCCGCTCGACCGCGAGCTGCTCGATCTCCATGCCGCCCTCGACGGAGCACATCGCCAGGTAGCGGCGCTCGGCCCGGTCGAGCAACACGGAGAAGTAGTACTCCTCGGCGATGTCGGCGCCCTCGGCGATCATGACGCGGTGGACCGTGTGGCCCTTGATGTCCATTCCGAGGATCTCGCCGGCGCGCTCGGCCGCCTCGTCCGCGGACTTCGCGATCTTGACGCCGCCGGCCTTGCCCCGGCCACCGGTCTTGACCTGGGCCTTGACCACGACGACACCGCCGTCGGGTGGGAGCAGCTCGGCCGCCGCCGACTTCGCCTCCTCGGGCGTCGTTGCGACGATGCCCCGCAGCACGGGCACGCCGTGCTTCTCGAAGACGTCACGCGCCTGGTATTCGAACAGGTCCACTGAGCCTCGCTCCTCGAAAATGTCGACAGATGAACGTCGTGCCTCGGCAACGAGGCCCTCCCCAGACTAACGCCGCGCGAGCCCGGCCGCCCACGAGATCCCCTCGGGGGTGGCGTGAGGCGGGTCACGCGTCGGCGCACTCACCGCGTATGGACGGCGCTGCGCAGCTCCCGTTCGTCCACGGCGACCGGCCCGCGCGTATGCACCGATTCGAGGGCGGCCTGCGCGATCGCCACCGAGACGACCCCGTCGAACGGCTCGACCCGAGCGGGCGCTCCGTCGATCGCGGCGAGCAGATCGCGCAGCTGGGCCGTGAAGGGGCTGTCGGCCGGGTCCCCGGCGGGGATGTAGGCGGCCTCCCCGGTGCCGGTCGGATCGAGGGTGAGGCTGCGGGCGTCGAGGGTGGAGTGTCGCAGGGCGGCGGTCGTGCCGTGCAGGTCGAATCCGGTGGTGAACTCCAGGCCGGGCGGCCCCCAGTAGCCGGTCACCTGGCTCGTCGCGCCGCTCGCGTGGGTCAGGGTCACGGCCGCGGTGTGCACGGGCGCGGGCGGCTCGCCGGACCCGCTCGCGGTGCCCGTCGTGCCCGTCGTGCGGCGGGCGTACACCTCGGTCACCTCGCCGGCGAACCAGCGGGCCTGGTCGAGGTCGTGCACGAGCTGATCCATGATGATCCCGCCGCTGGCGGCCTCGTCGTAGAACCAGGCGCCGGCGGGCGGGGCCGTGCCGGCGCGCAGGAATCGGGTGGCGAGGACCTCGCCGATCTCACCCGCGGCCACGCGGGCACGGGCCTCGGCATAGGCCGGGAAGTACCGCACGACGTGGGCGGGGAACAGCACGCCCGCGGACGTGGCCGCGGCGGCCGCGATGTCGATCGCCTCGGCCACCGTGCGCCCGAGTGGCTTCTCGCACACGACGTGCCTCCCGGCGGCGAGCGCGGCGAGGGCGTACTCGCGGTGGGTGGCCGGCGGCGTGAGGATCCCGACGATGTCGCTGCCCTCGATGAGCTCGCCGACGGTCGCTGCCGCCCGGGCTCCGACCCGCTCGGCGGCGGCGCGCGCCCCGGAGCGGGAGTAGAGGGTGAGATCGGATCCGAGCACCTGCCAGCCGGCGATATGGGCGGCGGAGATCCCGCCGGTACCGATGAGCCCCACCCGTGGCCGTCCCGATCGACTCCGCACGCACGCTCTCCTTCGTCGTTGAACCGGCCGTGAGTGACCGCGGCACGCCATCCCTGCGGTGCTCGGGCTCACGCTACCGTGGGCAGGTGGGCAGACAGCCCGCGAGCTGCCGGGGGCCGGGGACGCTCGAGCCGACGTCGCCCGCGTGCCGTTCCTACTGGTAGGGCCCGGGCGGCATCTGGCGCGGATCGCCGCCGGGACGCATGGGACTGGGGCCCGGCTGGTACCCGCCCTGCCCCGGGGGCGGGTTGAACGCTCCGCGCTCCCGGGCCCGCATGATCCCGTTGGTCACCGCGGCGCGGATGATCAGGTAGAAGATCCAGATCACCAGAGCGAAGATCGTCAGGTAGATCACGATGCCGATGAGCAGCATGACGCCGGCGCCGGCGAAGCCCCAGTCGGGAAGGTTATTCATAGCGGCCGCCTTTCGTTGGAGGTAGCCCGAACCCTAGCGGGCGCGGGCTCGCCCGGCGCACGAACGCGAGGTTTCGTCGAGGTCGACGGGGCGGGACGGCCTCAGCCGCCCGTGGCATCCGGTGCCGGCTCGGTGGAGGGTTCGGTGGCCGGCTCATCGGACGGATCTGTGGCCGGCCCGGCCGAGGTGTCCTCGGGCGCCACGTCCAGCCCGAGCTCGCCGAACGCGTCCTGCACCACCGCGGAATACAGGTACATGCCCTCCATGTCCGGGTGGGTCCGATCTGGCTGGAGCCGATCGGGGTGCTCGGTGGCCGCCTGGTGCCAGTCGGCCACCGCGACGTTCTCCCGCGCGGCGGCGACGGCCGCGAGGTTGTCGTTCGACTCCTCCACCCAGAAGCTCGAACCATAGATGTTCACGAGCACGACGGACCGGTCGGGGCCGAGGGCGTCGAGCGTCGCATCGATGAGGGCGACGTCGCGGGCGCCCGCATTCGTGCCGGCGGCGATGATCACGACGTCACGCACCGTGCCCGCGGCCAGCGCGTCGTCGATCGCCTCCGCGACGGCGGGCCACTGCCGGTTCGACTCGGCGTCGATGTCGATCCCGGGCAGCTCGGCCGCGAGCGCGGGGGCGGCAACGTAGAGCATCGAGTCGCCGAAGGAGCTGATGTCCGACCCGGTGATCTCCCCGGTCACCCGCTCGGAACCGTCGGGTGTGGCGGCGGCATCGGTCTGAGCGGCCCCGCCGACGTACTCGGCGGCCTCCGCCATCGCACGTTCGAGGCTGTTCTGGGTCGGGGCGGTGGCCCAGGCCACGACGAAGGCCGCGAGCACCGCGGCACCCGCCGCGGCCGTCACGACCTTGCCGCGCGGGCGGCGGGCTCCGAACCAGGCGCGGGCCCGGCGGAGGGTCTCGATGAACCCCAGGCGGCGCACCGGGTTCTCGATCCACGTGAACGACGCGGCGGCCAGGGCGATCGTCAGGCCGACCGCGAGCATCTTCCCGGCCCACCAGGCGCCCGAGTCCGCCGTGGCCGCCGGGAGGACCGCGGTCACGATGAGCAGCACCGGCCAGTGCCACATGTAGATCCCGTAGGAGCGCCGGCCGATCCACGCGAGCGGTCCGGCCTCGAGGATCCGCGTGAGCGGGCTCGGCCCGCCGGGAAGGGCCGCGATGATCGCGGCCGTCGCGAGGGAGGCGAGGACCAGGCCGCCGCGATAGGCGAAGGGGGCTGCGCCGTCCACACGCATCATGAGCACGACGAGCGCGATCGCGCCGGCACCCGCGCCGGCGAACCGCCACCGCTGCCATGCGCGGCCGCGGAAGAACCGGGGGCCGTCGGGCGCGAGGGCGAGGGCGAGCCCCGCGCCGATGAGCAGGCCGAACGCGTGGGTGTCGGTGCCGTAGTAGACGCGGGTGGGGGCGTCCGGGTCGAGCAGGAGCGCCATGGCGAGCGCGCTGGCGAGGGCTCCGGCGGCCAGCAGGCCGATGCGCAGCCGGGTGCTGCTCACGGCCGCGAGCAGGACCACGGTGATCACGGGCCAGACGAGGTAGAACTGCTCCTCCACCGCGAGCGACCAGAAGTTGACGAAGAGGTTCGGGGTGGCCGCCTCGAAATAGGAGGAGCCGGCGCCGATCTCGAGCCAGTTGTTCGAGAACGTGACGGCGCCGATGATGTGACGGCCGATGTCCACGAGCAGGTCACCGCCGGCGACCAGGGCGAGCACGGTCGAGGCGACCACGACCGTGACGAGCGCGGGCAGGAGCCGGCGGGCGCGCCGCACCCAGAAGGCGGGCAGGTCGATGCGCCCGTTCTTGGCGAGTTCGCGCAGGAGCAGGGTGGTGATGAGGTAGCCGGAGATGACGAAGAAGACGTCGACGCCGATGAAGCCGCCCCGCAGGCTCGCCGGGCGCACGTGGAAGACCAGCACGGCGATGATCGCGATCGCGCGCAGCCCGTCGAGCCCGTGGATGCGCCAGGGCGTGGGTGGCGTGCCGGCCATTCGGCCGCGGCGGGCTGTACCGGTCGAGCCGGTCGGGCCGGTCGAGCCGGTCGGGCCGGTCGAGCCACGTCCCTCGGGCCGGGTTGCCCGTGACCGATCACGGGTGACGGCTGGTGCTGCCACGGCGACCTCCGCTCACGATCCCCGCGGGCTCGGGCCGCGGTCTTGAACTCAAGGCTAGGCCGCGGCACCGACATCACCTACGCGCCACGAGCGGCGTGGCGCGATTCACCCCGGCGATGGCCGCGCCGCCGGCCTGGCGTTCGGGGGCGGCGTGCCGACCTCGTCGATGGTGTGGCCCTCGCATGGCGTGGTCGTGACGCCCGCTCGCTCGATGCGGTCGACCATGAACCAGCGAACCGCGCCGCGCAGGCGACACCAACCGATCAGGTACCAGCGGCCGTTGGTCGAGGCGAACAGCATGGGCTCGACGTCGCGACTGGTCGTCGCGCCCTCCCCCGACGTGTAGCGGATCCGAAGGACCCGCTGGTCGGCCATGGCCTCCTCCAACGCAGACCTGACGGCCCGCGACGACGACCGCGTCGCGTCGACCCACACGCGCTGCGCCAACTCCTCGGCCCGTGTCCGGGTCCGGGGATCGAGCACATCGACGATCTTCCGGACCCCGGCGGAGGCCAGATCGGCGTAGGGGGCGTCGGGCGCGGCCGCGACAGCCGCCAGGAGCGCGACGGCTTGAGCCGGGGACAGGGTCACCGGTGGGAGTGAGGCACCCGCCACCAGCCCGTACCCACCGCCGGGACCGGGGCGCGACCAGATCGGTGCACCGCTGCTCTCCAGCGCCGCCACATCGCGCTTGACCGTACGCACGGACACCCCGAACTCCGCCGCGAGCGTCTCGGCGGTCCAACCCCGCGCTCCGCCGCGGCGCAGCATCTCCGACAGCGCGTGGAGCCGCTCGGCTCGCTTCACCGGAACCACCAGGCAGACTTCATGCCGGAAATGGTGACACACACCTGTCCGGCGGCCCTGAGAACATCGAGACATGACAACGACATCGACCCCGAGCGACCCCACGATCATCCTCATCCCCGGCCACTGGCTGGGCGCCTGGGCCTGGGATGACGTGCTCGAACACCTGTCGGCCGCGGGCGCGGCGGCCACCGCGGTGACCCTTCCGGGCCTGGACGAGCACGACCCCGAGCGATCGTCCAAGACCCTGGCGGACCAGGCTGCGGCGATCGAGGACGTCGTGACTCGGGCGGCAGGTGGCCAGGGTGTGGTTCTCGTGGCTCACAGCGGCGCGAACGCCCCCGTCACCCTCGTTCTGGACCGATGCCCCGAGCTCATCCGCCGAGTGGTCTGGGTCGATTCCGGGCCGGTCGCCCCCGGAAGCGTGTTCGCGCCCGATGTGCCGGAGGACCTGGCGGAGCTTCCGCTGCCTCCCTTCGACGTTCTCGGGGAGCAGGCCGGCCTCGAGGGCCTGAGCGCCGAGGTGCTCGACCGCTTCCGGTCCCGGGCCGTACCGGAGCCCGGCCCCGTGCTTCGTGCGCCGGTGCACCTGACGAACGCTGCGCGGCTGAGCGTGCCGACCACGCTCGTGTGCTGCTCGATCTCGAGCGCGCAGGTGCTGGAGCTCGCCGAGGCCGGCCACCCCGTGTTCGCCGAGGTCGTCGAGTTCGAGCACCGGGAGTTCGTCGACCTGCCCACGGGGCACTGGCCCATGTGGAGCCGCCCCCGAGACTTGGCCGAAGCGATCCACTGCGCTGCCACCCGGGCCGCCTGAACCGCGACCGTCCGCCCTCTCTCCCGGCCGGCCCCGCAGGTCACCCGTGTCGCCTCAGAGCTTGGTCACCGGGGAGAAGCGCAGGAGCAGCCGCTTGATGTTGGAGTCGCCGAAGTCGACGTGGGCCACGGCGTTCGGCGTGCCGGGCTTCTCGACCTGCACGACGCGGCCGAGCCCGTAGGAGTCGTGGGTGACCCGGTCGCCGATCTCGAGGTTCGGCACCGGGCCGCGGGGCTTGGCCGAGCCGAACGAGGGGGTCGGCGCCGGATCGTTCTTCGCGATCCGGCGGCCGTAGTCGCCGTAGCCCGTGCCGCTCGAGGCGCCCCGGTCGTAGGCTCCGAGCTGTCGCAGCGTGCTCATGGCGGATTCGGTGCGACGCCAGTCGAGCAGGTCGGCGGGGATGTCGGCGATGAACCGGGAGGCGGGCAGCTCGTTCGGCGCGCCCCACATCGTGCGCAGCCCGGCCCGGGAGAGGTAGAGCCGCGTGCGGGCCCGCGTGAGGGCCACGTAGGCGAGGCGGCGCTCCTCGGCCAGTTCGTCGGGGTCCGCGAGGGAGCGCGAGTGCGGGAACGTGCCGTCCTCGAGGCCGGTCGCGAACACGATCGGGAACTCGAGGCCCTTGGCGGTGTGCACGGTCATGAGGGTGACCATGCCGCCCTCCTCCTCGCCGGGGAGCTGGTCGGCGTCGGCCACGAGCGCGACCCGTTCGAGGAAGTCGCCCAGGTCGGCGTCCGGGTCGGCCGCGGAGAACTCGGCCGCCACGGCGTGGAGCTCGGCGAGGTTCTCCACGCGGGTGGCGTCCTGCGGGTCGGAACTCTCCCGCAGCTGGGCCAGGTAGCCGGTCTCGTCGAGGATCGCGTCGAGCACCTCGGCAGGGCTCGCGCCCCCCGCCGCGAGGGTGCGGAACCCGGCGAGCATGTCGTTGAACGCCCGCAGCCCCGTCACGGCCCGGGTGCCGAGCCCGAGCACGTCGTCGAGTTGGTCGAGCGCAGCGCCGAAACTGATCCGCAGCCGCTCGGCGTGGCCGGCGACCATCGCCTCCGACCGCTCCCCCAGGCCGCGCTTGGGCACGTTGAGGATCCGTCGCAGGTTGACCGAGTCGTCGGGGTTGGCCACCGCGCGCAGGTAGGCGATGGCGTCCTTGACCTCGCGGCGCTCGTAGAACCGGGTGCCGCCGATGACCCGGTAGGGAAGGCCGCGCCGGACGAGCACCTCCTCGAGCGCCCGGGACTGGGCATTCGTGCGGTAGAAGATCGCCACGTCTCCGGCCCGGGCCTCGCCGGCGTCGATCAGCGCGTCGATCTCCTCGGCCACGAAGGCGGCCTCGTCGTGCTCGGTGTCGGCGACGTAGCCGACGATCTTGTCGCCCGCCCCGGCGGCGGTCCACAGGTTCTTCTTCGCCCGGCCGGGATTGCGTTCGATCACGGCGTTGGCGGCGGAGAGGATGGTCTGCGTGGACCGGTAGTTCTGCTCGAGCAGGATCGTGGTGGCGGCCGGATAGTCCTTCTCGAACTCGACGATATTGCGGATCGTGGCGCCGCGGAAGGCGTAGATCGACTGGTCCGCATCCCCCACCACGGTGAGCTCGGCCGCGGGCAGGTCGCCGCCGCCCGAGCCGGTGCCGGGCCCGCCGACGAGTTCGCGCACGAGCACGTATTGGGCGTGGTTCGTGTCCTGGTATTCGTCCACGAGCACGTGCCGGAACCGGCGCCGGTAGTGCTCGGCGATCGCGGGGAACGCCTGGAGCATCGTCACGGTCGACATGATCAGGTCGTCGAAGTCGAGGGCGTGCGCCTCCCGGAGCCGCTCCTGATAGCGCCGGTAGGCCGCGGCGAGGTTCTGCTCATACGGGTTCTCGGCGGCGGTGCGCGCGAAGTCGTCCGGGTCCACGAGGTCGTTCTTCAGGTCGGAGACCCGGTGGTAGAACGCCTTGGGTGGGAACCGCTTCGGGTCGAGGTCGAGCTCGCGGCAGACGAGGGTCATGAGCCGCTGCGCGTCGGCCGCGTCGTAGATGGAGAAGCTCGAGCGCAGCCCGATGGTCTTCGCCTCCCGGCGCAGGATCCGCACGCACGCCGAGTGGAACGTGGACACCCACATGCTCTTCGCGCGCGGGCCCACGAGCTCGGCCACCCGCTCGCGCATCTCCGCGGCGGCCTTGTTCGTGAACGTGATCGCGAGGATCTCCCCGGGCCGCGCTCGCCCGGTCGCGAGCAGGTGGGCGATCCGGTGCGCGAGCACGCGGGTCTTCCCCGACCCCGCTCCGGCGATGATGAGCAGCTGCCCGCCGGTGTGCGCCACCGCCTGGCGCTGCTGCGGGTTGAGACCGTCGAGGAGGTCGTCCGCCTGCGCGGTGCCCTCCGGGGGCGTGTGGACGACGTCGCTCCCCTCCGCGTCCTCCCCTCCGATCGCGGGGAGTTGGGCATGGGGGTCGAATCGTCGCTGATCCGGCAACGGCAGGTGGGCGAATAAGGATGTCATGGCCGCACCAGCCTACGACGGCCCGGCGACCCCGAGCGGCCGCACAGAATCATGGGGCCCATCCGCGCCATCCGGGCCATGCGAGCCACGGGGATGTGGGTGGCCCGGACCACCCCTGACGTGGCCGCAGCCACCCAGTCGGGAGCGAGCCATGGATGTGGGTGGCCCGGACCACCCCTGACGTGGTCGGAGCCACCCAGTCCGGACGGAGCCATGGATGTGGGTGGCCCGGACCACCGCTGACGTGGTCGCGACCACCCACTGGGGGGGGGGGCTTGGCCTACCAGATGACGGCGATGGCGATGTTGGCGAGCACGAGGCCCGCGATGGCGCCGAGGAAACCCCGGCTCACCTTCTCCTGGTTGCGACCGCCCCAGATGATCATGCCGCCGGCGATGAGCGCGATGAGCAGCTTGATCCCGTACTTCATGTCGTTCACGTCGGTGAAGATCGCGTGGGCCAGCCCCATCGAGATGAGGCCGGCGATGATGGCGGTGAGGATGCCGTGAAGCATGCCGGTGGCGATCTTCGGCTTCCTGAGGTTGACCACGGCGCCGCCGAACACGATCGCCCAGCCGACCATGTGCAGGATCACGAGAATCTGCAGGAGAAGAGTCATGTGCTGACACTACGTCAGCACCCTGGGGGGCTCACAATCCCGGCCGTGGCCCGCGTCACAGCCGACTCGGGCTCATAGGAGCCGTCGCATCGCCGCCCAGCGGGTGAGCTCGTGCCGGGAGGAGAGCTGGAGCTTGCGCAGCACCGCGGACACGTGCGATTCCACAGTCTTGATCGAGATGAACAGCTCCCCTGCGACCTCCCGGTAGGTGTAGCCGCGCGCGATGAGGCGCATGACCTCCTGCTCCCGGGCCGAGAGCCGGTCGAGCTCGTCGTCGGCGGGCTCGCTCAGCCGGCTCGCTCCCTGGGCTCCGCCCGCACCGAAGGCGTCGAGCACGAAACCGGCGAGCCGCGGGGAGAACACCGCGTCGCCGCCCGCGACCCGGCGCACCGCGTCCGAGAGTTCGGGCCCGCTGATCGCCTTGGTCACGTACCCGCGGGCACCGGCACGCACCACGGAGACGACGTCGGCGGCGGCATCGGAGACCGACACCGCGAGGAAGCGCACCCCCTCGCCCAGGTCGGAGCAGCCGCGCACCACCTCGGCCCCGCCGCCCCCGTCCCCGCCGGGCAGGTGCACGTCGAGCAGCACGACGTCGGGCCGTAGGGCCCGGGTGGCGGCGATCCCACCCTCGACGTCGTCCGCCTCGCCCACGACCTGCAGGTCCGCGGCCAGTTCGGCGCGCAGCCCCGCCCGCACCATGGCGTGATCGTCCACCACGACCACTCGCAACGTCGTGCTCATCGGACTCCTTCTCGATCGTCGCCGCGTGCCGATCGATGCTCATGACCGCCCGGACCCGCCGCCTCATCCTGCCCGACCCGCGCGGCCGGGTCCCGCGCCTCCGCGCGCTCCGCCCCCGCACGCGGCATCGCCAGCCGCACCTCGGTGCCCTGCCCCCGCCCCGTGCGGATCCGGGCACTGCCCCCGTGCCGGCGCATCCGCATCACGATCGACTCCCGCACCCCGTGCCGGTCGGCCGGCACGGCCTCGAGGTCGAAGCCCTCGCCCCGGTCCCGCACGTACACCTCGATCTCGGCCGGCGCGACCTCGAGGTACAGGCTCACCGGCGCGGCCCCGTGCCGGACCGCGTTCGTCAGCGCCTCCCGGGTCGCGGCCACGAGCGCGGCGGCGCCGGCACCGGGCACGTCGTCGCCCACGGTGATCGCGTCGATCTGCCGGCCGTAGCGTTCCTCCACCTCCGCGGCCACCGCCTCGACCTGGCGCGCGATCGAGCCCTCCGGCGAGGCCGGATCCGTGTACAGCCAGTCGCGCAGCTGCCGCTCCTGCGAGCGCGCCAGCCGCCGCACGGCCTCCGGGTCCTCGGCCCGGGAGCGGATGAGCGCGAGGGTCTGCAGCACCGAATCGTGCAGGTGCGCGGCGATATCGGCCCGTTCCGACTCCCGTGCGCGTGCCGCCCGCTCGCTGCCCAGGTCCTGCCACATCCTCAGCCCGACCGGCGCCAGCACCACCGCGACCGCGGCCACGAGGAGCAGCCCGACCCCCGCGGCCCAGACGATGAGGTCGAGGGTGCGACCGCGCCCGGCGAACAGCACGACCCCGACGGCCGCGAGCCCACACCCGGCCACCACGCGGGCGAGCACGACGGACCGGGGGCGAGCTGCGTCGTCCCCACGCCCCAACTCGCTCCACGCGAGCGCGGCGCCGAGACACACGAGCACGAACGCGATGATCCACGAGGCGCCGCCGGCGATGTTGCCGCGCAGCGCCAGCAGCAGGACCGCGACCGCGAGCAGCGCCCCGGCCAGCACGAGTTCGCGACTCGACACCCGGGTGCGCAACGAACGCAGCCGCGGGGCGAGGCGGCTCGGGCCGGGGGTGTCGCCGCCGGGCACGACCGCCCACAGCCACGCGTACATCAACGCCCCCGCGCCGAGTGCGACCGTGGCGCCGACGAACGCCCACCGCACCGATCGGACCGGCAGCCCGAGGTGATCGGCGAGGCCGGCGCACACCCCGGCGAGCCGCCGGCCCGCGTGGGGACGGCGCAGCTCGGGTCGGGGCGTGGGCGTCACCGGGCCATCGTGTCACGCACGGGCCCGGCCGGACCGGGGCGCGGGCCCGATCAGGGACGAACCAGGGGTCGACCAGGGGTCCGCCGCGCCGGAAATCAGGGGAGTCCCCCATAGCGGCACGGGCCCGCGTCCGGATTGACTGTGGGGCATGCACAGCACACAGGAGCAGACCTCACCGCCGCAGGCGCCGGGGGCATCGTTCTTCGCCTCGATCCGGCGCGCGGGGATCGTGCGCACCCAGAACCGGTGGGGCGGCGGCGTGGCCGGCGGGCTCGCCCGGCGGTTCAACATCGATCCCGCGATCATGCGCGGGGTCTTCGTGATCGTGACGCTCTTCAGCGGCGTGGGCCTGCTCGTGTACGGGCTGTGCTGGGCGCTGCTGCCGGAGGAGACCGACGGGCGGATCCATCTGGAGGAGGCGATGGCGGGGCGCTTCGACGCCGCCCTTGCCGCGGCGGGTGCGGCCCTCGTGATCGGGCTCGCCCGGCCGGGGCTGTGGTTCGCCCCGTTCGGGGGCAGCGGCGCGTGGGGGATCTTCATCGCGATCATCGCCGTGGGCGCGGTCGTCGCCCTCGTCGCGGTGGCCCGGTCGCGCTCGTCGGGCGGTGCCGGGCCGGGCGCTTCCGGGCCGGGCGCTTCCGGGCCGACGGGAGCGACGGGCGGGCCACCGGGGCAGGAGGGTGCCGGGGCACCAGCGGCCACGGCGGAACCCACCGCGCACACCGGGGCGGTGGCGATCTCCGAGACCAGGGCGTTGCCGGTGGCGTCCGCGGCGGCAGGCCGCTCGGAGCCGGAGATGGACACGTCTCGGCGGGTGACCGAGGACCCCGCGCCCATGGCGCCGACCGAACGGTTCGAGGCTGCCCGGGCGGGGGCGGCACCCACGGAGCAGCTCGCGCCGGTGTCCTCGGATCCGGCAGCCACCGAGAAGTTGGGGGCGGGACCGGCGGCGGCCGGTCCCGCCGGTGCGACCGATGCCGCGCCGCCGTTGTGGAGCGGGCAGCCCCGGCCGTATCCCCTGGCTCCCCCGCAGGCCGACCCGACCGCCCCGACCGGACAAACAGGGCCGACCGGGCCGAGCGGGCCAACCGGGCCGTGGGGGCAGTACCGGGCGCCGATGCCGTCGCGCCGCCGCACTTCGCGGCCGGGCTATCGACTCGTGCTGCTGGGCCTCGCGGGGGTGTTCCTCGTGCTCGCAGGCGTCCTGCTCGCATGGTTCAGCGGATACGTCTCGATGGCGATGCCGCCGCTGGTCATGGCCGGAGGCGCGCTCGTCGCCGTCGGCGTGGTCGTCACGATCGCCGGCCTGCTCGGGCGGAGGGGCGGCCTACTCTCGCTCGTGTCGATCGTCGGGCTCGTCGTCGCCGGAAGCCTCGTGATCGGCGGCTTCGACAACTACGGGTCGGGGGCCCTCACGTGGGACTCCAGCCGCACGATCGCCCACGCCCCCGCCACGTATCAGGTGACCGACCGGGCCGATCTCGAACGCTTCGAGGCCTGGTACTCGCAGAATTCCAGTGGACCGACCGTCCTCGACTTCACGACGGCAGCCGCATCGGTCGATGAGGCGGGCCTCGATCTCGGCAGCATCGCGCTCCCGCCGGGCGCATCGCTCGACCTGCGAATCCCGGCCGACGTGCCCTTCGACGTCCGGGTCACCGGCGAGAACGCGTGGGTGGATGCGTGGGACCTCTCCGGGGTGAGGGCGCACGCCACCCGCGCGGTGCAGAACTGGGGCCCGGAGCAATGGGTCCTCGGCGCCGGCGGCAGTCTCGATTTCACCTCGGCCCTCGTGGGCGAGCCACTCCGGCTGCACCTCGACGCGCCCGAGTCCGCGACCAGTATCCAGTTCGTACAGGAGCAGTCATGACCAGCAGCCCGAACGCGACCGTACCGACGAACGATGGTCCGAACGACGCAGCAGGGAGTCCGACGGCGGCGAAGCGGCGCACCCCGCGTGCCGGGATCCGCAGCACCACGGTGGTCTGGGGCCTGCTACTCATCGCCGGTGGCGTGCTCGTGGCGGCCCTCGGCCTCGGCTACCGGCTCGACGCGATCACGTTCACGGTGATCGTGAGCGCCGGACTCGGCGTCGCCCTGTTGCTGCTGGCGATCCTGCCGCGCCGGGCGCCCCGGGCGACCGTCACGGTGTACGAGCCGTGGCCCGCCGAGGGCCCAGGTGTCATGCCGGTGGCTGGGTCGGGCGGATTCGTCGCCCCCGCCGCGACCGTCGGCGTATCGGGGATGGACGCCGCACCCGACCCAGTCGACGCCGCACCGGCGGCACCGGCGGCGGCACCGACGGAGCCGCCCACGACCGCGGCGCAGTCCGATCAGTCGACGATCGAATTCCCGCGCTCCGGCCACGAGCCGCCCCCCGACGACGCCACGGCGACTTCGGCCGGACCCCCCACCGGCGACGACTGGTGGGATCCGAGCGCCAAGCGCGACTAGCCCTTGTCCTCGCGGCCTCCCCACCCGGGCCGGTTCCAGTAACGCGACGTCGCCATCGGGTGACCGGCCTCCTGCTGCTTCCGGCTACTCGACGCGATCGCGAGACTTCTCGGGAATTTCTTCGACTTGTTTCCCCGGCAGTGTTCCTGGGTGCCCTTGGGCGGTTGGGGCCGGGGGAATGTCGGTGGTCGCTGAGACCATGATTGGTATGGAACTTCAGCAGCTGGTGGGCGAGGTGGGCGATGATGCCGGCCTGGTCGCTCGGCTGCGTCAGGGCCGCGATACCGTGGATCGGGTCAAGTTGGAGCAGCTCGCGTTGGCGGCGACGTGGGTGCAGTGGCATCCGTTCGTCATCGCCGATGACTATGACGGCGATGAGGACCTGGCCGGTGCGCCGCGGCTCGTGGCCGAACGCGCCCATGCCCGCAACGCGATCTGGGAGCGGGAGGGCCACGTGGTCACCCCGGCCACGACCGGCACCGGGGCCGACTCCGGGGCCGTGGCCGGCGCGGGTGCCACGGGCTCTGATTCGATGGATGCCCCGGCGGCCGCCACCACGTCGTCCTCCTCCAGCGAGTCCGCCACCGGCGGTGACGCCACCGCCGCGTGTGCCGATCCCGCGCCCTCGGCCAGTGGCACGCTTGCAGGTGCTTCCTCCTCTCCTGCGGCCGGCGGGCCGGCCACCTCCAGCTCCGGGGCCGGGGTCTCGGGGTTCGTGGCCTCGGGTGGTGAGCACGGGGCCGATCTGGGGGTCGATCCGGGCACGGGGGTGCGGGGGTTGTGGACGGTGGAGGAGTTCTCGATCTCGACGTTCGCGACCGCGGCCGGGATGGGTCTGGGCGCGGCCGAGCGGCTGCTGCTGGAGGCCGAACAGTTGCGGGTGCGGCTACCGCGCCTGTTCGCCCGGACCATGGCCGGGCGGACGCGGGTGTGGCGGGCCCGTACCCTCGCCCGGGCGACCCTGTTCCTCTCGGAAGAGGCCTGTGGCTACGTCGATGCCCAGCTCGACCTCGTGCCCTTGAACTTCGGGCAGGCCCAGCTCGATGGCCTGATCAAGCGGGCCCTGATCGAGCACATGCCCGAGGAGTACGAAGACCTCGAGGAACGCTTCGCCGCGCCCCCGGCACGAGACGTCGTGTTCAAGCACGCACGCGACGGGACCGGGGACACGAGCGTGCAGGCCGTCCTGCCCGTCGTGGAGGGCCGCATCCTCGAAGACGTCATCGACCACCTCGCCGCCACCCTCACCGCCCAGGGCTGGAAGCTGACCGCGGGCGAGTTGCGCTCCTACGCCATGGGCGACCTCGCCCGGCTCCGCTACGACGGCCAACACCCCCTCACCCCACCCGAGACCCCCACCAGCGAGCCGAACAGTGGGCCGACCGGTGCCCAGCTGCCCGGCAGACCACCCGACGGGCCGAACGATGGGCCGGCAGGGCCGAGCCGGTGTGGGGATCCGAACTGCACCGGCAACCGCCACGACGACGACCCGGTGACCACCGCCAGCCCGGTGACCACGGGCGTCCCGGTGACCACGGGCGTCCCGGTGACCACGGGTGGGGCGGGTGTGCCGCGTGGCAAGATCTTGATGTACTTGCACGTCCAGGCCCGTGACCTGTTCCCCTTCGGCATCCCGAACACCGGCCCACCACCACCGCCGACACCCGGCGGCGCCGGAGCTGCGGGAGCCGATCACGGCGATGACGCCGCCGGCAGGCCCGCCACGCGCGCATCCGGGCCCCCGACCGGGCCGACCGGGCCGCTGACCGAGCCCACCGAGCCGACTGGGTCGCCTGGGCCGCTGACTGGGTCGTCGTTGGGGATTGATCCCGGCCGGTTGCGGCGGACGCCGGTGCGTATCGAGGCCCGCGGCATCCCGGCCGGCACGTTCATCAGCGCCGCCGAACTCGCCCCGATGTTCTACCGGCCATCCGCGCTCACCCCGCACGGACGCCCCTGCACCGGTGACTGCCTCACCCGGCCCACCGGCCCGCCCGACGGCCCGCCCGCGGGCCCGATCCTCGACCGGCGCAGGCACCGATCTGACAGCAGCCGATCTGGCAGCAGCCGATCTGGCGGCATTGAGGGGACAGCCCTGCCCGGAACCGGCGGGACCGACAGCACAGGTGTGTCCACCGCTCCCGGATCCGTCGAGGTCGCCGCCGAGGCCGGCGAGACCGTCCGGCCCGGAACCGGCGAGACCGACACCACAGGTGTGTCCACCACTCCCGGATCCACCGTAGTCGCCGCCGGGGCCGGCGAGACCATCCTGCTCGGGGCGTCGGCCGGCAGCCCCGGCTCCGGTGCTGCCGGTGCTACGGGTGCTACGGGTGCTGTCGGTGCTACGGGTGCGGCCGGTAGCGGGTTGGCGTGTTTCGCGCCGGAGATCATCGTTCGTCCGGTCCTGGACCTGGACGAGCCACTCGCCACGGACTGCTACACCCCGTCCGAGCGGCTGCGTGAACAACTCGTCCTGGCCGAGGATCGATGCGCCTTCCCCTGGTGTACCCGCACCGCCCGCGCCTGCGACCTGGACCATATCCAGGCCTGGCACACCACCCGGCCCCGCACCGGCCCGAACGCCGGCGCCGAGGTCGCCACCGGCGGGGCGACCTGCCTGTGCAACCTCGCCCCGCTGTGTCGGGCGCATCACCGGCTCAAGACCCACGCCCGCGCCGCCGCCGCGTCCCACGGCCGGCACGCGGCCTGGACCTACGTCAAACTCGATACCGGCACCTACCTGTGGACCGGCCCCCACGGCCTCCGGCTCCTACGCACCCCGTGGGGCACCTACGACACCCAGAACACCGGCATCCAGAACACCGACATCCACGAACCAGACGAGCCGGGTCAGACGAGCAAGACGAGCGACCACCGTGACTCGAACGGTCCGAACGGCGTGGACGGCGTGGGCGGCCCGAACGACCCGACCGACCTGACCGGCTCGAACGGTCCGACCGGCGTGGGCGGCTCGACCGGCCCGACCGGCCCGACCGACTCAATCGGCACGACCGACGCAACCGGTGCGACCGGCGCGACCGGCGCAACAGGCGTGGGCGGCGCGAGCGAACGGTCCGCGAACGGGGCGATGTCCCCGCAGCGGGAACGGGCGAACCGGGCCCACTGGTCCGAGGCCACCCTCGAGAACCGGGACATCCTCGAGGCCTGCAACCACGACATCATCAAGAGAGCCGACCAGGCCCGCGCCGCCAGACGCCTAGCAGAAGAGGCCGCAGCCGACGCCTGCCGACTCGACGAACCACCCTTCTGACCACGCCGGTCCCGGAGCGCCGAGCCCCTCGCGGCCTCAGGACCGGCCTTCCGCGCCTTCCGCGCGCAACGCATCCATCGTCCGGCGGGGGCCGGTGAGCACACCGCCGTCGACGGGCAGCGTGATACCGGTAATCCACGAGGCGTCCTCAGAGAGGAGGAAGGCGATCGCCGCAGCGATGTCCTCCGGCTCCCCGAGCCGACCGAGCGGATAGAGGGGGATGAGCGGGTCGGGCCCGCCGACCTCGTCCCACACCCGGGTCCGGACCGTCCCGGGCGCCACGACGTTGGCCCGGATGCCGCGCGGCCCCAACTCCGCCGCGAGGTTGCGCGCGAACGACACGAGCCCGGCCTTCGCCGCGGAGTAGGCGTCCTCGCCGAAGGCCGCGAGCCCGTTGACCGAGCTGACGAACACGATCGCGCCACTGTCCCCCAGGTACGGCACGCCGGCCCGCACGAGCCGCATCGCCCCGCCGAGGTTGAGGTCGACCGCCCAGTTCCAGTCCTCGTCGGTCATGCCCTCGGCCACGCTCGGTCCACGCCGGGCCGCCCCGGCCACGTTCACGAGGAAGTCCAGCTCCCCGACCGCCGCCACCGCATCGATTAGTGCGCGGTCGACGGTCGCCGTCTCGGTCATGTCGCAATCGACCACGACCGCGCCGGGCAGGTCCGCGGCCACGTCCCGCGCCGCCCCCACATCGACATCGGCCAGCACCACGCGGGCACCCTCCGCGGTCAGGCGGCGCGCGGTGGCGGCCCCGATCCCGTGCGCGGCACCGGTGACGACCGCGGTCCTGCCTGCGAATCGGCTCGCGTCCATGCGGCCTCCCTTCCAGTGAGGGAAACCTACCCGACCCGGTGAGGCGTGTGCGTCACATCGCCGCAGCCCCCGGCGGGCCGCACCCGCCTCACTCCCACTCGATCGTGCCCGGCGGCTTGCTGGTCACGTCGAGCACGACCCGGTTCACGTCGGGCACCTCGTTGGTGATCCGGTTGGAGATCTGGGCGAGCAGGTCGTACGGCAGGCGGGACCAGTCGGCGGTCATCGCATCCTCCGAGCTCACGGGCCGCAGCACGATCGGGTGGCCGTAGGTGCGCCCGTCCCCCTGCACACCGACGGAGCGCACGTCGGCGAGCAGCACGACCGGGCACTGCCAGATCTCCCGGTCGAGGCCGGCCTTCGTCAGTTCGGCGCGCACGATCGCGTCGGCCGCGCGCAGCGTCGTCAGCCCCTCGCGGGTGACCTCGCCGACGATCCGGATGCCGAGCCCCGGCCCGGGGAACGGCTGGCGCCAGACGATGCCGTCCGGCACACCGAGCTCGAGGCCGACCTGGCGCACCTCGTCCTTGAACAGCTGCCGCAGCGGCTCCACCAGCGAGAACTGCAGGTCGTCCGGCAGGCCGCCCACGTTGTGGTGGGACTTGATGTTCGCGGCGCCCTCGCCGCCGCCGGACTCGACCACGTCCGGGTAGAGCGTGCCCTGAACGAGGAACTTCACGTCCTCCCCGCCGCTCACGAGGTCGCGCGCGGCGGCCTCGAAGGCGCGGATGAACTCGCGCCCGATGATCTTGCGCTTGGTCTCCGGGTCCGTCACCCCGGCGAGCGCATCGAGGAAGGTGTCGGAGGCGTCGCGCACCATGAGCTTGACGCCCGTGGCGGCCACGAAGTCCTGCTCCACCTGCTCGGCCTCACCGGTGCGCAACAGGCCGTGGTCCACGAACACGCACGTGAGCTGGTCGCCGACGGCCCGCTGCACGAGCGCCGCGGCGACCGAGGAGTCGACGCCGCCGGACAGCCCGCAGATGACCTTCGCGTCCCCGACCTGGGCGCGGATGGCCGCGACCTGCTCGGCGATGACGTTCGCCGCGGTCCAGTCCGGGCTCAGGCCCGCGCCGCGGTAGAGGAAGTTCTCCAGGGTCGCCTGCCCGGCCTCGGAGTGGAGCACCTCCGGGTGCCACTGCACGCCGAAGAGCCGCCGCTCCCGATCCTCGAACGCGGCGACGGGCGCGCCCTCGCTCGAGGCCAGCACGTCGAATCCGTCCGGGGCGCGGGTCACGGCGTCGCCGTGGGACATCCACGCGAGCGGGCATGCGGGCGAGCCCTCGAGCAGCGTGCCCGGCTCGGCCACGGTCACCTCGGTGCGCCCGTACTCGCGCCGGCCGGTCTCGGTCACGGTGCCGCCGAGTGCCGCCGCCATGGTCTGGAAGCCGTAACAGATCCCGAGCACGGGCACGCCGGCCTCGAACAGCGCCGGGTCGATCCCGGGCGCGCCCTCGGCGTACACCGACGCCGGCCCGCCCGAGAGGATGATGGCCGCGGGATCCCTCGCGAGGATCGCCTCGGCGCTCAGCGTGTGGGGGACGACCTCGGAATACACCCGGGCCTCGCGCACGCGGCGCGCGATGAGCTGGGCGTACTGGGCGCCGAAGTCGACGACGAGGACAGGGCGGGGCAGAGCAGCGGTCACCGGTCAAGGATAAGGGACGACGCAGCTCGCCTCACGCGGGTCGGCGCGCCTCGAGCGTCGTGTTCACCCAGTGGCTCGTGCGGGTCTCCATGACGAACGAGAGCACGGGCACGACGCCGCCGGCGACGAGCGCGAGAATCCGCCCGACCGACCACTTCATCCGGCTCCACAGGTCGAAGACGGCGATGAGGTAGACGACGTAGATCCAGCCGTGGATGAACGGCACCCACGCCCCGATGACGGGCTTCGCCGACCCCTGCTCGTCGAGGCCGGCCGCGTGGAACACGTATTTGAGCACCATCTCCAGGCACAGCAGCAGGAGCATCCCGCCGGTGACGAAGGCCATGACCCGGTAGCGGGCGAAGGCGGAGCGGTCCTTCTGTTCGGCGATCCGGGTGACGTCGGCGGGGTCGGAAACGGGAGAGGTCATGGGTCCATTCTCACGGTCGTGCGGGTGGGGTCACAACGAGCGGGTCGCGGGCGGCCTCCGGCGGGCCGGCTGCTCCGACGTCGTCGTCGGCGGCGGCAGCAGCAGCGGCGAGGTCGCGGGCCTCGTCGCGGACCATGCGCCACCAGATGAGCACGGCGAATCCACCGAAGATGAACCATTCGCCGGCATAGGCGAGGTTCTGCAGGTTGAGGCCGCCGCCGGAGAGGGTGGGCACGGCGACGTCGTCGAGCGGGGGCAGGCCGGCGGGATCGGGCACGGCCGGGTCGGATTCGGCGAGCACGATGAAGCCGGAGTAGATCGGGGTGGACCATTCGTTCACGAGCTGGGCGGAGCTGACCGCCCCGATCTCGTCGCCGTCGACCGGGTCGCCCACGGCCTGGGAGCCGTCGAGGTAGCCGATCGCCTCGACCCGGGTGCCCTCGGCGTTCAGGTAGGCCGGGTCGGTCTCGGCGACCCAGCCGCGCACGACCGGCAGCACGGCGCCGCCGTCGGTGCGCAGCCCGGAGAGCACCCAGTAGCCGCTGGTCCACAGGTCCGTGTTCTCCGGGTCGGCCGGGTCGACCCGGAACTGCCCCGGCACGAAGAACTCGGGGCCGATGTAGGTGCCGGCCACGTGCACCCGGCGCCCGACCATCTCCTGGGTGAAGTGGGTCTGCGGCTCGGCGATGTCGCCGATCGGCACGGGCGCTGCCTGCTCGCGCGCGGCGAGCTCGGCGGCCCGGCCCTGTTCGGCGCGGGCGACGGCCCGGTCGAGCTGCCAGGCCCCGAGCCGGATGCACACGGCCGCAGCGGCGAGGATCACCACGAGCAGGACGAGCATCCGCCGGGTGAGCGCCGCCTGACGCCAATGCTTCCCGCTCGGGCGCGGGGACGGTTCTGACACGCTCCTACTGTACGTCGACCCCCTGGGCGTCTAGGCCCTGTGGCCCGCCCCCCGCCGGCCGCCGCGCCCTAGGATCGACCTGGGACCGGCCACCATCCACGGCCGGGGCCCGCCGTCGTTCGACCCGCCCACCCGACCTGGAGGGACCAGCACATGTCGGCCCGCAGCATCTACGTCGCCTCCCCCGAGGGGCACACCGGCAAGTCCTCGATCGCGCTCGGGATCGTGGATCTGCTCGTGGGTCAGGTGCGCCGGGTCGGCGTGTTCCGGCCGGTCATCCGCTCCCGGTCCGAGCCCGACGCGGTGCTCTCGCTGCTGCTGCGCCACGTCGGGGTGGACCTGCCCTACGAGGACTGCACCGGGGTCACCTACGACGAGATCCATGCCGATCCGGAGGCCGCGCTCGGCCGGATCATCTCCCGCTACCGTGACGTCGCCCACCGCTGCGACGTCGTGGTCATCGTGGGCTCGGACTACACGGACGTCGCCGGCCCGACGGAGCTGGCCTACAACACGCGCATCGCCGCGAACCTCGGATCGGCGGTCGTGCTCGTGACCTCGGCCTGGCAGCGGGCCGGCTCGGACGTGCGGCACGTGGTCGACGTGGCGATGGCCGAGCTCGCCGCGGGCCACGCGCAGGTGGTCGCCGTCGTCGCCAGCCGCGCCGTCCCCGAGCACCTCGAGGACGTGCGCGCGGCGCTGGCGGACCTGCCCGTGCCGAGTTGGGCCCTGCCCGACGTGCCCCTGCTCTCGGCGCCGTCGGCGCGCGAGCTCATGGACGCCGTCGACGGCGCGCTGTGGGCCGGCGACGACGCCCTCCTCGACCGCGAGGTCGAGAACGTCATCGTGGGCGGCATGACGATGGACCACATCCTCGACCGACTCACCGACGGCGCCATGGTCATCGTGCCGGGCGACCGGTCGGAGGTGGTGCTCTCGATCGTCGCCGCCCACGCGGCCGAGTCGTTCCCCTCGCTCGCCGCGCTCATGCTCAACGGCGGCTACCTGCCCTCGGAGCAGGTGACCCGGCTCGTGCAGGGTCTGGGGCAGCGGCTGCCGATCGTCACCACCGGCCACGGCACCTTCGAGACCGCGAGCCGCGCGGCCGCCACCCCGGGCCTCATGGGCACCGGCTCCCAGCGCAAGATCGACGTGGCCCGCTCGACCTTCGAGGCACACGTGGACGGCGCCCGGTTGCGGGCCGCGGTCGCCGTGCCGCGGGCGAGCGTGGTCACCCCGCTCATGTTCGAGTACGACCTGATCGAGCGCGCCCGCGCGAGCCGCAAGCACGTCGTGCTCCCGGAGGGCGGCGACGAGCGGATCCTGCGGGCCGCGTCCACGCTGCTCGCCCGCGACGTGGTCGACCTCACGCTGCTCGGAGACGAGCAGGCGATCCGTGCCCGCGCCACCGAGCTGGGCCTCGACCTCTCCGGGGCGCAGGTACTCTCCCCGACGGAGCCGGAGCTGCGGGAGCGCTTCGCCCAGGAGTATGCGCGGCTCCGCGCCCACCGCGGGATGACGGTCGACCGGGCGCGCGAGGTCGTGACCGACGTCTCGTACTTCGGCACGATGATGGTCCAGCTCGGCCTCGCCGACGGCATGGTCTCGGGCGCGGCGCACACCACCGCGCACACGATCAAGCCCGCGTTCGAGATCATCAAGACCTCCCCGGGCACTCAGGTCGTCTCCTCGGTGTTCTTCATGTGCCTGCCGGATCAGGTGCTCGTGTACGGCGACTGCGCGGTCAACCCGGACCCGAACGCGGCCCAGCTCGCCGACATCGCCCTCTCCTCCGCCGAGACCGCCGCCCAGTTCGGGGTCGACCCGCGGGTGGCGATGCTCTCCTACTCCACCGGCACCTCCGGTTTCGGGGCGGACGTGGACAAGGTGCGCGAGGCGACCGACCTGGCCCGCGAGCGCACGCGGCAACGGGGCATGGACCTGAGCATCGAGGGACCCATCCAGTACGACGCGGCCGTGGACGCCTCGGTCGCCGCCACGAAGCTGCCCGGTTCCGACGTCGCCGGCAAGGCGACCGTGTTCATCTTCCCCGACCTCAACACCGGCAACAACACCTACAAGGCCGTGCAGCGCAGCGCCGGCGCCGTGGCCGTCGGGCCCGTGCTCCAGGGGCTGCGCAAGCCGGTGAACGACCTATCGCGAGGAGCATTGGTGCAGGACATCGTCAACACGGTGGCGATCACCGCCATCCAGGCGCAGGGGCTCGATACCGCTGCCGGCACCATCGGCGAGGGAGGCCTCCGATGACCAACGTCCTCGTGATCAACTCGGGCTCCTCCTCCCTCAAGTACCAGGTGGTCGACGCCACGACCGGGATCGCCGCCGCCACCGGGCTGATCGAGCGCATCGGGCTCGCCGGCGGGCGGCTCATCCACGAGCGCGGCGCCGCCGGCCGGTCGGGGGCCGAGACGACCGAGTGGCAGATCGACGCGGCCGACCACACGGTCGCCGTCGAGCAGATGCAGCGGGCGTTCACCGAGCTCGGGCCGGATCTGGCCGACATGGACCTGGCCGCGATCGGGCACCGGGTGGTCCAGGGCGGGGCCCGGTTCGGCGGCCCCGTGCTCGTCACCGAGGAGGTCAAGCAGATCATCGACGATCTCGCGGACCTCGCCCCCCTGCACAATCCCCCGAACCTGGCGGGGATCGAGGCGGCCCAACGCGCCTTTCCCGACCTCGACCACGTCGTCGTCTTCGACACCGCGTTCCACCTGAGCATGCCCGCGCGGGCGAGCAACTATGCGCTCAACGCGGCGGTGGCCCGCCAATACCGCATCCGCCGCTACGGCTTCCACGGCACGTCGCACTCCTACGTGGCCCGGCAAGCGGCCCAGTTCCTGGGCAAGCGCGACTCGGACACGAACGTCATCGTGCTCCACCTCGGCAACGGCGCCTCCGCCACGGCGGTCGCCGGCGGCGCCTCGATCGACACGTCGATGGGTCTGACCCCGCTCGAGGGCCTCGTCATGGGCACGCGCACCGGCGACATCGACCCGGCGGTGGCGCTCTACCTGAGCCGGCACGCCGGCATGGGAATCGACGAGATCGACGACCTGTTCAACCGCCGCTCCGGGATGCTCGGGGTCACGGGCCACCAGGACATGCGCGACGTGATCGAGGCGTGGGAGGCGGGCAACCCCGACGCCGAGCTCGGCCTCGACCTGTACACCTACCGGCTGCGCAAGTACCTCGGCTCCTACCTCGCGGTGCTCGGCCGGGTCGACGCGGTCGTGTTCACCGCCGGCATCGGCGAGAACTCCCCCGACATCCGGCTGCGCACCATGTCCGGGCTCGACCACCTCGGCATGGGCATCGACCCCGCGCGCAACCTCGAACGCAAGCCCGGCGTGCGCGACATCAGCTCGGAGTCCGCCCGGGTGCGCACGCTCGTCATCCCCACGAACGAGGAATGGGAGATCGCGCGGCAGACGATGGAAGTCGTGCTCGCGCCGGGCGAACACGAACCGCGCGCGCTTCCCTGAGGCGAGCGACGTCGTCCATAGGCACTGGGCGGGCCGGCGCGATCGACCCTCCTCGATGACGACTTGCCCGAGCGCGTGGCGTCCCACAAGGCCACGCCCGCCGGGCCTTGACCGACCGAGTGAATTCGGTCCGATTCCCAGCCGATTCACATAAAGGACTGGTAAAGTCGATCGTGACCTGGTGACGAACCGAGGGGGCCGTGCCTAGCATGGCCACCTGACTCAACGAAGGTGGGGCGTGATGACGGAGACCGACCAGCGGCAGGGCCGCCGCGACCGGGTGGCGATCGAGTTGCGCGACGTGTGGGACGACGATCTGCCGACCTTCAACGAGTATCTGCGCGATCCGCAGTCCCAGGCGATGGCCTCCTCCACCTTCGTCGACTACACCGATACGCAGGGGTTCAACTCCTACTGGAGCAAGTTGCGCAGCAACGAGGAGGCGACCGTGCGCACGATCACGCTCGCCGGCCGGCCGCACGAGGTCGTGGGCCATATCGCGGTGTCGCCGGGCGGCAAGGGCCTGCAGGTGAGCTACTGGATCGACCGCGAGCACTGG
The DNA here is from genome assembly GCF_009372055.1 of Pseudactinotalea sp. HY160. NCBI lineage: Bacteria > Bacillati > Actinomycetota > Actinomycetes > Micrococcales > Cellulomonadaceae > Pseudactinotalea > Pseudactinotalea sp. HY160. Next base: position 27,476 of record NZ_WHMT01000014.1, on the reverse strand, counting down.
GGCCAGGGCATCGCGACCTCCGCGCTGCGGGCGATGCTGGCGGAGGTGGCCGAGCGGCCGATCTTCGCCAACGTCACCCGGATCAACGAGCCCGGGGCCGCCGTGCTGCAGCGCAACGGGTTCAATCGCGCGGGCAACGACTCGGGCTTCGACGCCGGCAAGGGCCGGATGATCGACGACGTCATCTTCCGCCTGGGCTGACGCCTCCCCCAGCGGAGCCCGCCCGGCCCCTCGGCCAGAGAATGTCGGCGCGGTGTCGGAGGCTGAGGCCATGGCACTGTTCCTCACTCGGCGCCGCGACTCACTCATCCTCCTCGGGGTGGGCGTGGCCCTGTGCGCCGAACTCACGCTCCCCACGATCGTCCTTCTCGCCCCCGCCGGCGCGGACGGCGGTTCGGCGTTCGATGCCGTGGCGCGTGTGGGAGCGGGCCTCGCCGAGAACACCTGGTGGGCGATCACCTTCACGGGCGCGGCAGTGCTCGCGATCCACGCATTCGCCTATCAGGACGCCCGTGTCAGCGACGATGCGGCGTCCTGGCGCCGTCGGAGCACCCTCGCCGCGGCGGCGGCGCTGCTCACGGCATGGCTCCTCGGCTACTGCATGCTCGTGGCGATCTCCCGGCACGGGCAGGACCGGCTCACGCTTCTCATCCAGGTCGTCGTGCCGGTCTGCGCCATCGCAGTTGCGGCCGTCGACGTCGGACGCCTGGTCACGGCCGCCCCACGGGTCCGGCTCCGCAACGCCGCCAACGCGCTCGAGCGCGTCGACGAATCGCTGCGGCGGGCCGAAGACGCGTGGGAGTCCACGTGGCGCCCCTCACGCGCCTTCCCCCTGACCGCCGACCCGGCCGGCGGGTGGCTGCGTTCCCTACTCGCGCTCGGCGCCGCCATCGGCGGCTGGTCGGCCCTGGTCTGTGCCGTGTACTCGGTGGCCTGTGTGGTCGCTCGAGGCGCCCTGTGGCCGGTACCGCGCGCGCCGTCGATCGGCATCCTCGCCGTCTCGTGCCTGACCCTGTTCATGATGCGGTCGCTCGTGGGGGCCGCAACGCTCGATGCGACGAGTGCCTGGCGCATCCTGGGCACAGCCCTCGTGGCCCTGATCGCCGTCCCGGTCTGGCTGTCCGCGGTCCTCGCTCATGAATCGTTCACCACCGGGCCCGAGGACTCCTGGAGCTTCGTCGCCGCATCGATGCTCGTGGTCGTTCTGGCGCTCGGGCCCCTTCCATCACTGCGGATGAGACGGCGAATGCTCCGGGGTCACTGGCCGTTGAATCGCGCCGCGGTCGCCCTGGCGATCCGGCACAGGAGACTTCGACGGGAATTGGTCACGCGCGAGCTCGCACGTATCGAGCGGTTCCTGGCAGGCCTGGAGCGGCGCGCGCCCAGGCTGAGTGCGCGCCCGACTCCGATCGCGGTCGGTACTCAGCGGGTGCTCCTGCGGCCCCGGACCCGGGTGTCGCCGAGGCGAGACCCTACGGGTGGGTCATCGACATCAGGTCGAGGGCCTCGTCGAGCTGGGCCTCGGTGAGGTCGCCGCGCTCGACGTAGCCGAGGTCGACCGCCGCCTGCCGGATCGTCAGGTTCGCCGCGATCGAGTGCTTGGCGATCGTCGCGGCCGCCTCGTAGCCGATGATCCGGTTCAGCGGCGTGACGATCGAGGGCGAGGACTCGGCCAGTTCGCGGGCCCGATCCGCGTTCGCCGCGATCCCGTCGACGGTCTTCGTGGCGAGCACCCGGGTGGAGTTCGCGATCAGGGTGATCGACTCGAGCACGTTGCGGGCCATCATCGGCATCATCACGTTGAGTTCGAATGAGCCCGAGGATCCGCCGAAGGCGACCGCGGCGTCGTTGCCCACGACCTGGGCGCACACCATGAGCACCGCCTCGGGCACCACGGGGTTGACCTTGCCGGGCATGATCGAGGAGCCGGGCTGCAGGTCCGGGATGTGGATCTCGCCGAGGCCGGTGCGGGGGCCGGAGCTCATCCAGCGCAGGTCGTTGCAGATCTTCGTGAGCGAGACCGCGATCGTGCGCAGCTGACCGCTCAGCTCCACGAGCCCGTCGCGGGCGGACTGGGCCTCGAAGTGATCGGCGGCCTCGGTCACCGGCAGGCCGGTGTTCTCCGCGATGAGGCTGATGACCCGCTGCGGGAACCCGATCGGGGTGTTGATCCCGGTGCCGACGGCCGTGCCCCCGAGCGGCAGCTCGGCCACGCGCGGGAGCGCCGAGGCCACCCGTTCGATTCCGTAGCGGATCTGCTGGGCGTAGCCGCCGAACTCCTGCCCGAGGGTCACCGGGGTGGCGTCCATGAGGTGGGTCCGGCCGGCCTTGACGACGTCCGCGAACTCATCCCGCTTCGCCTCGAGGGAGGTGGCCAGCAGTTCGAGCGCGGGCAGCAGCTCCGAGGTGACGGCCTCGGTGGCGGCGATGTGGATCGAGGAGGGGAACACGTCGTTCGAGGACTGGGAGGCGTTCACGTGATCGTTCGGGTGCACGTCGGTCCCGGACTCGGTGGCGAGGGTGGCGATCACCTCGTTCATGTTCATGTTCGACGACGTGCCCGAGCCGGTCTGGAACACGTCGATCGGGAAGTGGTCGTCGAATTCGCCGGCGATGACCCGGTCGGCGGCCGCCATGATCGCGGCCGCGCGGGCGTCGTCGAGGTAGCCGAGCTCGTTGTTGGCCCGGGCCGCGGCCCGCTTGACGTGCGCGAGCGCGGCGATGTGGTGCCGGGAGATCCCGCGGCCGGAGATCGGGAAGTTCTCGACGGCCCGCTGGGTCTGGGCGCGATACTTCGCCCCGATCGGGACCCGCACCTCCCCCATCGTGTCGTGCTCGATGCGGTACTGGGTCTCGTCGCTCATCACATCTCCGGCAGTGCTCAAGGTGACCTGTAGGTTCCCCTTCAGTATCCCATCGAGCTCCTGGGCCGGTCTCCATGGTCGAACGGGGGATCCGGCCCTCATATCCAATGATCGAAGGGCCGAAGTCACCGTTCGGCATATCCACAGAGCAGTCAGCGGCCCTCGTTATCCACCAGCCGTGACCCTCGAGCCGACACGTCGGACCGTCGTGTGGTCCGGTTGGATCATGGTGCGACAACTCGACATCCTCGCAGCAGCCGCACGTCGCCAGGCCGGTCTCGTCAGTCGGCGGCAGCTGCTCGCGTACGGCATCACGAAGCGGCAGATCGAGACGAGGACTCGACGCGGCGAGTGGCACCGCGTGACGACCGGGGTCTATGACCTACGGGCCGGGTCCGAGAGCGTGGACCGTTTCGATCACGCCCGCTTGCGGTCGGCCTGGACGGGGCTGCTCGCGACCGACCCGCACGGCATCGCGGCCGGCGCCTGCGCCCTCGCCCTTCTCGGGGCATGGGGGCTGCCGCCGTCGCTGCGACCCGAAGTCTGCCTCCCGGGGGCGATGCACACACCGGGCGCGCCCGGGGTGACGGTCCGACGCTTCAGCAAACCGCTGGAACTCGTGGAGCTGCACGGCCGTCGGTTGGCGAGCCCGGTCACGGCCCTCATCCAAGCGGTGCCGGAGTGGCCGCGGGACGTCGTCGTCGCGGTGCTCGACTCGGCCCTGAACCGTGGTCTCATCGACGCGGTCGACCTCGAGCGTATCCGTACCGGCGTGCGCGGTCGGCGGGGAGCGGCGCGGCTGCATCCGTGGTGGCCCCTCGTCGATGGACGCGCGGGTTCCCCAGTCGAGACGAAGGCGCGACTTCAGTGCCTCGATGCCGGCCTGCCCCCGCCGCGACTTCAGGTTCCGATCCTCGATGCGACGGGATGGCCCATGGCGTTCGCGGACCTCGGCTGGCTCCGTACGGATGGCATCTGGGTCGTGGTGGAGATCGACGGCCGCAGCATTCACACCAGGCCCGAGGCACTGTTTCGGGATCGTGCTCGCCAGAACGCGATCGCCCAGGCCGGCGGCTACCTCCTCCTCCGCTTCACGGCCAAGGACGTCCGCGAGCGCCGCATCGCGAACGAAGTCGCCCACGCGCTGCGTCGCTAGACCGTCGAATGGTGCATTCGGCACCGAGTTCACCGGAATACGGGGCTGGATCCACCGCTCGACGAGGCCTGCGGGCTACCGGCGGGCGTCAGCCGTCGAGGGCGTGATCCAGTGCGCGCCAGTCGACCCCGGAGGGGGCCCGGTCGACGATCGTCTGCAGCAGCCCGAGCCGGGCGGCCTTGAGCGCATCGTCCTCGGCCATGACGAGCACCTCGTCGAAAAATCGGGTGAGCAGCCCCACGGAGTCGACACTCACCCGAGCCCACTCGGGCAGCGGGGCCCGGGAGAAGTCCGTCAGGTCGGCCACGGCGTCGGCGAGGGCGAGCTCGGCGGCGTCGGTGAGCACCGACCGGTCGAAGGCTCCCTCGGTGCCCTGGGGCACGATCCGGGTGATCCGCTGCACCTGCTCCACGAGGCCGCCGAAACCCTCGACCGCGCGGGCCGCCGGGAGCTGATCGAGCACGGCCTGGGCCCGGAAGGGCTCGTTGGTCATCGGGGTGATGACCGCCACGTGCTCGGCGGAGACGCCCTCGTCGCGCAGCTGCTGCTCGAACCGCCCGGTCACGAACTCGACGACGGCCGCGCGAGCCTCCGGGCTCACCTCGATGCCCTGCTCCTCGAGCCTTGCGGCCGCGATGCCGACGCCGAACTCGATGCCGAGCTCCTCGAGCGCCGGGTGCATCCGCAGCACGCTCACCACGCCGAGCGCCGCGCGCCGCAGCGCGAACGGGTCGGAGGACCCCGTCGGCTTCGCGCCGATCGCGAACATGGCCACGAGCAGGTCGAACCGGTCGGCCAGCGAGAGCAGCGCCCCGGGGACCGAGGTCGGCAGCACGTCCCCGGCCGAGCGCGGCAACTCCATCTCGAACAGCGCGGTGGCGACCTCGGGGCTCAGGCCCGCCTTGAGGGCGTAGTCGCGTGCCATGACCCCGGCGAGGGAGGAGAGCTCGACGACCATCTGGGTGGCGAGGTCGAATTTCGCGAGCCGGCCGGCCTCGACGAGGGTCCGCTGATCGGTCTCACTCAGCGGGGCGTCCAGCCCGTCGAGGACCGTGGCGAGGTTCGCGGCGCCGTCGCGGATCCGGTCCGCACGGGCGGCCACGGACCCGAGCCGGTTCTCGAACGTCAGCCGCTCGAGCCGGCCGCGGAACACCTCGGGCGCCACCTCGCGGTCGGCATCGTAGAAGAAGGCCGCGTCCTCGTAGCGGGCGCGCAGCACGTTCTCGTTCCCGACCCGCACGGCGTCCTCGTCGCACTCGCCGTTCGCGATCGCCACGAAGTACGGCAGCAGGGCGCCGTCGGCGGAACGCACCGGCAGGTACCGCTGATGCTTGCGCATGACCGTGGTGAGGATCTCCTCGGGCAGCTCGAGGTAACGTGCCTCGTACTCGCCGAGGATGCCGTGCGGGGCCTCCACGAGGTTCGTGATCTCGTCGAGCAGCCCGGCCTCGGCGCCGGCGTCGATCAGCCCGCCCACTCCGGCCGCGAGCGCGGTGGCCTGCTCGAGCACGATCGCCCGGCGCCGCTCCGGTTCGAGCACGAAGCCGCGCCCGGTCAGCACCCGCTCCAGGTCGGCCGCCGTCTCGATCCGCACGAGCGGGGCGGCGTCGGTGCGGCCGAGGTAGGTGGTGCGGCCCGAGTGCACACCCGAGGCGTGCGTCGGCACGACCTCGCCGCCCCAGAGCGCCACGAGCCAACGGATCGGCCGGGAGTAGGACAGCTCCGGGTCGCCCCAGCGCATGTTCTTGTCGGCCCGCAGCCCCGTGACGATCTCACCGAGCGCGTCGGCGACCACCTCGAGCACGCTGCGGCCGGGCCGGCTGCGGCGCACGACGACGTGCTCCGTGCCGCCGAAGTCCGCCCGCTCGAGCTCCTCCGCCTCGACCCCCTGCCCGCGGGCGAACCCGAGGGCGGGCTTGGTCGGGTTGCCATCCGCGTCGTAGGCGGCGCTCACCTTCGGACCCTTGCGCAGCTCGTCGGCGTCCGGCTCGTAGGAGGCGACGGCGGCGACCCGGGCCACGATCCGCCGCGGAGTGCCCGCCACGACGATCGGCCCGTGCTCGAGCCGGGAGGCCGCAAGCCTGCTCGTCAGCCCCTCGCGCACCTGCTCGATCGCCTGGTCGAGCACGTGCGGCGGCAGTTCCTCGACGCCGATCTCGATCGCCAGCAGCTCCGGGGCCGCGCCCCGCAGGGCCTCGCTACGGGAGGCGAGCTCATCGCCGTCCATCGGCTCGCCGGCGGCCGGCGGCATGACGGAATCGTTGCGCAGCCCGGGCGCCGCGCCGTCCAGGAGCGGGAAGCCTAGCTCCTCGCGGCGGGCGACCCACAGCGCGGACACCTCACGCGCGAGCCGGCGCATCGTCGAGAACGCCTGCGCCCGCTCGGTGGTCGAGATCGCGCCGCGCGAGTCGAGCACGTTGAACGCGTGCGAGCTCTTGAGCACGTACGTGTGCGCGGGCACGGGCAGGCGCGCCTCGATCATCCGCTCCGCCTCGCCGATATAGCGGGCGAAGAGCTCCTGGTTCGTGGCCACGTCCGCGTCGTCGAGGTAGTAGCGGGACATCTCGTACTCGCCCTGGGCGAAGATCTCGCCGTAGCTCACGCCCTCGGCATAGACCATGTCCTTGAAGTGCGTGACCCCCTGCAGGGCCATCATGATCCGCTCGACGCCGTAGGTGATCTCCACCGAGACCGGGTCGAGGTTCTGCCCGCCGACCTGCTGGAAGTACGTGAACTGGGTGATCTCGAGCCCGTCGAGCCACACCTCCCAGCCGAGGCCCCACGCGCCGATCGCCGGCTGGGCCCAGTTGTCCTCGACGAAGCGCACGTCGTGGGCGTCGACGTCGATCCCGAGCGCCCGCAGCGAGTCGAGGTAGAGCTCCTGCGGGTTGCCCGGGTCCGGCTTGAGGATCACCTGGAACTGGGTGTGCTGCTGGAGCCGGTTCGGGTTCTGGCCGTAGCGGGCGTCGTCCGGGCGCACGCTCGGCTCGACGTAGGCCACGTGCCACGGCTCGGGCCCGAGCACGCGCAGGATCGTCGCGGGGTTCATCGTGCCCGCACCGACCTCCGTGTTGAACGGCTGGGTCACGAGGCAACCGCGATCGGTCCAGAATTGTTGCAGCGTCAGCAGGGCGTCTTGAACGGTGAGCACCCTGCTAGGGTACCGAGCCGCGCAGCCGGTTCGGTTCAACCACCTGTTCAGAGTATGGACGGCGCCCGCTCACCCGCGCGCGGGTGTCGCGAACTCGCTCAGCCGGCCCGTGTACGGGGCCAGGTCGATGCCCTGGGAGGCGACCCAGGCGTCGTTGTAATAGGTGTCGAGGTAGCGGTCGCCGGCGTCACAGATGATCGCCACCACGCTCCCCCTCTCCTCGGCCGCGCGCATCGCGGTGATCTTCTCCAGCGCCGCCCACAGCGCGGTGCCGGTGGAGCCGCCGACCGGCTGGCCGAGCTGGACCGAGAGGAACCGCATCGCGGCGATGCTCGCCCCGTCCGGCACGCGCACGACCGAGTCCACGAGCTCGGGGATGAAGGAGGCCTCGACGCGGGGCCGGCCGATCCCCTCGATCCGGGAGCCGGTCGCCGTGGTCGTGAGGTCGCCGGTCTCCCAGGCGCAGGCGTAGGCCGAGCCCTCGGGGTCGGCGACGCACACCGCGGTGTCGTAGCCCGCGAGCCGCAGGTAGCGCCCGAAGGTCGCCGACGTGCCGCCGGTGCCGGCGCCGATGCTCACCCACCGGGGCACCGGGTGGCGCTCCTTGCTCAGCTGGTCGAGCACGCCGGCGGCGATGTTCAGTGGGCCGGTCCAGTCCGAGGCGCGTTCGGCGTAGGTGAACTGGTCGAGGTAGAGCCCGCCGGTCTCGAGCGCGAGGCGTTCGGACTCGGCATAGATCGTTCTCGGGTCGTCCACGAGGTGGCAGGTGCCGCCGTATGCGACGATCCGATCGATCTTCGCCCGGCTCGTGCCCCGGGGCATGACAGCCACGAACGGCAGTCCGAGCAGCTGGGCGAAATACGCCTCGCTCACGGCGGTCGACCCGCTCGAGGCCTCGATGACCCGCCGACCCGGCTCGAGTCGGCCGTTGCACAGGGCGTACATGAACAGGGCCCGGGCGAGGCGGTGCTTGAGGCTGCCGGTGGGCTGTTTCGACTCGTCCTTGAGGTAGAGGTCGATCCCCCAGTCCACGGGCAGTGGGAACTGCAGCAGCGGGGTCTCGCCGCACCGGGTGGCCTCGGCGTCGAGCCGGCTCAGCGCCCAGGTGGTCCAGGTGCGCCGATCGGCGACGGTGCTCACGGCCACGAGTCAGCGGGGCGTGTAGGGGGAGACCACGACCTCGACCCGCTGGAACTCCTTGAGGTCGGAGTAGCCGGTCGTGGCCATCGCGCGGCGCAGCGCCCCGATGAGGTTGACCGTGCCCTGGGCCTGACCGCCGGGACCGAGCAGGATCTGCTCGAGGGTGCCGACCGTGCCCACGTGCACGCGCTCCCCGCGCGGCAACGTCGGGTGGTGCGCCTCGCTGCCCCAGTGCCAGCCGCGGCCGGGGGCCTCGTCGGCGCGGGCGAGCGCGGCGCCGAGCATGACGGCGTCCGCCCCACACGCGACCGCCTTGACGAGGTCGCCGGAGCGGCCGACGCCGCCGTCGGCGATGATGTGCACGTACCGGCCGCCGGACTCGTCGAGGTAGTCGCGCCGGGCCGCGGCCACATCGGCCACGGCCGAGGCCATCGGGGCGTGGATGCCAAGCGAGAGGCGCGTCGTGTGCGCTGCGCCGCCGCCGAAGCCGACGAGCACGCCCGCCGCGCCGGTGCGCATGAGGTGGAGCGCGGCCGTGTAGGTGGCCGCCCCGCCGACGATCACGGGCACGTCGAGCTCGTAGATGAACCGCTTGAGGTTGAGGGGCTCGGCGTGGGAGGAGACGTGCTCGGCCGAGACCGTGGTGCCGCGGATGACGAACAGGTCGACGCCCGCGCTCACCACGGTGCGCCAGTGCTCCTGGGTGCGCTGCGGGCTCAGGGCGCCGGCCACGGTGACGCCGGCCGCACGGATCTCGGAGAGCCGGCTCGTGATGAGCTCGGGGATGATCGGGGCCGCGTACAGCTCCTGCATCCGGGCGGTGGCCGCCTCGGGGGTGAGTTCGGCGATCTCGGCGAGCACGGGCTCGGGATCCTCGTAGCGGGTCCACAGCCCCTCGAGGTCGAGCACGCCGATGCCGCCGAGCTTGCCGAGCGTGATCGCGGTGGCCGGGCTCATAACCGAGTCCATCGGGGCGGCCATGACCGGGATATCCATGTAATAGGCGTCGATCTGCCAGCCGACGGAGACCTCCTCCGGGTCGCGCGTGCGCCGGGAGGGCACCACCGCGATGTCGTCGAAGGAGTAGGCGCGGCGTCCCCGCTTGCCTCGGCCGATCTCGATCTCGTTGCTCACGGGCATCAGGCTACCGGGGATCGGGAATCGTCGAGTCCCGTTGCGCTCGCCTGCGCGCATGTGAGACGACACAGGTCGCCGAGGTCCCGACACGGACCGAACGGTGGCTTAGGCCCCTGATTCGACCGGTCCGGGGGCCAGATCCACCGTTCGACGGCGGCGGCGCCTACCGGCTCGCGTAGTTCGGGGCCTCGGAGATCATCTGAACGTCGTGGGGGTGGGACTCCTTGAGCCCGGCGGCGGTGATCCGCACGAACTTGCCGCGCTCCTGCAGATCCGGGATCGTGCGGGCGCCGACGTAGAACATCGACTGGTGCAGCCCGCCCACGAGCTGGTGCACGACCTGGGAGAGGGAGCCCTTCGCGGCCACGCGGCCCTCGATGCCCTCGGTGATGATCTCGTCGTCGTTCAGATCGCCCTGGAAGTAGCGGTCCTTGGAGAAGGAGCGCCGATCCCCGCGGGACTGCATCGCACCGAGGGAGGCCATGCCGCGGTACTGCTTGAACTGCTTGCCGTTGACGTACACGAGGTCGCCCGGGGACTCGTCGCAGCCGGCGATGAGCCCGCCGACCATGACCGTGCTCGCCCCGGCGACCAGCGCCTTGGCGATGTCACCCGAATACTGGAGTCCGCCGTCCGCAATCACGGGCACCCCGGCCGGGCGGGCGGCGAGGGCGGCCTCGTACACGGCCGTCACCTGCGGCACGCCGACGCCGGCGACCACGCGGGTGGTGCAGATCGAGCCCGGCCCGACGCCGACCTTGACGGCGTCCACGCCCGCGTCGACCATCGCCTGCGAGCCCGCGCGGGTGGCGACGTTTCCGCCGACGACCTGCACGTGCCTCGTGGCCGGGTCGGACTTGAGCCGGCGCACCATGTCGAGCATGAGCCGGGCGTGGCCGTTCGCGGTGTCGACGATGATGACGTCGACCTCCGCCTCGACGAGCGCGCTCACCCGGTCCCAGGCGTCGCCGAAGAAGCCGACGGCGGCCCCGACCATGAGCCGGCCCTCGGAGTCCTTGGTCGCGAGCGGGTACTGCTCGGACTTGACGAAGTCCTTGACCGTGATGAGCCCGCGCAGGGTGCCCGCGTCGTCGACGAGGGGGAGCTTCTCCACCTTGTGCTTGGCGAGGATCGCGGCGGCGTCGTCCTGCTCGATGCCCACGTGGCCCGTGATGAGCGGCATCGCCGTCATCGTCTCGCGCACGGTGAGGCGGGCGTAGTCGCCGCGGGGCACGAACCGCAGGTCGCGGTTGGTGATGATGCCGAGCAGCACGCCCGCGTCGTCGACCACCGGCAGCCCGGAGACCCGGTAGAGGCCGCACAGCTCGTCGAGTTCGGCGAGCGTCGCCTCGGGCCCGACCGTGACCGGGGAGGTGATCATGCCCGACTCGGAGCGCTTGACCACGTCGACCTGGGCGGCCTGATCGGCGATCGGCAGGTTGCGGTGCAGGATACCGATGCCGCCCTGGCGGGCCATCGCAATCGCCATCCGCGACTCGGTCACGGTGTCCATCGCGGCCGACAGCAGCGGCACGGCCACGTCGATCTCGCGGGTGAGGCGGCTCGTGGTGTCCGCCTCGCTCGGGATGACGTCCGTCTCCCCCGGCAGCAGCAGCACGTCGTCGTAGGTCAGTCCAACAAATGCGAAGGGATCGGCAGTCACGTTCGCCAGTGTAACCGTGGGGTCGTCAGCGCCGGGACGACGCCCGCCCGCCTCCCGCTCCCCTGGACCAGTCGGCCCGTTCCCGCCTACCGTGGAGGGCCCATGCACCCCACGTCCTGGAGGCGACCGATGCCCGGACACGATGGTCACCGGACCCCCGAGCAGGCGAGGCTGCGCCGGCGCCGGCAGGTGACGGTGAGTGTCATCGTCGTGGTGCTCGCCGCGGCCGCGGCCGCCTACCTCTCGTTCCAGTCGACCCGATCGCCCCAGTCCGCCTTCGCGTCCTGGACGCCGCAGCCGGAGCCGGTCCTGTCACAGGACGCGCTCGCGGCGGCACACGAGTGCGCGGCCGGGGGCGACCGGGGCGGCGTCACGCCGTCGTCGATCCCGATCGCCGAGCAACGCGGCGCCGTCCTGTTCCTGCTCGTCGAGTACCCCGCTGGCCTCGACCTGTGCCTCGGACCCGAGGGGGAGGTCCTGGCCGCAGGCGGATTCAGCCGCGATACGCCGCCCGCCTCCCTCGAGCCCCGGGAGGTCGCCACCCTCGTCCTGCACACCGGCGGCACGGGCGAGGACGCTCTGACGACCCTCGTCGGCCGGGTCGGGGAGAAGGTCACCGGGATCGAGATCCATGAGCGTGGCCCGGACCTGGACCCCGGCGCCCTCGACGAGCCCCCGGAGACGATCACCGCGACCGTCGAGCACGGCTTCTACGCCGCCTGGTGGCCGGGCGTCACACCCGACGATGCGACGATCGACCTCACCGTGCACATGTCGGACGGCGCCGTCGCCGAGGTGACCGCCTTCTCCCCCTGAGGTCTCCGGCCAACGGCGAAGGACCCCGGCCGAGCGGCCGGGGTCCTTCGTGATGCCGTGGTGCGAGTTACTTCTCGACGACCGCGAGCACGTCGCGCGCCGAGAGGATGAGGTACTCCTCACCCGCGTACTTGACCTCGGTGCCGCCGTACTTGGAGTAGATGACGACGTCGCCGACGGCAACGTCCACCGGGATCCGGTTGCCGTTGTCGTCCACGCGGCCGGGACCGGTCGCGACGACCTCGCCCTCCTGCGGCTTTTCCTTGGCGGTGTCCGGGATAACCAATCCGGACGCAGTGGTCTGCTCGGCCTCGAGCGTCTTGATGACGATCCGGTCTTCGAGCGGCTTGATGGAGACCGACACTGCGGACCTCCCCTTCGCATTCAAGAAACTGAACAGGACAGTAGGGCAACGCCGGATGCGTCACCCGCCGTCGCGGGGGTCGAGCAACGCTGGAGGCGTGACCTGCGTGACTTCTCGCGAAGTCCCACTGCTCAATTTAGACAGTTCTTAGCACTCGGTCAAGGCGAGTGCTAAGACGGACTCGGAGCGGCCGGAATAGGCGCCCCCGCCCCGAGGTTGACGAGCACATGAGCCACCCCATCACGGTCGACATCTGGTCGGACATCGCCTGCCCCTGGTGCTATATCGGCAAGCGCCGGTTCGAGAAGGCTCTCGCCACGTTCGGCTCGGCCCCCGACGCCCCGACGGTGAACGTGACCTACCACTCCTTCGAGCTCTCCCCGGACACCCCGGTCGACTTCGAGGGCTCCGAGGTCGACTTCCTCGCCGCGCACAAGGGCCTGCCGGCCGCGCAGGTCGAGGAGATGCTCGCCCAGATGACCGAGCTCGCGGCCACCGAGGGCCTCGTGTACGACTTCGCCTCGCTCCGGCACACGAACACGCTGCTCGCCCACGAGCTGCTCCACTTCGCGAAGGAGCACGACCTGCAGGCCGAGTGCACGGAGCGGCTCCTGCGCGCCTACTTCACCGAGGGGCGCCACCTCGGTGAGGCCGCCGAGCTCGCCGACCTCGCCGCCGAGATCGGCCTCGACCGCGCCGAGGCGCTCGCCGCGCTGACCGATCACCGCCACCGCGCCGCCGTGCAGGCCGATATCGCCCAGGCGCGCGCCTTCCGCATCTCCGGCGTGCCGTTCTACGTCATCGACGGCCGCTACGGGGTCTCCGGGGCGCAGCGCCCCGACGTGTTCGTCTCCGCCCTGCGCCAGGCGGCCGAGGAGTCGTGAGCGAGTTCACGATGATCGGCGCCGACGAGGGCGCGGCCTGCGTCGGCGGCGCATGCGCGCTGCCGGGCGAGGCCGCACTCCCTCCCGATGAGAACGGCGAGAAGCCTACGGACGACGCCCGGGCGCCGTCCGTAGGTTCGACCCCCTGGCAGGATTGACCCCGTGGACACCCGCGGACTCGACCTCCTACTGACCCCGGACGGGTGGGCCTTCCTGGGCGGCCTGCCCCCGTACGACGAGGCGCAGGCGCTCCAGCTCGGCTCGGCGCTGCGCGCCCAGGGGATGGACGCCGACCTCGTGGCGGCCGCCCTGACCCAGTCGCGGCTGCGGGCCAAGGCCGCGGCGAAGTTCGGGGAGTTCGCCGGGTCCATGCTCTTCACCCCCGACGGCCTCGAACAGGCGACGCGGCTGGAGATCGCGGCCCGCCACGCCCGGCGGTTCGCGCGGGCCGAGATGTCCCGGGTGGGCGACCTCGGCTGCGGCATCGGCGGCGACGCGCTCGCGCTGGCGGCGCTGGGGCTCGGGGTGCTCGCGGTCGAGCTGGACGAGCTGACCGCCCGGATCGCCGCGGTCAACCTGCGGCCCTTCCCCGAGGCCCGCGTGCGCCACGGCGACGCGCTCGCCACCGACCTCGACGGCCTCGATGCCGTGTTCATGGATCCGGCCCGGCGCACCCGCCGCGGCACCCGGGTGTTCGACCCGGCCTCCTACTCCCCGAACCTCGACGCCGTGCTCGAGTTGCGTCACCGCCGCCCGCTCGGGGTGAAGGTCGGGCCCGGGGTGCCGTATTCGGCGCTTCCGAGCGAGACCCACGCCGAGTGGATCGGCATCGACGGCTCCGTGGTCGAGGCCGGCCTGTGGTTCGGCCCGCTCGCCGGCGAGGGTTCGGGGCGCAGCGCGCTCGTGCTGGGGACCGATGCGCAGGGCCGGCGCACGAGCCACCACCTGACGTGGCGCGGCGACGCCGACGCACCCGCGGCCACGGCCCCGACCGGCCCGCTGGGGCATTACCTGTACGAGCCGGACGGCGCGGTCATCCGCTCCGGGCTGCTCAGCCTCGTGTGCGCCGAGCTCGACGGCCGGCTCGTGGACCCCTCGATCGCCTACATCACGACCGATCACGCCGCGGCCTCCCCGTTCGCGACCGGCTACCGGGTGCTCGACTCGTTCGGATTCGGGCTCAAGCGACTGCGCGCCTACCTGCGCGAGCGCGGCGTGGGCCGACTGACGATCAAGAAGCGCGGCACCGCGGTCACGCCGGAGGCCCTGCGCCCGCAGCTCCAGCTCAAGGGGCCCGGCGAGGCGACGATCGTGCTCACCCGCGTGGCCGGGGCGCAGAGCGTGCTCGTGGTCGAGCCGCTGACGTGAGCGGCCGGCTGATCATTCGGACGCGGGCGGTGAGTTACCGCGGGCGGTAGACGTGGGCTCGGTGATCGATTCTGTGCACGAGCACCTCGGGCGGTTCGGAATCACGGATCTCGTACAGGACGCGGTAGTCCCCCCGCCGAGCGCTCTGCAACCCGGCGAACTCACGTCGCAACTCCTTGCCGACTCGGCGCGGATTCTCGGCGAGCGGACCATAGATGAAGGTGAGTACAGCATCGATGTAGCGTGGCGAGATTCGTTCGATGTCGCGCACAGCCGCCGAGGTCAGGCGGACCTCACACGACATCCGGGCTCACCCGCGAGCGGGCCGGCCGAGCCGAGCGCGTACGTCGGTCTCGGAAAATGTCTGACCGGCCTCGTCTTCGCTGCGCCCGCGCGCGACATCGTCGGCGACGCCGGCCCGAGAGAGCCAGAACAAGGTCTCCTGGATGGCGTCCCATTCGTCTGCAGAGACCATCACCGCTGCCGGGGAACCATTCCTCGTGATCATCACGCGCTCGTGTGTCGTGACAGCCTGCTCGACCAGGTCGTTGAGCCGGGCCTTGGCCGCACTGATCGACATCGTCTCCATGACACGAGTGTAGGTCTGCTTCAAGATCTTGGCCAGACCTGAATAGAGGTGTTCAGCGGATCATCCGTAGCAGGGCGATTTCGCCCCACTCGGGGGCGGCCCGGTGGGCCTGCACCGAATCGTCGATCCGGAAGCCGTGCTTGGTGTAGAAGCGCTGGGCACGGAGGTTGAAGCCGGCGGCCCAGGTGAGGCAGGGGGCATCCCCGATCGAGATCTCGAGCAGGTTGTCGGCCGTGCCGGCGCCGTACTCGCTCGCGAGCACGTACAGCTTCGCCAGTTCGAGCGGACGCACGTGCCCGGGCCCGGCGGCGACGGCGCGTGCGAGGCCGACGGGGGCGCCGTCCCGATGCGCGATCCAGATGCCGCGGGGGTCGACGAGCGCCTCCCGCCAGGCCGCGAGCCCCTCCCGTTCCTGCCGCTCGAACACCTCCGGCGACAGCTGCTCGGAGAACGCCTCGCGCCAGCAGGCGAGATGGAGTGCGTGCAGGTCGTCCGCATCGCCGGCGTGGGCGACCCGGATCCGCGCAGCAGTCATGCCCCCAGGGTAGAGGAGACGGCGACCGCGCGGATTCGCGCCCTGCCCGCCCGCGGTGCCACGATGGACCCGTGGCCATCCCGTTCGCCCCCTCGGACCGTTCCACCCTCGGCGTGGAATGGGAGCTCGCGCTCGTCGACGTCGACTCCGGCGACCTGCGCCAGGTCGCCCAGACGATCCTCGACGCCGTCTCCCCCGACGGCTCCCAGCATCCGACGATCCGCCAGGAGCTCATGGTCAACACGGTCGAGGTGGTCTCGCGGGTGTGCCGCAGCACGGGCGAGGCGATGGCCGACCTGCAGGCCTCGATCCGGCAGGTGGAGGAGCTCGGCGCCCCGCTGCGGGTGGAGCTCATGTGCGCGGGCACGCACCCGTTCGCGCACTGGGGATCGCAGAAGGTGACGAACAAGTCCCGCTACGCCACCCTGATCGACCGCACCCAGTTCTGGGGCCGGCAGATGCTCATCTACGGGGTGCACGTGCACGTGGGGATCGAATCGCGGGAGAAGGTGTTCCCGATCCTCGGGGCGCTGCTCACCTACTACCCGCACCTGCTCGCCCTGTCGGCGAGCTCCCCCTACTGGGACGGGCGCGACACCGGCTACGCCTCGAACCGGGCCCTGCTCTTCCAGCAGCTGCCCACCGCCGGGCTGCCCTACACCGAGGTGGACTCCTGGGAGAAGTTCGAGCGCTACGTCGGCGACATGCTCCACACCGGCGTGATCGAGGAGGTGGACGAGGTGCGCTGGGACATCCGGCCCTCCCCCACGTTCGGCACGATCGAGCTGCGCATCTTCGACGGGATCACCAACGCCGGCGAACTCGCAGCGGTCGTGGCCCTGACCCACTGCCTCGTGGAGTGGCTCTCCCGCCGGCTCGACGCCGGGGAGGAGCTGCCGCGGATCTCCTCCTGGTTCCTCGCCGAGAACAAGTGGCGGGCCGCCCGCTACGGGCTCGAGGCGATCATCATCCTCGACGAGGACGGCAACGAAGAGCTCGTGACCGACGCCGTGCGTCGCCTCGTGGAGCAGCTCGCGCCCGTCGCCGAGGACCTGGGCTGCGCCGACGAGCTCGCCGGGGTGCTCGAGATTCTGGACGGCGGCGCCTCCTACCAGCGTCAGCGCGCCGTGGCCGCGGCGCACGGCGGCGCGCTCGACGCGGTGGTCGCGCACGCGGTCGCCGAGTTCAGGGCGGGCCGGGCGCTGCCGGCTACGTGAAGCGCGCCGTCAGGCCAGATCGACCTGAGCAAGACGCGATCGGGTGGCTGCGACGATGAATGGGCCCGGCCTCGCCGTCAATGCATCGATAGATCGCCACTGGCGCATGAAGATCTCAAGTTGATTCCACTTGCTTGTGCCCTCGCGCCCGGAGATGGCGATGAGTCGCGCCTTGTTGTCACGGACGCTGGCGCGTTCGAGTGGACGCCTCGCGATGTGTCGATCCCTCGTGACGATCACCCATCCCCGTTCCGAGACGAGTGGGATCCACTCCGGGTCCAGGGAGCCAGGGTCGGTGACGACGCATGGCCCACGCTCTCGACCTTGGATCCGCGCCCCGGGGTCACCTGGGAATGTACAGTCCGGGCGAATTCGACAGATCACATGAGCGAGCCCCAACAGATCGGCGTCGAAGTAGAAGCGCACGACGGCCGGCTTCATGTCTCACGCGACCAGGCTCGACTCGAATGCGACCGCCCATGAGACATCGGAGTCGCTCAGGCCGAAATCCTCCGCAATCTCACTGTTGGCATAGCCGTCCTGCGAGTACTCCCAAAGGACGCTCGTGCTGATGCCGCCGACCGATGGCTGGCCGAACCTCTGATCGGGATTCAGCCGGACCGGCGATCCGGATTCGGGATCGACGCGCCATCGACTCACCACGTCGCCGTCGAACTCGGCCCGATGAAGGAAGTCGTCCGCCGGTGGAAGGAGAAGCCTCTGTCCACTCGAGGGGGCGTAGAGCCAGAAGTCGGCCGGCAGGCCTGCCTGGTCCTGTGCCTCGATGATGAGCTGCCCCTCGGCCGCCCACGGTCGAGCCGTTGCGAGCGGATACGGCACGCCGGACCCATCGCGAAGGATCTCGATGAATCGTCGCAGTTCGGCCATCGACACCTTGAGCGTGCGCCGATACTGCCGAAGCAGTCCCGCCTCGACGAACTCCGCCCACGTCACTGTTCGCCGCCCCGTCGCCTCGACACGCAGGATCGGAAGGTACCTCTCACCCCGGCTCGATCGGCCTTCGAGCCAGTAGTGCAGCGTCGCCTGCGGCACCCGCAGGAGGCGCGCGGCATCCGCCTCCGTGTACACCTCCCGTTCCAGGAGGGCGACCGATTCGCTCATGAGCGCAGTCTCTCACCGGACTCGATCGAATTCTTGGATTGACCGGCCATGTGGACCGCTCGAGGCCCGTCGCGCCGAGCCTCGGTGGCGCCGACCCTCAGTAACCCGCCAACGCCGCGGCGGCCTCCTTGGCCGACCCGACATCGCTCGGGCTCACCGGGCCGGCCTCGCTCGCGAGGTGGGTCTGCCAGTCCATCATCGCCATGACCCGCCCGGCGGCCTCGTTCAGCCGGTCCCGGTCGAGGGTGCCCGCCTCGACGGCGTCGATGAGCGCCTGCCGGGCGAGCGCCGGGTCGGTGGGGCCGAGGAGCAGATCGGCGCCCGCGCCGATGGCGGTCACCGCGATGTCGCCGGCGTCGCCGATCGCATCGAGCGCCCCCATCTCCAGGCCGTCGGTGATCGCGACGCCGGTGAAGCCCAACTCCTCCCGCAGGTAGTCGTAGGCGGCGCCCGACATCGACGCCGGCACGCCCGGATCCCACGCCTCCACGTCGATATGGCCCATCATGACCATCGGGGCGCCCGCCTCGATCCCGGCTCGGAACGGCACGAGGTCGCGCTTCTCGAGCTCGGCGGTCGTGTCCTCCTGCACGGGCAGCGCCTTGTGGGAGTCGACCGTGAGCGCGCCGTGCCCGGGGAAGTGCTTGAGGCTCGAGAGGACGCCGCCCGCGGTGAACCCTTCGACCGCGGCGGTCACGGCCGCGGCCGCCTTGTCCGGGTCCTCGCTCGCCGACCTGTCCCCGATCGTCGGGTCCGCGGGTCCGATGGTCACGTCCGCGTCCGGCGCGAAGTCCGTGTTGAGCCCGCTGGCGCGCTGCTCGATCGCCATCGCGGCCATCGCCTCGCGCACGACCTTCGCGGGCGCGTCGCCGGCATGGGAGAAGCTCGGGAACGTCGTCCACGGGCCGCGCGCCCCGGACAGGCGCTGCACCCGCCCGCCCTCGTCGTCGGCGGAGACGATCGTGGGCCAGTCGCGCCCCAGGTCCTCCCCGGCCGCCTGGATCGCCTCGCCCGTCGCGATCACCTGATCGAGAGAAGCGATGTTGCCGGCGAAGAGCACGATCCCGCCGAGGTCGAGCTTGCGCACCAGGTCGGCGGGGGTGGCCGGGTCCGTGCCGGAGTAGCGGGCGATGATCACCTGCCCGGCCGCCTCCGCCAGGTCGAGGCCGGCGGCCTCGTCGATCCAGCCCTGCACGTCCGCCTCGGTCGGCCCCCACGCGAGCGGCGGTGGCGGCGGCGGCGTGGTCGGCGTGGGTGAGGACGACGTCGCGGCGCCCCCGTTCGTAGCGGACTCACCCGGCCCCGGGGTACCCGTGCTACCCGGGGTGCCCGTGGGCGAGGTGCACGCCGCGAGCGCGAACGCCGTGAGTACCGCGGTCACCGCGAGGCGGCCACCGGCCCGGGCGCGCCGACGACGGCGCGCACGCTGCGCCGTCCATACGCCGAAGCGGGGCACGTCAGGCCGCGTCGCCCGTCGAGGCGGGCGGCTCGTAGGGCGCGTGGTCGACGATGGTCGTGAGCGGCAGCTGCGAGTTCACGGTGATCCCGAGCGGGGAGGGCGCCACCCCGGCGGCCATGACAGCCGTGCCGAGCGCGGCGATCATCGCCCCGTTGTCGGTGCAGAACTTGATCGGGGGGATGCGCACCTCGATGCCGGCGGCGGCGAACCGCTCGGCGGCGAGGTCGCGCAGCTGGGAGTTCGCGGAGAATCCGCCGCCGATGACCACGGTGTCGATCCCGAGTGCCTGCGCCCCGCGCAGCGTCTTGGCCACGAGCACGTCGGCGACGGCCGCGGCGAAGGAGGCGGCGACGTCCGCGGCGGGAAGCACCTCAGCGCGATCCTCATGCGCCTCGATCACGCGCGCGACCGCCGTCTTCAATCCGGAGAACGAGAAGTCGTACGGGTACCGGTTCTTCTCCTTGCCTTTGCTCAGGCCGCGCGGGAAGTCGAACGCGGTCGGGTCGCCGTCGCGGGCGAGCCGGTCCACGTGCGGGCCGCCCGGATACGGCAGGCCGAGGAGGCGGCCCACCTTGTCGAAGGCCTCCCCGGCGGCGTCGTCGAGGGTCTGGCCGAGCTCGGTCACGTCGGTTGCGATATCGCGCACGTGCAGCAGCGAAGAGTGCCCGCCGGAGACCACCAGGCCCAGGAACTCCGCCGGGAAGTCCCCGTGCACGAGGGCGTCCACGGCGATGTGCCCGATCACGTGGTTCACCCCGTACAGCGGCAGGCCGGTGCCGACCGCGAGCGCCTTCGCGGCCGCGGCGCCCACGGTGAGGGAGCCGATGAGCCCGGGCCCGCAGGTCACGGCGATGCCGTCGAGATCGGCCAGGGTGACCCCGGCGCGGTCGAGGGCCTCGGCGAGCGTGGGCCCGAAGGCCTCGAGGTGGGCCCGGCTGGCGACCTCGGGAACGATGCCGCCGAAGCGGGCGTGGGAGTCCATCGAGGAGGCCGTGACGTCGGCGAGCAGGTCGTTGCCGCGGGCGATCGCGATCCCCGTCTCGTCGCAGGAGGTCTCGATTCCGAGTACGAGGGGTGTGTCAGTCACCCGTTCAGGGTAGTCGCTCGGGCGGCGGGCGCGTGCGTGCCGGTGGCGACCGGGCGGGCCGAATCGGCCGACCACTGCGACCACGACCCCGGGTACAGGGCGGCCTCGACGCCGAGGGAGGCGAGCACGGCGATGTCGTGGGTGGCGGTCACCCCGGAGCCGCAGTACACCCCGACCTTCGGGGCGTCGGCGGCGTCCGACCACAGCCGCGGGCGCCACCCGACCGGCAGGTCCACGGCGGGCAGCCGCAGGGTCGAGGGCACCGGAACCCCGGCGGCGACGTAGCTGCGGGCGAGCTCGTCGACCCGGCGCAGGCCGCCGTCCGGGCGCAGGTTCTCGGTGTAGGGCACGTTGACGGCGCCGGGGATGTGCCCGGCGCGGGGGTCGAGCGGCTCGACGTCGCCGCGGTAGCGCGCGGCCGCGCGGGCGTCGATGAGCACCCCGTCGAAGGCGTCCACCTCGTCGGCCGTGAGGACGGGCAGGTGCTCGGCCGTGAACGTCACGGTGCCCCGGCGGGACTTGTGCTCCCGGGCGATCTCACGCACCTTCGGCTCGAACACCTCGAGCGCCCCGTGGCCGGACCAGGCGCGCAGGCCGCCGTCGAGGATCCGCACGTCGGTCATTCCGGCCCAGCGCAGCAGCCACCAGGCCCGGGCCGCCGCGGCGCCGCCGGAATCGTCGTAGCAGACCACGGCGTCGCCGTCGTTCACTCCCCAGAACCGCGCGGCCTCCTGCAGGCGTTCGAGCGTGGGCAGCGGGTGCCGCCCGCGGCGGGGGTCGGCGGGGTCGGCGAGCTGGGTCTCGAGGTCCACGTAGGCGGCCCCCGGCAGGTGCCCGGCGCGGTAGGCGGCGTAGCCGTCCGGTTCGCCGAGGGCCCAGCGCACGTCCAGGAGCACGGGCGGGCGGGTCCCGCGCAGTTCGCCCGCGAGCGCCTCGGCCGTCACGAACACCTGATCACGCATCGACAACCTCCGAGCCGATCGGGCCGGGCGAGGACCGCAGTGGCAGTCGCATGACGATCGCGTCGACCCCTTCGGGCCGATAGTAGCGCGGGCGCACCCCGATGGGGGTGAAACCGAAGCGGCGGTAGAGCCGCTGCGGCACCGGCGCGTTCGCCCGCACCTCGAGGATCACGTCCCGCGAGCGCGCCGCCCGGGCGGCGTCGATCAGATCGGTCAGCAGCCGGGCGCCCCAGCCGCGGCCCTGATGGCCGGTGAGCACGCCGATCGTCATGATCTGGCTCGTCTCGGCGAGCGCGATGCCGGCGTAGCCCACGAGGCCGCCGTCCGTGTCGATGCCGGCGTAGTGGCGGGCCGGGGCCGTGAGCTCCTCGGCGATCATCGCCCGGGTCCACGCGCCCGGCCCGAACAGGGCCTCGTCGATCGCGGCGAGCGCGCCGGCATCGGCCGGGGTGAGGGGGCGCAGGCGCCCGCCGTCGTCGGTCACGCTCAGCTCGCGCGCTTGCGCCCGCTCGAGGTGTGGATGTCGGGACGACGCAGGTACAGCGGCGTCGTCGGCTGCGCCGTGCCGGCCCGCTCCCGGGCGAGGGCGAGGCGCCCGAGCACGGCCGGGTCGACGGCGGCACTGGCCCGCAGAATCGTGTCCGGCGCGGCGAGGGGCCCGAGCTCGGCGGGGTAGAGGTCGGCGCCGCGCCCGGTCACGGGCACGTCCCCGTTCTCCCGGACGCGGGCGACCAGGTCCGCGGGACGGTCGACGGCCGGGCCCTCGAGGAGGCGCACGTCGTCATCGCCGGCCGGGGCGTAGCGGGCCCAGTAGACCTCCTTGCGGCGCGCGTCGGCGGCCACGAGCACGGTGTCGACCGGGTCCTCACCGGCCGCGTCGAAGGCCTGCCGGGCGAGGGCGTCGAGTGCGCTCACACCGTAGCCGGGCAGTCCGAGGGCGGCGGCGAGGGTGCGGGCGGTCACGAGCCCGACCCGCAGCCCCGTGAACGGGGCCGGCCCGGTGCCCACGACGAGGCCCGTGAGGTCGGCCCGGGTGCGCCCGGCCCGCTCGAGCCCCTCGTCGAGGACGGCCTCGATGAGCGGGGCGAGCACCTCGGTGTGGCGGCGGGGATCGTCGCCGGCGCCGCGGGCGAGCACGGTCGGCGGTCTGTGCGACGAGGCCCCGTCGGCTCCGTGGTCGATGAGCGCGACGGCGGCGCCGTGCGAGGTGTCCAGGCACAGAAGCATGGTCGTCAGTCTACGTCCGGCCGGGGCGCCGCCAGGTCGGACCAGTCCTCGCCGGCCCAGCGGGGGCCGAACGCCTCGATCCGGGCGGTGCGCACGAGGTCGGCGGCGTCCCCCCGGGGCCGGGTGAGCGCGATCTCGAGGCGGCTCTCGGCCAGGTCCTCCACGAGGCCCTCGCCCCATTCGACCACGGTGACCGAGTCCTCGAGGGAGGCGTCGAGGTCGAGCTGGTCGACCTCCGCGAGCGACGTGAGCCGGTAGGCGTCCACGTGCACGAGGCCGACCCGCGGGCCGGGGTGCTCCCGGGCGATGATGAAGGTCGGGGAGGCGACCTGGCCCTCGACCTCGAGGGCGGCGCCGAGGCCCTGGGTCAGGGTGGTCTTGCCCGCACCGAGTCCGCCGGTGAGCACCACGAGGTCGCCCGCGCGCAGGTGGGGTGCGAGCCGGATGCCCAGCGCGGTCGTCGCCGCGGCGTCGGGGAGGGGGATGGTGAGCATGGGCGGGGTGGTCCCTTCGTCGTCGCCGGTGTAGATCCGTGGGATGCGCGCGCCGAGCCTGGTCACGATCTCGTAGTCGATCGTACCGATCGCATCGGCCCACTCGCGCGGGGTCGGCTCCCCGCGGAGCGCGTCGCCGAGGAGCACGGCCTCGGTGCCGGCCGCCGCATCCACGTGTCCCGAGCCGCCCAGGTCGACCATGAACTGGTCCATGCACACGCGCCCGGCGATGGTGCGCCGCTCCCCCGCGACGAGCACGGGCGCGACGTTCGAACCGTGCCGCGGGATGCCGTCCCCGTAGCCGAGCGGCACGACCCCGATCCGGGTGTCGGCGGCCGTGACGTACGTGCCCCCGTAGGAGACGCCGTGCCCGGCCGGCAGGTGCTTGACCATGGCCAGCGGCGCGGTGAGCCGGAGCGCGGGCCGCAGCCCGAGGTCGGCCGGGGTCTCGTCCGCAAGCGGCGAGATCCCGTAGGTGATGAGGCCGGCACGCACGAGGTCGTAGGGCTCACGCGTGGTGACGACGCCCGCCGAGTTCGCGATATGCCTCACCTCGAGCCGGGCTCCGGCCGCCGCGAGCGCGGCGCATGCGGACGCGAACCGTTCGTACTGCCGGTCGGTGAAGCGCACGGCGTCCGCGTCGCCGGTCTCGTCGGCGCGCGCGAGGTGGGTCCACACTCCGACGATGCGCACCTCGCCCGCGTCCTCGGCGGCGCGGGCGGCGGTGATGAGGCTGCCGAACTCCTCGAGCACGAGGCCGGTGCGCCCCATGCCGGTGTCCACCTCGAGGTGGATCCGGGCCGGACGGTCGGAGCCGCCGGCGGCCGTGCGCGCCCGGACGTGGCCGGCGACCTCCGCGAGCGCGCGCACGTCCGGCACGGACAGGTCGATGTCGGCGGCGAGGCAGTCGGCGAGCAGGTCGCTTCCGGGGGTCCAGAGCCAGGCGAGGATCCGCCCCTCCAGCCCGGCCTCCCGCAGCCGCAGGGCCTCGGCGAGCTGGGCGACGCCGAGCCACGTGGCCCCGGCCTGCCGGGCCGCGCGCGCCACCGGCACGAGGCCGTGCCCGTAGGCGTCGGCCTTGACCACGGCCATGACCTCGGCGGGGGCGGCGAGTGAACGGATGCGGCGGATATTGCTCCGGATCGCGCCCAGGTCGACGTGGGCGGCTGCGGTGTACCCGGGGTAGCTCACGCCCCTAGTCTGCCAGGACCCCGCCCGACGATTCCCCGCGCGCGAGGCGCAACACGGCACCGATGGCACAGGGCACGGCGCCGACGATGTCGGCGGCGGCGATCGGGCCGCCGTCGTGGCGCGCGCCGGCCAGCACGCCGGCGCGGCCGTGGATCGCCGCCGCCATCGCGGACGCCCGGGCCGTGGCCGCCGCGGCGCTGCCGGGCGGCAACTGGGCGAGCGCGGTGCCGAGGATCCCGGCGAGCACGTCGCCGCTGCCGGCGGTTGCGAGCCAGGGGGTGCCGTCCGCCTGGGAGTAGAGGGGGATCGTGCTCGCTGCACCGCCCGCGCCGGGGGCCGGGGCGGCCGGGGCGGCCACGAGCGTCACGGCCCCCTTGAGCAGCACCGTGGCGCCGGTCGCCTCGGCGGCCCTGGCGGCCCAGTGGGCCGGGTCGGCCTCGATCTGCTCGCGGCCGGCCTCGACGCCGAAGCGGGTGAGCAGGCGGGCGAGCTCGCCCGCGTGCGGGGTGAGCAGGACCCGGTCGTGCAGGATGCGCCCGCCGATCCGGGTGCGCCGGGCCGTCTCACCCTCCGCGCTCGCCTCCCCCGGGGTGAGCAGGTCGAGCCCGCCGGCGTCGAGCACGAGGGCCGCGCCGGCGGCGATCGCCTCGGTCGCGGCACGCAGGGCGGCGGCCATGTCGGGATCGGCGGGGTTCCCAGGGTCGCCGAGGTCGCCCGACTCATTGCCCAGGCCGGGCAGGCCGGGGCCGATGACCCAGGACTGCACGCGCCCGGGCGCGGTGACGGCCTCCGGCCGGGCGGCGAGCACCGCCGCGCTGGCCGACCCGAGGTAGCGGACCATGCCCGCCCCGGCGCGGATCGCGGCGCCGGTGCACAGCACGGCGGCGCCCGGGTACGTGGCCGAGCCCGCGATGACGCCGACGACGCCTCGGGTGTACTTGTGGTCGCCCGGGCCGGGGGCGGGCCACTCCGCGCCGAGCCGGGCGCCGTCGAGGCGGCGTACGGCCACGGGCAGGGCCGAGAGTTCCTCGGTCAGGCCCAGGTCCACCACCTCGATGCGGCCCGCGGCGTGGCAGGCGGGAGGCAAGAGCAGGGCGGGCTTCGCGCACCCGAACGTGACGGTGACGTCGGCCGGCAGCACCGGGCCGGTGAGCGCGCCGGAGTCGGCCGCCATGCCGGAGGGAAGGTCGGCGGCCACCACGATCGGGCGGTGCCGGCGGCGCAGGGCGAGCAGGTGCTCGAGGAGGTCGCCGAGCCGGCCTCGCAGCGGCGGACGCAGGCCGAGCCCGGTGAGCGCGTCGATCCACACCGCGGCACCGGCCGCGGCCTCATCGAGGGCGGACCAGCGGGGGGACCCCGCCCCGTCCGGGGCGGCCGGGTCGGCCTGATCGGCCGGATCGAGTGTGCCGGGGAGCGTCTCGCCCGTGTACCAGAGGGGGACGATCACCGCCCCCTCGCGGCGGGCCGCAGCGAGCCCCTGCCCGGGCCCGGGTTCGGCGACGGACATCGGCCGGTGAGCTGCGTCGTCCGTAGGCTCGATCGGCTGGGCGAGCGCGACGGTCACGGCGATGCCCGCGCGCGCGAGCTCGGCGGCCGCGAACAGGCCGTCGCCACCGTTGTTGCCGCGGCCGGCGATGACGAGCACGCCCGTCCCGGGCGGGAGTTCGGCGCGGACCGTCTCCGCGAGCGCGGCGGCCGCTCGGCGCATGAGCGGCACGCCGGCGGCCAGCAACGGGGCCTCGGCGGCTCGGACGTGCTCGGCCGCATAGGCGGCCACGGGCCTACTCGACCCGGGCACGGCGCTCATCCCCCCTCCGCGACGGCGAAGGCCGAGGCGATGCCCGCGTCGTGCGAGATCGACAGGTGCCAGCCGGTGACGCCGAGGCGGTCGGCGACCGCGAGCACGGTGCCCACGATCTCGATCCGCGGCGGGCCACCCGGCGTGCGGTGCACGGTGCAGTCCTGCCAGTTCATGCCCCCGGGCGAGCCGAGGGCCTTGGCGATCGCCTCCTTGGCGGCGAAGCGGGCCGCGAGCGAGGCGGGCGCGAGGTGGCGTTCGGGCGGGGTGAACAGGCGCTCGCGGAGGTCAGGGGCGCGGCCGAGCGCGCTCAGGAACCTGTTGACGTCGACGACGTCGATGCCCACACCGATGATCACGGCAGCTCCTCCCGGCAGCCCATCGGCCGCGTGCCCCACGCTACCCGGTCGGGTCCGCGGCACCCCATGAAGGTCGGAGGCGGTTCGGGCGCAGTTCGGGGGCGGTTGGGGCGCGCCGCGAGCCGGTGCGGTGGGAGACTGCGCGGTCCGAGACCTCCAGCGCGGCGAGCCGGCCGCCACGACATCGAGCTCCCGGCATACCCGGACCCGCTCCCGCCTGACAGCGCCGAGTTTCCCCGCGTTTCCACCGCGCCGTGCTTCCATCGCGTCGTGCTTCCCCCGGGCCGTGCTTCCACCGGGCCGTCTCATCCGATCGTCGTACCCGCTCGTGGCCCCGTGCTGCACACCGCGCCGATCACGTTCTCATCGCACCCGGGTTCGACCGTCACCACTCCCCCGCTCTCCCCGCGTGTCTCCGGGTGTCTCGACCCGCCCGCTCCCGTGAATCCGCGTGGATCCGTTTGGACCCGCATGGGTTCGCATGGACCCGCATCGGCCCGCATGGGCCTGCATGGGCTCGCATGCAGTCTGCGCGATTCCCCGCGACGTCGGCGCCTCGCGCGTAACCCCGCGCGCCTCCGCGCAACGCCACGCGGATTCCCCGTGATTCTCGGGAGGGTCGGCGCGCCGGCCCTCCCGCTCGTGAGGATCCGACTGCCCCGCGGTCCCCTGTCCCCGGGTGTGAGTCGTGGACGTGTCGCTGATGGGTTTGTGCTGGTCAGCCTCTACTCTGATTGTGGATGGCATAATCAGCATTGGAGGGTGTGTGATGGACAAGGACTACTCGACGATGGCGGTGGGCGAGCTCGAGGAGCTGCGTTCGCTGGTGCTGGACCGTATGGCCGCGGTTCCGCAGTTCCGGCGTGGGTCGTTGCAGGTGGGCTATCGCAAGT
>NZ_WHMT01000013.1:0-88233 GCF_009372055.1 Pseudactinotalea sp. HY160 | reverse complement strand
CAACGGCCGGCTCGAACACCTCCGCGGCTCAGCCCTCGGCTTCCGAAACCTGACCAACTATGTAGCCAGATCGTTGCTCGAGGCCGGCGGATTCAGACCCCAACTACACCCTGGATTGTGAAGAGCCCAATATCAGCCGCTCCCTGGGCAGGACCGGTGTTTGCTACGACAACGCAGTCTCGGAATCATTCTTCGCGACCTACAAGGAGGAACTCATCCACACCCGCCCCTGGCCGAACCTGACACGACTCCGCAAAGCGACCATCGACTGGATCACGAACTACTACAACACCATCCGTCGGCACTCGACTCTCGGATACTTGACACCCGCAGAATGTGAACTAGGATATAGGAACATCAACGAATTGGCAGCCTAATTCGCCTGTCCACTAAAGCGGGATCACTCCACCAGGCCTCGGGACGGCTCGCGAGCCAGGGGTTGAACGCGGCCTTGGAGCGGCCTTCGACCATGTCCAGCAGCCGGGCGGGACCGGTGCCGGCCCGGACCGGGGTCAGGTCGATGATGACGGTCACGTACTTGTCGCCGCGGCGGGTGTGGCGCCAGACGTGTTCATCCACGCCCAGGACCCGAACCCCGTCGAACCGGCGGGGGTCACTGATCAACACGCGCTGGCCCTCGGCCAGGATCGCGTCGTTGGCGGTGTCCCACGAGACCGCCAGGCTCTCGGCGACGCGGGCCACGGTCAGGTGCTGACACACGATCGCCTCCAGGGCCCACCGCAGCGCGCCGCGGGAGAGTCTCGCGCGTGGTTCGGCCGCGGCGCTGGTGTCCTGACGCCACACGTGCCCGCACCCGCTGCACCGGTACCGGCGAACGGTGACCTCCAGCGTGGTCGGGCGCCACCCCAGTGGAACGTGCGCCAGGCGCCGCACGAGCGTGTCACGAGCCGATCCCTCGCAGCCACACCGCCGGCACCACTGATCCGGTGCCGAGACCCGGCAGGCGAGCACCGCCCGGCCCGGCTCGAGTCGCTGCCCGACGACCTCCAGGCCGAGGCCGTCCAGCAGGGCGAACGTGGTCAGATCGGGGCGAGTGAAGGTAGCGTCGGGCACGTCGAGGTCTTCCTGATGGGCAGTGTGAGAACTTCCATCATCGGAGGGCCTCGACCCCTACCCGACGAGCGACGCGCCCACGACTCCTACACCCTCAACTGTGAAGAGCCGGCTTTTGGTGGGTAGTTGCGTGCGAGGTTCGGCCAGTGGAGTGCTGGGGCACGAGTCAGGGGTGACGGATCCGCAGCAGCGTCACGACGACGCATGAGGCCGTGGGGCCGGGGCGCACAGCCCCGGCCCCACGGCCTTTCTCGTGTGCCAGCGGGTGCCGGCGGGGTGAGTCTGTCCGGGCCGCTGCGTGGGCCGCTGCGTGGGCCGGCGCGTGGGACCTTCGGCTCAGGAGGCGAACGGACGGCGCGACTAGCGTTGCTGTCACGTGGAGCCGGAGGTCTCGGCCCGCCGCCGGGCGGGCGCGGGGCATCGATCGGCCCGCGCATCCGGAAGCCGAGACCCGAAAGAGGCCGAGTATGTCCGTCACCGACCAGATCGTCGACGTCCGCGAGGAGATCCCGCGAGTGCGACACGAACTCATCTTCGACACCTTCGGCACGCTCGACCCGGGCACCGCCTTCGTGCTCGTGAACGACCACGACCCGAAGCCCCTGTACTACCAGCTCGCCGCCGAGAACGCCGGTGAGTTCACGTGGGAGTACCAGGAGGAGGGCCCGGAGGTCTGGCGCGTGCGGATCGGCAAGGTCGCCCACGCCTGAGTCGAGGCGGCCCCTGTCACACGTTGGTCAGGTGATGTAGTATTACATCATGATGCGAACGCAGATTTCGCTGACGGAGTCAGACCGCCAGCTGCTGGACGCCGAGGCGGAACGCACGGGTCGATCGATCTCCTCGCTCATCCGCGAGGCGGTCGCGCGCACGTACGGGCCGCAATTCGACCTGAACCACGATCTGGGCGTGATCGCGGCAGTCGCGGGCGCGTGGTCTCGCGAGGGCGAGGACGGCCACGACTACGTCGAGACCATCCGTTCCGGTGACCGGCTACGCGAGGCCATCCGACGGTGACGAGCCTGATCGACACGTCAATCCTCATCGACGTCCTTCGCGGGGAGCCGGCAGCGGTCACATTGTTGCGCACCGAGCGTGGCCTGGGGCCGCTGCACGCCAGCGAGGTCACCCGAGTCGAGGTCCTGGTCGGAGTACGACGGGGTGAGGAGCGATCGACGTCCGATCTCCTGGTCATACTCGACTGGCATCCGGTCGACCGGGAGGTCTCGGAGCGCGCGGGCGAGCTCGGACGCCGTTGGCTGCCGTCGCATCGGGGGATCGACACGGCCGACCTCGTCATCGCGGCCACGGCTGAACTGCTCGGTGCCCGAGTCTTCACGAGGAACGTCAAGCACTTCCCGATGATCGACGGCCTGACCGCGCCGTACTGAGCCCCGCGCGTTCGGGGACGGCGCACTACGAAACGCGTGGTGCGCCGTCCCCAATCGACGCGGGAGGGGCTACCAGATGCTCACGCGCTGCTCCGGGGCGAGCCACATGCCGTCGCCCGGCGCGGTGGCGAAGACCTCGTGGAACTCGTCGAGGTTCTTGACCGTCTGATTGCAGCGGAACTCCTCGGGGGAGTGCGGGTCGATCGCGAGCAGCCGGATCGCCTCCTCGTCGCGCGCCTTGACCCGCCACACCGCCGCGAACGAGGCGAAGAGCCGCCGCAGCGCCTCCGCCTCGTCGAGGCCGGCGTCCACGCCCTTGCCCCGGGCGATCCGGTACGCCTTGACGGCGATCCCGAGCCCGCCGAGGTCGCCGATGTTCTCCCCGAGCGTGAACTCGCCGTTGACGCGGTGGGAGTCCTCGAGCTGGGCGGGGCTGAGCGCCGAGAACTGGTCGATCAGCGCCTGCGTGCGCGCGGTGAACTCCTCCCGGTCGGCCTCGGTCCACCAGTCGGCGAGCCGGCCCTCGCCGTCGTAGTGCGATCCCTGGTCGTCGAAGCCGTGCCCGATCTCGTGGCCGATGACGGCGCCGATGCCGCCGTAGTTCGAGGCCGCGTCCGCCTCGATCGAGAAGAACGGCGCCTGCAGGATCGCGGCGGGGAAGACGATCTCGTTCATCGTCGGGTGGTAGTAGGCGTTGACCGTCTGGGGGGTCATGAGCCACTCCTCCCGGTCGATCGGCCGGCCGAGCTTCGCGAGCTCGTAGTCGGTCTCGAACGCCGAGGCGGCCCGCACGTTGCCGAGCAGGTCGTCCGCGGCGACCTCGAGCGCGGAGTAGTCGCGCCACCGGTTCGGGTAGCCGATCTTCGGGGTGAACTTGCCGAGCTTGACCAGCGCCTGCTCCCGGGTCTGCTCGCCCATCCACGGCAGCGCGGAGATCGACTGCCGGTACGCCTCGGTCAGGTCGGCGACGAGCTCGGTCATCGCCCCCTTGTTCGCCGGCGGGAAGTGCCGGGCCACGTAGAGCTTCCCGATCGCCTCACCGAGGAGGCTCTCGGTGAGCGAGACCCCGCGCTTCCACCGGTCGCGCAGCTCCTGGGCGCCCGTGAGCGTGCGGCCGTAGAAGTCGAAGTTCTCCGCCACGATCGCCTCGGTGAGGAACGGGGCGCGCGCGTGCACCACGTGCCACGACTGCCACAGCACGAGGTCGGCCAGCGGCGTCGACCCCCAGACCGAATCGACCGTGGTCAGGTAGCTCGGCTGGCGCACCACGAGCTCGTCGAGCAGCGCATCGGAGCCCGCGAGCGCCCGCGCCCAGATCGACCACTCGTAGCCCGGCGCGAGCTCGACGAGCTCCGAGCGGCTCACCCGGTTGTAGGTGGCCTGCGCGTCGCGGTCGCGCACCGTGTCCCAGTGTCCGGCGGCCAGCGCGGTCTCGACCGCCATGACCCGGCCGGCCGCCTCCTCGGACTCGCCGGCCGGCACGACGCCGGTCAGCGTGAGCATCCGGGCGATGTGCGCCACGTACGCGGTGCGGATCTCGGCGTGGGCGTCCTCGCGGTAGTAGGCCTCGTCCGGCAGCCCGATGCCCGCCTGGGTCAGGTAGACGCGGTACTCGGTCGGGTTGCCGGCGTCGTTGTTCACGAAGGCGCCGATCGTCGATCCCACGCCGTCGCGTTCGAGCGTACCGACGACGCGTGCCAGCTCCGCGCGGTTCGTCACCGCCCGCAGCGGGGCCAGGTCCGCCTCGAGCGGGGCAATCCCCGCGGACTCGATCGCGGCGGTGTTCATGAAGGCGCCGTAGGTCGCCGCGATCTGCTGGGCCGCGGCGTGGTCCGGATCGCTCGCGGGCACGTCGGCGGCCTCGGTGATGATCGCGCGCACGTCGAGTTCGGCCTGGTCGAACAGCTCCCGGGCCACGCCGGTGCGGGCGCGGTCGGCGGCGATCTCGTGCGCGCGCAGCCACGTGCCGTTCACGTGCCGGTAGAGGTCGTCCTGCGGGCGGGTGCTCAGGTCGGCGAGCGCGGGCAGCGGAGCGGAGGTCGTCATGCCACCAGCCTAAATGAGACCGCCGCGCCCTCGGCCCCCGGCCGACCCGCTGATGGATCATGACCCGGTCCGGTCGGGCCGAGGGTCCGATCCGCCGCTCGATGCCGGGGCCGGTCGGCTCGAGGTCAGGTCTCACGTCCGGGAGAGGGCGACGTTGCGGGTGAGCGCGGGGAAGACGGCGATCCCGGCCACGATGGGAACGACCGAGATCGCGGTGCCCAGGGCGGTGCCGACGTGCCACGCGGCCGCCGGATCGGACCAGCCGGTGGTGAGCAACAGGGTGATGAGGGGCAGCATGGTCAGCGGCAGGGTGACGGTGCCCCAGAGGCCGCCGAGCCGGCGATACGCCATGGGCACGAGGAGGCCGCTGACGCCGGCCGCGACGGTGGCCAGGCCGTAGTCGAGCACGAGCAGTCCGATACCGCCCTCCCAGACCCCCGCGGTGTACTCGGGGCCCACGGCCATGTCGTGCTGCCAGCCCATCCGGGCGTAGAGCACGCCCTCGACCACGATGAGCCCGGCGGCCATGATCGTGTGCAGCAGCGCGTTCACGAGGCCGGCGGCGAGCGCGCCCCGGCCGAACGAGCGCCGGGTCATCCCGTGCGCCACGTGCGGGACCATGAGCGCGGAGCTCGCGAGCATCGCGACGACGTAGACGAACCACACGAGCGGCCCGTTCCGCACGAACTGCCCGATCGAGACGTTGACCGTGCCGAACTGGTCGACGATCAGGATGGCCAGGGCGACGCCGACGAGGCAGATCGCCCAGAACAGCGCCCAGATGAAGAGGTAGACCTGCAGCTGGAGTCCGGCCGTGCGCACCCATTGCGGGCGCGCCGGGCTCAGCAGCGGGGCGAGGAGTCGATGGACGAGGCTGCTCATGAGCGTGCCTCCTTCTCCGTCAGTGCGATGAACAGGTCTTCGAGCGGGACGGCCCCGAGCTCGAGGCCCGCCGCGCGGATGCGATCGCGCTGCGGCCCCGTGAGGGTGCCGAGCACGGTCGCCTGCTTGGTGGGGCCGAGATACCGGTGGCCGAGCACGCGCAGATCGGCGGTCGCGGCGTCCACGAGGTCGGTGCGGCCGGTGATCGTGGCCCCGCGGGAGCGCAGGTGCTCGGCCTCCTCGCTCACCAGCACCCGGGCCTCGTCGAGCACGATGACGTGCTCGAGGAGCTGCTCGACCTCGCTGATCAGGTGACTGGAGAGCACGATCGTGCGCGGATGCTCGGCGTAGTCGGCGATGAGGAACTCGTAGAAGCGGCGCCGGGAGGGCGCGTCCATCCCGAGGTGGACCTCGTCGAAGAGTGTGATCGGGGCGCGGGAGGCCAGGCCGATCGTCGCCCCCAGGGCGGAGCGTTGCCCCCGGGAGAGCTTTCTCGCCCGCGTGCCCCGGTCGATGCCGAACGCGTCGAGCAGGTCCTCCGCGAAGGTCTGATCCCACGTGGGGCGGGCCAGCGCCGCGACGTCGAGGGAACGGCCGACGCGCTCCTCGGACAGCCCGTCCCCGCTCTCCCGGATGAGGCAGATGCGCTCCATGAGGTATTCGTCCTCGAACGGGCTGCGGCCATCCACCAGGACCCGCCCCGCGGTCGGGCGGCGGAACGAGGCGACGGCCTCGAGCAGCGTCGTCTTGCCGGCGCCGTTGCGTCCCAGGAGGCCGGTGATCGAGTTCGCTGCGATCTCGGCGCTCACGCCGTCGAGCGCCCGGGTCGAGCCGAAATCGACGGTCAGCTCCTGCAGGGTGATCGGCAGGCCGCTCATGCTCTCAGCTCCTTCTCTTCGATGTAGCGGATGAGGTCGGCCGAGCTGATGCCCAGGAGGCCCGCCTCGGCCAGGACCGGGCCGAGCCGATCGGTGTAGAACGCGCCCCGGCGCCGCTCGCGCAGTCGTTCCCGGGCGCCGTCGGCGACGAACATGCCCACTCCTCGTTGCTTGTAGATGACGTCTTCGGTGACGAGCAGCGTGAAGGCCTTGGCGGCCGTGGCGGGATTGATGCGGTAGGTGGTGGCGAACTGTGTCGTGCTCATGACCTGGTCACCCTCCGTGAGCGCGCCGGTCAGGACCTGGTCGCGCAGGTGCTCCGCGATCTGCAGGTAGATCGGCTCGGGCCCGTCGAACATCTCTCACCTCTGCTCGTTGGTTCATTACTAGAGTAGTTAACCATAGAAGCGATGAGTGTGCCAGGGGGTGGCGTGCCCCGGCACCGGGGCGCCGGCGGAGGAGGCGGGTCGGGGCGCCCGCGCAGGGGCGCCGGGGGAGCGGGGCGCCCGGGCAGGTGGGTGCTCTCGGCCCCGTGTGGGCGGGGCGAGACCACCCGGGGCGGGACCGGCTACGGCAGGTCGTCGACCTCGACGATGCGGTGCGCCCTCGACCGGGAGGCGGTCACGCGCCGGGCATTGGGCTCGTCCACGTCGAGGGTCCAGGCGCGTGCCTGGGCCTCGGTCATCCCGAAGCGCATGTGGCGCGCGACCAGGCGCTTGCGCCGCAGGTCGTCGTCCACGCCCACGAACCAGGCCTCGTCGAGGTGGGCGAACACGTCGGCCCAGGGGGCGTCGTCCAGAAGCAGGTAGTTGCCCTCGGTGAGCACGATCTCGGCCTCGGCGCTGATCCACGTGCCGGCGGCGACGCCTTCGTCGAGCCGCCGGTCGAAGGTGGGGGCGAAGATGCTCTCGCCGGCGTGGATGCGCCCGAGGGCGTGGGCGTAACCGGCCGCGTCGAAGGTGTCCGGGGCGCCCTTGCGGTCTCGGCGGCCGAGCCGGGCGAGCTCGGCGTTGGAGAGATGGAATCCGTCCATGCTCAACAGGGCCGCCCGCGAACCGAGGCGCTCCAGGAGATGGTCCGCGAGCGTCGTCTTCCCGCTTCCGGGCGCGCCGACGATGCCGAGCACGACCGGGCGCCGCGGCAGGGAGAGCAGCTCCTCGATGCGGCGATGGACCGCCGCCATTCCCGACAGCCTCGCCGGCTCGAGCGACCCGCCCGCCCGGGCGGTGGTCTCGGTCACGAGGAGGCGGCCTCGTGCCGGGCGAGCGACGAGGCGGCGATGTCCTCGAACTCGGCCACGGCGCGGCCGGTCAGCTCGTGTGAGAACAGCGTGCGGGCCACGGCCGTGCTCATCGTCAGGTCGTGCGCGCCGGCCTGGGCGACGTGGGAGACCGCCTCGACGCCGCGCAGGCTCGCCGCGAGGATGCGCGGGAATCCGGGACCGCTCAGGGCGGCCATCTCGCGCACGAGCTCGATGCCGTCGAATCCGGCGTCGGTGGAGCGGCCCACGTAGGGGGCGATGAACTGCGCGCCGGCCGCGGCAGCGAGGAGCTGCTGGCTCGGGTGGTACACGGCGGTCACGAGCACCCGGGTACCGGCGGCGGTCAGCTCCGCCGCCACGGTCAGGCCCGGCTGCGTGGCCGGGAGCTTGACCACGATGTCGCCGGAGATCTCCAGGATTGCATCGGAAGCGCTGCGCAACTCATCCGCATCGGCCCCCGTGGCCTGCGCGAAGAACGTGCCGCCGTGCTCCCTCGTGAGCGCGTACAGCTCCGGCAGGTCGGCCACCGAGCGGCCCGCCCGGTCGAGGATCGTGGGGTTCGTGGTCACGCCTGCGAACAGGCCCGTGCCGAGCAGGTCGGCGAGTTCGGCGGTATCGGCCGAGTCCAGGTAGAGCATCCGAGAATCCATCCGATCAGTCGTCCGGCCGACCACGTGGTCGGCCTCCCGGGCCATTATCCCCATTCCGCGCGGGTTGCCCGCCCGGCGGGGGCGCGGCCCGGTGGGAAGGATCGACCACCGGGGGCGTGGTCGATCCTCCCCACTCAGGCTCGTGGTGCCGGTCAGTACAGCGTGTAGCCGCCATCGACCACGAGCACCGTGCCCGACATGAAGCTCGAGGCGTCCGAGGCGAGGAACACCATCGCCGGGCCGAGTTCGTCGGGTGTGGCGTATCGCTGCTGCGGGGCGTCCTCGATCCAATAGCGACGGAATCGGGGCTCGTCCACGGGCGACATATCCGTCTTGATATAGCCCGGGGCGAGTGCGTTGACCCGAACCCCGAGCGGCGCCCACTCGGCGGCGAGCGACTTGGTCAACTGATGCACGGCCGCCTTGGATGCGTTGTACGCCGGCTGCATCTGCGGGCGGTTGACGATCATCCCCGAGATCGAACCCACGTTGACGATCGTGCCCGATCCGCGCTCGGTCATGTGACGGCCGACCGTCTGGGAGACGTGCCACAGTGCCGTGAGGTTCGTGTCGATCACGTGTGACCACTCGTCCGGGCTCACCTCAAGGGCGGGGCGATGGATGCAGGCACCGGCGTTGTTGACCAGCACGTCGATCCGACCGGCCCGGGCGATCGCCTCGGCGATGATCGTCTCGACGCTGCCGGCCCGGGTCAGATCACCGGTGACGATGTAGGCCTTCCTGCCGAGTTCCTCGATGGAGGCACCGACCTCGGCCGCCGCGGCCTCGTCACGTCCGTGTACGACGATGTCGGCGCCGGCTTCGGCAAGGGAATGGGCGAACTGGCGGCCGAGGCCGCGGGTGGCGCCCGTGACGAGGGCGACGCGATCAGTGAGGTCGAAGCTGTCGAGAACGGACACGTGTGTTCCAACTTTCGTGGGGAATGGGGTGAACGGTGCTGCAGCCGCGGTGGGCAGGAGTCCGGCGGTCCCGGACTCCTGCCCACCGGGGGAGGGTCAGTCGATCAGGCCTGCGGACTTGTAGAGCTCGAGGTACTCCTCGACGTTCTCGGAGGTGATGAGCGGGTTGCCGATGTCCACGTGGACCTCGTCCTCGACTCCGGTGAGGAGGTCGTGCACGGTCTTGAGGTTGAGCTCGGCGAGTTCCTCCGCGTTCTGCAGGGTGCTGGCCGTCATGAGCCCCTTCTCGATCAGCAGAGTGGCCTCAGGCGTGCCGTCCACGCCGTAGGCGAGGATTCCGTCGAAGTTGGGCTTGTTCTTGACTGCTTCGAGGGCGCCGGCGGCCATGTTGTCGTTCATCGAGATGATCGCGTCGATCTCGGGGTGGGCGAGTACCCAGTCCTCCATGAGTCGCAGCGCCTCGTCCTTGTTCCAGTTGGCGATGTCCTCGGCCACGATCTCCACGTCCGGGCGCTTGTCGAAGAACTCCTCCTGCCAGGCCTTACGACGCTCGGTCGAGTGGAAGTTGCCCCCCGGCCCATTGAGAACGACGACCTTGGCATCCTCAGGCACCTGGTCGAGCGCGTATTGGGCGACGACGGCACCCTGGTCGAACGGGCTCGCGTCGACCGACGACGCTCCCTCGATGCCCTCGACGCGGGGGTTCGTGGTGATCGTGACGATGCCCGCGGCCACGGACTGCTCGATGTATGGGCGCTGCGCCTCACCGTTATTCGCCTGAATGATGATCGCGTCGAAGTTGTTCGCAATCGCGTTCTCGATCATCGTGTTCTCGATCTCGTCATCGGCCTGACCGTCGAACACCTCCACGGTGATGTCGGGGTAGTTCTCGGCCTCGGCCTTGATCTCGTTCGCAAGCCAGGCGGCGAACGAGTCGACCTGGGCGCGGGCGATGTATGCCACGCGGTAGCCGTCGTCGCCCTCGGCGTCGCCACCGCTCGAGGAGCAGGCGACCATCGAGAGGGCGGCTGCGGCGGCAATGCTCACCGTTGCGATCTTTCGGTTGAAGAGTTTCATAGGGTGTCTCCTGATGGTGAAGGGCTATCGAGGGGTTGTTGCTTGTGACAATTGATTGCCGGGTGGCGCACCGGTGTCGCCGTCCGGCGATCGTGTGGCGCCACCGTGCGGACCGTCGTCCGTGGACTTGAGGATCACGGTCTTGCGCTTGCCGCGCTTGCTCCAGACGTCGTAGGTCACTGCGACCGCGATGATCAGTCCCATGACGATCTGCTGGATGTAGGAACCGACGCCGGTGAGGTTCATGATGTTGCCGAGCACGCCGACGATGAGTGCGCCGGCGAGGGTGCCCGCGGTCGTGCCGACGCCGCCGGAGAAGCTCGTGCCACCGATGATCGGGGCAGTAATCGCCTGGAGTTCGTAGCCGACCCCGGCATTCGGCAGGCCTGCGTTGACCCTGGCCATGAAGATGACGCCGGCGATTCCGACGAGGACCCCGTTGACGATGAACGCCTGGTACTTGACCCGTGTCACGGGGATCCCTGCGGCTCGAGCGGCCTCCTCATTCCCGCCGACGGCGTACAGGCCACGCCCGTACCGGGTCTGCGACATGAGATACCAGATCACGACGGTGATGATGATGAGGAAGAGGGTGGGCAGCGGCATCCAGCCGACCGAGCCCTGACCGAGCTTGACGAAGTCGCCGAGCTGGAGCACATTCTGCCCCTGCGTGATCTCCAGCACGGCCCCACGGGCCATCATCATCATTCCCAGGGTCACGATGAACGCGGGCGTGCGGAACGTCGCCACCAGGAGGGCGTTGACCAGGTTGCAGATGACGCCGATGACGATTCCGGCGAGTATTGCCCAGAGCATGCTCTCGGTGTCCTTGTACACGATGACCGAGACCACTCCGGCGAATGCCATGACCGAGCCGGCCGAGAGGTCGATCATCCCGCTGATGATCAGCGTCATCGCGCCGTAGGCGAGGATGGTGATCACCGCGACCTGGCGCAGGATGTTGGTGATGTTGTTCGGGCTCATGAAATTCTCGGAGAGGAAACTCGCGATGAGGATCACGACGGCGAGAATGAGGAATATCGAGTATTGCCCCTTGTCGAGGCCCTTCAGTTTGTCGAGCATGGTCAGGCCACCTCGGCTTCGTCCATTGCGTATTTCAAGATCGTCTCCTGAGAGAATTGGTCGGGCGTGAGTTCGGCGGTGATTCGGCCCGCGGACATGACATAGATTCGATCGCACATCCCGATGAGTTCGGGCAGTTCGGAGGAGATCATGAGGATCCCGCGCCCCTGCTTGGCAAGCTGGGACATGAGTCCGTAGATCTCGTACTTGGCGCCGACGTCGATCCCTCGGGTCGGCTCATCGAGCAGCATCACCTTGGGATCGGCGATGAGCCACCGGGCGAGGAGCACCTTCTGCTGATTGCCGCCGCTGAGGTTCTCGATCAGCGTGTCCTGGCTCGGGGCCTTCACCTTCATGCGGTCGAAGTAGGTTGCCACGAGCTTGCGTTCCTTGAGTCCGTGGGTGCGGCCGCGGTGGATGACCTTCCGCAGGCTGGCGAGGGTTGCGTTCCGCCGGATGGACAGCTTGGGAATGATCCCCGTGAGACGGCGATCCTCGGAGAGCATCGCCACTCCGGCGGCGATGGCGCGGCGGGGATTCGAGAGTGTGACCGGCTTGCCTTCGATCTCGATCTCGCCGGCGTCGAGGTGGTCGAGTCCGAAGACCGACTGGACGACCTCCGAACGGCCGGCGCCGATGAGGCCCGCGAGGCCGACGATTTCACCCTTGCCGATCTCGAGCGAGATGTCCTC
The DNA here is from genome assembly GCF_009372055.1 of Pseudactinotalea sp. HY160. NCBI lineage: Bacteria > Bacillati > Actinomycetota > Actinomycetes > Micrococcales > Cellulomonadaceae > Pseudactinotalea > Pseudactinotalea sp. HY160. Next base: position 76,279 of record NZ_WHMT01000013.1, on the reverse strand, counting down.
GAACTGCTCGGCTCGGGAGAGTCCGGTGGCCCGGAAGACCGTCTCACCGATCTCGATGCGCTCCTTCGGGTAGGCCTGATGGTTCAGGTCACGGCCGACCATTTGGGCGATGACCTGCGCGGAGGTGATCGCATCGGCGCTCTGGCTGCTCACGACGGCGCCGTCCCGCAGCACGGTGATGTCGTCGGCGAGGGTGAAGACCTCGTCCATCTTGTGGGAGATGTAGATGATCGACTTGCCGGACTCGCGCAGCGCGCGGATCTTGGCGAAGAGCGACTCGACCTCCTTGTGCGCGATCGCGGAGGTGGGCTCGTCCATGATGAGCACGTCGGCGCTGTGGTAGACCGACCGCAGAATCTCGAGCATCTGAATCTCGGAGACGGTGAGGGTGCCGAGTTTGCGGCGTACCGAGTAGCGCAGGCCCTCCTGCGTGAGGATCCGTGCGGCCTCCTTGCGGATGAAGCGCCAGTCGATGCGGCCGAGCTTCGTGGGCAGGCGGCCCATGAAGAAGCTCTCCGCGATCGTCATGTCGGGCACGTAGTTCAGTTCCTGGGCGATCATCGCGATGCCGTGGTCGCGTGCCTCGATCGGGTTGCGGATCTTCGACGGCTCCCCATTCACGTGGATGCGGCCGGCGTCCGGGGAGTACAGGCCGTTGATGCACTTCATGAGGGTCGACTTCCCCGCGCCGTTCTCACCGCAGAGCGCGTGCACCGTGCCCGGGCGTACGTCGAAGGAGACGTCGTCGAGGGCCTTGACGCCGGGAAAGGTCTTGCTGATTCCCTGAAGCGACAGCCGTGGAATGGGGGCGTCCATCACTGCTCCTTCCGGGTCCGTTCCGCGGCCTCGCTCGGGTCTTCGACGCGGGCCACGCCCGGTAGCACGATTCGCTTGAGGGAGTCCGGGGTGTCGTCGGCGCGGAGCGCGTCCTCGACCTGCTCCAGGCCGTACACATGCGTGACGAGTGAGTCGACTTCGACGGCGCCGCTCTCGAGCAGCGCGCGGGCGATCGGCCAGGTGTTCGTGTAGCGGAACGTGCCGGTGACGTTGACCTCGCGCATCGCGATGTCCGCGACCGAGAGCGGAAACTCGTCCACGGAACCGACGAGGATGACCTGCCCGCCGGCGCGTACCGACTTGATGCCGCTGAGGATCGCGGGCACCGCGCCGGACGCGTCGACGAAGACGTGGGCACCGAGATCCTCGGTGGATTCACTCAGAGGGTCGATCACCCGCGTTGCGCCGTAGGAGAGCGCGAGTTCGCGGCGAAGCGGGTTGAGATCGCTGACGATCACCTCGGCCGCGCCGTACGCGCGAGCCACCTGTGCCGTGAGGATGCCGATCGGACCCGCGCCCGCGATGAGGATGGTCTCTCCCACCGAAAGGCCCGACTTCTGTGCGGCGGCGATACCGACCGAGAGGGGCTCCATGAGGGCGGCGGCGTGATCGCTGATCTGCTCGGGCACCTCGAACGCGAAATCGTCCTGAATCGTGACGTATTCACAGAATGCGCCGTCGATCGGCGGCGTAGCGTAAAACTCCATGTCGGGGCAGAGGTTGTACTGCCCGGCGCGGCAGAAGTCGCAGGTGCGGCACGCCCGCTGTGGCTCGACGGCGACCCGCCGGCCCACCCGTGCCGGGTCGACCGCGGAGCCGACGGCGACGATGGTTCCGCTCAGCTCGTGGCCGAGGACGAGCGGGGCGTCGACCACGTAGTCGCCGATCCGGCCGTGCTCGTAGTAGTGAACGTCCGAGCCGCAGACTCCGACGCTCGCGACCTGGATGAGGACCTGATCCGGATCGGGGGGCGGCACGGGGCGTTCCTCGAGGGCGATCGAGCCGACGCCCGTGAGGACACTGGCGCGCATCATCGGTGGCAGTGCGGTCATGGTTCTTCTCCTTGGGTTGGCCAGGCCCCTCGTGGCGGTGCGCCGGGGCCGGGGAGGGCTGGTCAGTAGGTGGTGCCGTCTGCTTGGAGGTCTGCGAGCTGCACGTAGCGGTCGAAGACATCGGAGCGGTCGGCCTGGGGGCGCGTGACCGAGACGGTCCGGGGTTGCCATGCCCGTGTCTGCTCGGCGACCGTGCGTCCGTGGAGGATCGCGCTCGCTTGGACGGCGGCCCCACGGGCGGTCGCCTCGGCGGCATCGACGGTGTGCACGTCGTGGCCCGTCAGATCGGCGACGATCTGGCGGTAGGCGGCCGAGCGGGCGCCGCCGCCGATGACGAGTGCACGCCCTGAGGTGGGCACTCCGAACGAGGCGATCTGGCGCTCCCCGCGTGCCAGCCCGAGCACGACCCCCTCGTAGGCGGCGAGTGCGAACTGCTCACGCGTGATGCCCGAGGTCAGACCGGCCATCATCCCGCGAGCCGCGGGCAGTCGGGGTGACCGTTCGCCGTCGAGATAGGCGGCGAGCACGGGCCGATCGGGCGTGATCGGGGCGGCGAGTGCGAGGTCGCTCAGCTCGGCGTGGCCGACCCCGAGGAGGCGGGCGGCGGCGTCGGTCACCTTCGCTGCGTTGAGTGTGCACACGAGCGGCAGATATCCGCCCGTGGTGTTGGCCACGCCGTCGATCGCCCCGGAGGGATCGTGGACCGGCTCGGCGGTCGTGGCGAAGACGACCCCGGAGGTGCCCAGGCTGTAGGCGACATCGCCGCCGACGAGCCCGATGCCCTGGGCCGCGAGGTGCTGATCGCCTCCGCCGGGCCCGACGAGCGCGGAGGCGTCGAGCCCGAGTGCTCGGGCGGCTTCGGGGGTGACCCGGCCGGCGGTCTCGTCCGGTCCGAGCACGGTCGGCAGCATGGCCTCCCAGTCCCGGGGGCCGAAGAGCTCGGCGAGCATGTCGGTACGCCACGTATTCGTAGCCGCCGCGTAGTAGCCGGTGCCGGAGGCGTCGGAGCGGTCGGTCACGTGGTTCCCGGTCAGGCGGAACGTGAGCCAGTCATGGGGAACGAACAGGCGGCGGATCTCGGCGAACGAGTCGGGCTCGTTCTCGAAGAGCCAGGCCAGCTTCGTCACGGTGATCGCTGCCGAGGGCACGATCCCCATCTCGTTCGCCCACCACCGGGCGCCGTAGCGTTCCACGAGCCGGGCCGCCTGTCCGCCCGAGGTGGTGTCGTTCCACAGCTTGGCCGGGCGGATGACGCGATCCTGCGAGCCGGTGATCGTCAAGCCATGGCACTGGGCTCCGACCGCGACGCCGAGAATGTGCACGGGGCCATGTTCTGATTCCGCACGACTGCGGGCCTCGGCGCCGGCGAGCAGGAGCGCCGCCCACCATGCGTCCGGGTGCTGCTCGCTCACCGGGGGTGAGGTGGCCGGATGGTGGGCGCTTGCAGTGGCGAGGAGGACCCCGCTCTCCAATGCGCGGAGCTCGACGGTGCAGGACTGGGTGGAACTGTCGACCCCCATGACTGCGGCGGTCATCGCGAGACCTTGCCGGTGTCGATGGGCAGGAACGGAAGGTCTGCGGGAAGGTTCGCGCGCTGCCCGACGGCGCCGGCAGGGTGGGTGGTCATGAATTGGTCCCACGTGTAGCCGCGATTGCGCATGACCACCTCGGCGAGGGCGTCGCCCCAGGCGGCCTGGGCCAGCGTGATGCCCGTGGCGATCACCCCGCCGATATCTGCCGCCGGATCGACCGCGACGAGTGCCACCTGGTCCGCGTGCCGAGCCAGGGGTGAGTCGGCGTGGGCGGTGAGGGCAACGACCCGGGCGCCGCGGTCACGGGCGATCGTCGCAAACTCGACGACCTCGGCGGAGGCTCCGCCGTTGGAGATGAGCAGAACCACGTCCCCCGAACAGACGGCACCCGAGGCCCCGTGCAGGGCGTCCATGGCGGAGAGGTAGACCGCCGGGGTGCCGGAGACGGAGAAGATGTGGGCCATACGGCGAGCGATGGTGCCCGAGGTGCCCGAGCCCGAGATGACGACCTTGCCCGGGCAGTCGCGCAGCAGCCGCGCGACGGAGAGGAACGAGGCATCGAGACGCCGTGCGAGGGCGTCGATCGCGGCCGACTCCGCCTGGAGACGCTCGCGGGCGATCTCCAAAGCCGGGGTGGGGACAGTCACGGGGTGATACTCCTTTGAATCGAGGGCCGGTGGGGCCTTCCCCGCCGCTTGGTGGGCGACACACGTATGTGACGCTCATATGAGCGGGGGGCGTGTACGATTGAGCATACGAACGATCCCACAAGGGCGCAACCTGGAGTGATCAAATGACACAAGACCGTGATGTGGGCGCTCATTTGAGCTCCCGTCTTCGTGGGGCGGAGACGGACCGCGCGCTGCTGGCGAAGGTCGCACGCTCGTACTATCTCGATGCCGGATCGAAGGTCGAGATCGCCGATTCCCTTGGAATCTCGCGGTTTCGGGTGGCGCGGCTACTCGAGCGCGCGCTCGCCGAGGGGGTCGTTCAGATCACCATCAACGACGACGGCCTCGACGATCCGGTCCTCAGCGCCGAGCTCGGTGAATACCTCGGTCTGGACGAGTGCCTCGTGGTGCGCTGTTATGGCGACCCGGACCAGGTGAGGGCGCAGGTGGGCGGAGCCGCGGCCTCACTGCTGAGCGCCACTCTGGGCGAGGACGAGGTGCTCGGGCTCACGTGGGGCCGCACGCTCACGGCCACGACCTCGCAGCTGACGTCGCTGCCGCGCTGCACGGTGGTCCAGCTCACCGGTTCGGTCAGCGGCGAGCTGGGCTCCTCTCCGATCGAGATCGTGCGGCAGGCATCCCAGCGCGCCGGCGGAGCGGTCTATCCGATCTTCTCCCCGCTGTTCGTGGACGACGCCCTGACCGCGGAGAGCCTGCGGCAACACCCCGGGATCAAGCTCGCACTGGACTTCTTCGACGAGGTCACCACGGCCGTGATGTCGGTCGGGAGCTGGGATCCGCAGATCTCTCAGGTTCCGGAAGTCATCCCGGAGGCGGACGTGCGCAGGGCGCGCGAGCGAGGGTGCGTGGCCGACATCGCAGGAATTCTCATCGGTGCCGACGGGAAGCTCGTCGATCCCGCGTTCCAAGAGCGCTGTGTCTCGATCTCATATGCGCAGCTCGACGCGATTCCCCGGGTGATCGCCGTGGCCTCCGATGCGGGTAAGGCCGACGCGATTCGCGCCGTCACCTGCGCCGGCCTGGTCTCCAGCCTCGTGGTCGACCATGGGCTCGCAGAGGCACTGCTTGCGGGGGAGCGGGCATGACGGTCGGGCCACCCCGCGTGGCCGGTTCCCTCTGGTCGGTCGATCCCGCCGACCAGGCGCGGAACCTCGCAGCAGCGGTGGAGGGCGGAATGAATTGCGTGCACTGGGATCACGCGGATGGCGAGTTCGCCGCCGCCGGGGGCTTCGCCTCGGAGCGCGCGGCCGAGCTGGCCGGCGAGCTGACCGGGATGTCGGGAGTGGCGCACGAGACCCACGTGATGTTCACCGACCCGCTCGGCCAGGTCGACGCCTGGACCGACCTGTGCCGCCGCATCGTCGTCCACATCGAGACGCCGCGGTGGCGTGAGACGGTCGCTCGGATCGAGCGCCGAGGCAGCGAGGCCGCGCTCGCGCTCTCCCCCCGGACCCCGGCCGGTGCCGCACCCGACGATCTCGCGGTGCTGTGCATGTCGGTCACGCCCGGGCAGGCCGGGAGCACGTTCGACCGGGCGGCGCTACGAAAGGTGGCCGAGCTGGCCGAACGCAATCCGGATCGGGAGCTGGGTCTCGACGGCAGTGTCACCCGGGCGATCGTGCCCGAGGCGCTCGCGGCCGGTGCCACGTGGCTCGTCGTGGGAAACGACCTCTTCGGTCCGGGCGGCCTCGACCGGTGGAGCGACGTGCTCGAATAGTCGCCCGCCCGGCGGGGGCGGCCGGCCACGGGGCGTGGCCGATCCTCCCCGCTCGGCGCAGGTGCGGCATGATTGGACACATGCGCATTCACATCGCCGCCGACCACGCCGGGTTCGAGCTCCGCGAGGCCCTCATCACGCACCTGACCGACGCCGGGCACGAGGTGATCGATCACGGCAACGACCGCTACGACGCCGAGGACGACTACCCCTCGTTCTGCTTCGCCGCGGGGGAGGCCGTCGTCGCCGACGAGGGCTCCCTCGGGATCGTGATCGGCGGCAGCGGCAACGGCGAGCAGATCGCCGCGAACAAGGTGCCGGGAATCCGCTGCGCACTCGCCTGGAACGAGGAGACCGCCCAGCTCTCCCGCCAGCACAACAACGCCAACTGCGTGGGTATCGGCGCCCGCCAGCACACCGTCGCCGCGGCGATCCAGATCGTCACGGCCTTCGTCGGCACCGCCTTCAGCAACGCGGACCGCCACCAGCGGCGCATCGACCAGGTGAGCGCCTACGAAACCGCCTGAGGACGACGCAGGCCGGGTTGCGTCGTCCGCACGCCTCGGGCGCTGCCGAGGGCGGGCGCGGCGGGTGGGCCGGTACCGAACCGCGGGCCCCGTCAGGCGCGGCGGTGCGTGAGGCGGCGTGAGAGCGCCGCGAGGGCGACCTGGAGCGGGACGAGCGTGACGACCGCGATCGCCAGCTCGCCGGTGAGCCAGACCCAGACGCCGAACAGGGCGCCGGTGAGCAGCGACCATGACCAGTCCACCCACGGCGAGGTCGGGGCGCCGGCAGCGACGGCGGCGCGGGCCGCCTCCCCCTCGCGCGTGTGGGCCACGAGGGTGGTGGCCAGGCCCCGGTTGCGCAGGATCTCGGTTCCGCCGGCGAGCACGAGCCACCCGGCGCCGGCGGCGAGGCCGATCCGCCAACCGGGCCCCACGAGCTGGGAGAGCGCCAGGGCAAGCAGCGGCACGGCGGCCGCGCTCACCAGTGCGCCGAGGAGCACGGACTGACCGATCGGGCGCGTGCGCGTGGCGATGCTCAGCACGCCCATGCCGACGGCCGTGGCCAGGAGCCAGGCGCCGGCGCCCGCGAGGAGGCCCCCGCTCGAGAGCATGACGGCGACGACGAGCAGGGCGGTCGCGATGAGCGCGCGGAGGACGTCGGTGGCCCGCATGGCCGACCGGTACGCCAGCACGGCGCTGCGCTCGTCGACGTGGGAGTGGTCCTCGGTGCTGTCGCAGTGCTCGCACGTGTGCGCCGGGGCGCCCGATTCGGCGGCCGAGGAGGCATCGAGCTGGGTGGCGGGATCGTCCGCTGGCGTGGCAGTCATGGCATGAGTGATCATAGGCCGGTGAGTGCCGTACCCGATGATTACGCCGAGTTCGTGCTCGATCTTGTGAGCCGGATCCCAGCCGGGCGCGTGAGCACGTACGGCGTGCTCGCCGAGATCGCGCGGGCGGAGACGGGCAGGGGGAGCGCCCGCACGGTGGGCCGGGTGCTCTCGCTCTACGGCGGGGGTGTGCCGTGGTGGCGGGTGTGCGCCGCGGGCGGCAGGCTCGTGGTGCACAAGAGCGAGCGCCAGGCCGAGCACCTGCGCGCCGAGGGGGTCGTGCTCAGCCGGGCCGGGCGGGTGCCGATGGGCGAGGTCGGCTGGCCGGACTGACGTCGTCGGGGGCCCGGGGCCCTGGGACTGGGGGCGGGGCCGGGTTCAGGGTTCGGGGCGCCGGCCTCGGGGCTCAGGTGAGGAGCCGCACAGTGGGTTGCTCTGCCCATCGCCAGGATTCGCACCGGGTGAATACCGTGGCCCCGCCGGCCGATCGGCCGGCGATAGTGGACCGCGCGGGGCGCGGATGAGGGAGAGAGACCGACGTGAACGCAAAGCTGACTGGAATTCGTGCGGCCACGGCCGCCGGCGGCGTGGCGCTGCTCATGCTTGTCTCCGCGTGCGGTGGCTCGGGGGAGTCCACGGGCGAGGGCACGGCCGAGCAGGACGCCGGCGCGGGTGCCGCGGAGGAGACCGGCGGCACGGACGGCGGCTCGGACGCGGGCGGCGAGTCGGGTGCCGGTGAGGAGCAGGACGGCGCGGGTGACGGGGCCGACGCCGATCCCTCGGCCGGTGGTGCCGTGGCGGCTCCGGCCGAGGGGTTCAGCGCGTGTGACGTGCTGGAGGCCGACGAGCTCGGCGAGGTCACGGGGCTGGACCTGGGCGAGGGCACGGCCGACGAGATCATGGGCTCGACCACGTGCACCTTCACGGCCGCCGACGGCTCGGGCATGGCGATGGTCCAGTGGGCCGCCGTGGAGATCGCCGACGATGCCACGTTCGACGCCACCCTCGAGGCCGCCCAGAGCACCTACGAGGGTGGGAGCGAAGCCGAACAGCTCGACATCCCGGGCGCCTCGCGGGCCGGTGGATTCACCGGAGACCTCATGGGCTACACCGCCGCCGGCGTGCTCGCCCAGGCCGAGGGGGGCTTCCTGCAGGTCGTCGTCGGCGGTTCGGACGTCACGATCGACGCGGCGGCCGAGGTCGCCGAGCTCACCCTGGCGCGCGCCTGAGCCGAGGACTCGCGGGCCCCATCGGGCGGCACCTGGTCGCGTTCGACGATCACGCCGCGCGCGGGTCGAGCGCGTGTCCGCACAGCGGACGTGTAAAGAATCGACCGTTATCTTTACAGGTCGGGCCGACGTGTCAAGCTACTTGACACGTCGCCCGGCGCGGGCGGCTCAGCGGAGTTCGGCCATGGGCGGCACGTTGGCGTAGAGCACCCGGCGCCCGATTCGGACTTCTTGCAGCAGGCCGACTGCGGTGAGCTTCTTGAGCCACTTCGAGGAAGTCGGCCTTGACCCCGCATCTCTGCTCGATGTCGCTCGTGCGCGCGTACGGCTGTTCCATGGGCGTGCCCTGCCCTCGTCGAAGCCCCGGCGCAGCGCGGTGCGGTACCGCAGTCTCTGCGGGTGCAGGGTCGGTGGCCCTGGTTCTGTGACGCAGCGCAGGTCAGATGTAGATGGCCGGGTCGATCGGGTACTCGTCGTCGGGACGGGGGTTGGGGCGCACGTGCCCGGGCACGCCCACGACGACGGCGCCGGGCTCGACGTCCTTGACCACCACGGCGTTCGCGCCGATCTTCACGTCGTCGCCGATGCTGATCGGACCGAGGACCTTCGCCCCCGAGCCGATGACCACCCGGTCGCCGACCGTGGGATGCCGTTTCCCCTTCGACATCGAGCGCCCGCCGAGGGTCGAGGTGTGGAACATGAGCACGTCGTCGCCGACCTCGGCGGTCTCCCCGATCACGACCCCCATGCCGTGATCGACGAAGAACCGCCGCCCCAGCACCGCGCCGGGGTGGATCTCCACGCCGGTGAACGTGCGCGCCAGCTCCGACAGCATCCGGGCCGGGAACCGGAGCAGGCGGGAGGTGACCCACATCCGATGGGAGAGCCGGTGGAGCCACAGCGCGTGTACGCCCGGATAGAGCAGCGCGATCTCGAAGGAGGATCGGGCGGCCGGGTCGCGGCGCTTCGCGGTCGCGAGATCCTCGGAGATCAGCGACCGCAGCGAGAGATGACTGGTAGCACTCACGGGCACGATGCTGTCACGTTTGCGCAGACCCTGTGGCCTCGTGGTGCCGCGGCACCGTCCAGCGCCGCCGCGGCACCCGGGGCCGAACTCACTGCAGGTGCGCGTAGAGCGGGGTCGAGAGGTAGCGCTCGCCGAAGTCGGGTACGACGACCACGATCGTCTTGCCCGCGTTCTCGGCCCGCGCGGCCACCTGCAGGGCCGCCTCGATCGCGGCGCCCGAGGAGATGCCCACGAGGAGTCCCTCGCGGCGCGCGACCTCGCGGGCCCGCTCGAGCGAGGCCTCGGCGTCGATGTCGATCACCTCGTCGTAGATCGTCGTGTCGAGCACCTTCGGAACGAAGTTCGCCCCGAGTCCCTGGATCTTGTGCGGCCCGGGCTCGCCGCCGTTGAGGATCGGCGACTCGGCCGGCTCCACGGCGATGATCTGCACCTCGGGCTTGCGCTCCTTGAGTACCTGGCCCACCCCGGTGATGGTGCCGCCGGTGCCGATTCCGGCCACGACGATGTCGACCTCGCCGTCGGTGTCGGTCCAGATCTCCTCGGCCGTCGTGCGGCGGTGGATCTCCGGGTTCGCCTCGTTCTCGAACTGGCGCGCGAGGATCGCCCCCTCCCGCTCCGTCGCGATCCTCTCGGCCGTGGACACGGCGCCCTTCATACCCTCGGACGGCGCCGTGAGCACGAGCTCGGCCCCGAGGGCGCGCAGCAGCACCTTGCGCTCGTTCGACGCCGACTCGGGCATCGCGAGCACGACGTTGTAGCCGCGGGCGGCCCCGACGAACGCGAGCGCGATCCCGGTGTTCCCGGACGTCGCCTCCACGATCGTGCCGCCCGGCTTCAGCGCGCCGGCGGCCTCGGCGGCGTCGATCATGGCCACGCCGATGCGGTCCTTGACCGAGTTGGCCGGGTTGTAGAACTCGAGCTTCGCGAGCACGGTCGCTCCGAGCCCCTCGGTGACCTGGTTGAGCCGGACGAGCGGGGTGTTGCCCACCAGGTCGGTGGCGTTCTCGTAGATGCGGGACATGACGTTCCTTCCGAAGGCGGGCTGATCGCTGGCTTCAGCCTTGCACCCGGAGGCCGCGCTGACCAGAGAGTGAGCGGGTCGTCTACCTGGTGAGACGGTGCTCACCATTCGGTCATCGGCGCGCGCGGGCGGCGACCGTGTTGAGCAGCGCCGCGGCGGTGGCCGCGTCGTCGACCGTGAGGACGGCGGAGCGCCCTCCCGTACGTTCGATCCGTATCGCTTCGCCCTTGCGGGTGACGAGGCCGGTGGTGCCGTGGACGTTGGTGCGGATGCCCCAGCCGCCGAACTCGGCGAACGGCCTGACCTGGGTCACCGACGCGGCCAGCACCTCATCCGCCGGCACATGCAGCACCCGCAGTCCGATGCTGCTCCGGGCGACGATCCCGGCCGAATCCACCTGCACCGTGAAGCTGAGGAAGCCGAGCAGCAATGCGGCAACGCCCGCCATCGGCAGCAGCAGCCACCAGTTGCTCGTACTCACCCCGACCGCGAGCCCCACGGCCATCGGGATCAGGCCCATCATGGCGAGCAGCCCGGGCCGGCGCATGGTGGCCTGACCCGACCAGGCCGCGCGAGCGTCGTCCGTAAGCTCGATACGGGCGGCGCCGGCGGGCACGGGAGCGGTCGCGGGCCGGGCGGGATCGGCGCCGGCCAGCGCGGCTGCGACGATTCCCAGGGCGAGCGCCACACCGATGCTCAGGGCGATGGCGCCGCCGGCAGTGGTGGCGGCATAGGGGTCGGTGAGCCCGCGCTGGCCGGCGACCTGCACGAGGAACAGTCCACAGAACATCGTGAGCATGCCCGCCGACAACCCCACGATCATGCGCCGGGTCAGCGCGGAGCGGCCGAACAGGAGCACGAGCGGGAACATCACCACGACGCCGACCCCGATGAGCACGGAGTTGAGGGTCATGAGCTCCGCGAGGCTGCCCACGCGGTCCACGCCGTTCGGGCCCCAGTGCAGGGCCACGGTGTCCGGCAGGTCGGGCAGCCAGGCGAGCACGAGGGCGTAGCTCGCGGCGATGAGCACGAGCGGCAGCGCGATCCCGAGCGCGATCGCCCGGCCGCGGTGGGGCAGCGGGGGGCGGGCCGGGGTCGTGGCGCTGGGGGTGATTCCGCGGTCGTGGGGACTCATGCGGGCTCCTTCGTGGTGAGCAGTGCGGCGAGGGTCGCGGGCGCCAGGCCCAGGCGGGCGGCCTCGGTGCGGACGGCGGCGATGTGTCGGTGGAGGGTGGCGAAGTCGGCGGCGGCCCGGGTGGTCACGGTCGCCCCGCGGCCCCGGCGGAGCTCGATCAGCCCCTCGGCCACGAGCTCGCGGTAGGCGTGCAGCACCGTGTTCACGTTGAGATCGAGGGACTGTGCGAGGTCGCGCGTGGCCGGAAGCCGGTCGCCGGCGCCCCGCTGTCCGGTGAGGATCGCGAGCCGGATCGACGCCGCGATCTGCTCGAAGAGCGGCTGCGGGCTGGTCGGGTCCACCGTGATGAGCACACCTCAAGCGTAGTTGCACTAGTTCAACTAGTGCAAACTGGAGTGTGGGCGGGGCGCGCGGTGATGAGGGTCGGTTCCCGGGCGCGTTCGTTGCCCGGCATGTACACAACGAATACAATGTTTACATGAACTCGACGACGCCGCTGGGGCGGCCCATCTCGGTGCGACTTCCCGAAGGCCTGCGCGCGCGCGTCGAGGCGCTCGCCGCGGCGACGCGACGAAGCCAGGGGGATGTTGTGCGCGAGGTGCTGGAGCGTGACCTGGCACAGTTGGAGTGGGAGCAGCGGATCGTCGAGCGCGCCGCGGACCTTCGCTCCGGGCGGCAGCAGGCAGTGCCGCTCGCCGTGGTCGAGCGCGAGTTGGGGCTCGGTGACGATCCGGTCGATCCGAGTCTCGTGGATGAGATCGAGTGACCTGGGAAGTCGAACTGTCGCCCGAGGCGGCACGCTGGCTACGGAAGGCTGATCCGCAGACCGCCCGGCGTGTTCGTGCCGCGCTTCGCGCGATCACGACACTCAAGAGTCCACGGGACCGAGGTGCGCCGCTCACCGGAGGTCTGGCCGGCCTGTGGCGGTATCGCGTCGGCGACTACAGGATCATCTGCGACCTGCGCGATGAACGGTTGGTCGTTCTCGTGATCGAGATCGGCCACCGCCGCGGCGTCTACGAATGAGCCGGTGATCGCCCGAATCCGCGACGGGCCCGATCGGAGGTCCCGGAGCGGGGACGTGTGGCCACCGCGGTGGTGGTGGATCCGCCCCGCTGTGCGTTCAAATCGTCCATGTCGTCCACATGGGCGCGTCAGGCGGCCGGCGCGTCGTCGCGACCGAGCCGGTCCGCAATCCAGATCTTGATCACCGATTGCCGTGTGACCCCGAGGCGACGCGCCTCGTGGTCGAGTGCTTCGACCATCCACGTGGGAAAGTCGACGTTGACCCGACGTGGTGTCAGGCCAGGCCGATGCGCCCGGCCGAGGTCAAGCTGAGGCGTGACGTCGTCCCCGGCGTCGAATGCGGCGTCGAACTGTTCAGCCTTCATAGATGGCTACCTCCTCGTTGCGGGCGCGACGGACAGAGATCAAACGGGTTCGCCCGTCTCGATACGTGACGACTGCGGCGAAGTGTCGCCCGGCGATCGTGCCGATGACGAGGGGGCGCGGCTCGAACTCGAACTCCATGGGCGCCCTCCATCCATAGAGAAACTATACCGGTTCGACTCCAATGGGGTGACGTAGCGCACACGGTGGGTAGGTTCGTGCCGGGGCGTCCTCGGGTGTCGTCACGACCGAGCCGGTCCGAGATTCGGACGTCGATCAGCGCTCGTCGTGTGACGCCGAACGTCGTGGTTGGAGATCGTGCACGAGCGCCGGCGCGTCTGCCGGTCGCGTCACGTTCCCGTGCGTGAATTAGGTAAGGCGTGCCATACTTTATTCGTGCTCACGTCGACCGTAGCCAAGGACACCCGCCCCGGATACCGCCCGTACGCGGTGCGCGTGGCGCGGATTCGCAGGATCACCCCGAGTTTCGTGCGCGTCACGTTCGCCGGGGACGAGCTCGACTCCTTCGGGACCGACCGCCTCGATCAGCGCGTGAAGATCGTGCTTCCCCACCCGGGCGACAATCCCGGCGGGCACCCGGCCGGCCACGTCGCCGACTTCGGCTGGAACGACCCGGCCACGATCGCGGCCGGCGACTGGTACAAGCGGTGGCGTGAGCTGCCCGACGCCGACCGCAACCCGTTCCGCACCTACACCGTGCGGGCCGTGCGCCCCGGCGAGGTCGACGTCGACATGGTCACCCACCCCGACGGCGGCCCCGCCTCCCGCTGGCTCGAGCAGGCGGGCCCGGGCGATGCCCTCGTGCTCGTCGGCCCGGACGCCCGCTCCCGGGACTCGGGGATCGGCATCGACTTTCATCCCGGCACCGCCGAGAAGATCCTCCTCGTGGGCGACGAGACCGCGGCCCCGGCGATCTGCTCGATCCTCGAGCACCTCGGCCCCGAGCGCGAGGCGCACGTGTTCCTCGAGGTGCCCGCGAGCGAGGACGTGCTGCCGATCGTCACGGCGGCGCGCACGCAGGTGACGTGGCTGCCGCGCAACGGCGCCGGCCACGGAACCCTCCTCGAGCCGGCCGTGACCGCCTGGGTCTCGGCCCACCCCCACGTCTACCTCGCGGCCCTGTCGACCTCCGAGCAGCGACTCGAGGAGGTCGACGTCGATCGCGACCTGCTGTGGGACTCCTTCGGCGACCTGTACTGCGTGCGAGGCGGTGAGTTCTACGCGTGGCTGGCCGGCGAGGCGGGCGTGATCAAGCGCCTGCGCCGCCTCCTCGTGACCACCACGGGCATCACCCGCACCCGGGTCTCCTTCATGGGCTACTGGCGCCTGGGCAGGGCCGAGGCCCAGTGATCGCCGGAGTCCCGCCCCAGTGATGGGCGACGTGACGGCCGACGTGACACCGGCCCCGGTCGCCGGCCCCCACAGCGCACCGGACCGTGCGAACCCCGCGGGCGCACCGGACCCGGTGGGCCCCGTGGGCGCCCCGAGCCCGGCCCGCCGGTGGCTGGCGCTCGCGGCCCTCGTCGTGGCGCTGGCGGTCGTGATCGCCCTGAGCCTCGCGCTCGGCGCCGCGGCGATCGGCCCCGCCGAGGTGTGGCACGCGCTGACGAGTCCGGGCCAGGATCCGGCCACCGTCGTCGTGCGGGACCTGCGCCTGCCGCGCACGATCGTCGGGCTGCTCGCGGGCGCCGCGCTCGGCCTCGCGGGCGCGGTCATGCAGGGCCTCACCCGCAACCCGCTCGCCGATCCGGGCATCCTCGGGGTGAACGCGGGCGCGTCGTTCGCGGTGGTGCTCGCGATCTCGGTGCTCGGCCTGACGAGCCCGGCCGCCTTCATCTGGTTCGCGCTCGCCGGGGCCGCGTGCGCGGCGGGCCTCGTCTACGGAATCGGCGCCCTCCAGCGCGGCGCCGCGAGCCCGGTGGGCCTCGCGCTCGCGGGCATGGCGCTCACGGCCGGGCTCACCTCGCTCACGACCCTCGTGCTCCTCACCGACACGGCGACCCTCGCCAGCTACCGGCTGTGGTCGGTGGGCTCCCTGGCCGGCCGCGGCGCCGAGGCCGCCGTGACGCTGTTGCCGTTCCTCGCGGCGGGCGCGCTCCTCGCCGCCTGCTCGGGTCGGATGCTCAACCTCCTCGCCCTCGGCGAGGACCTGGCCCGCGGACTCGGCCAGAACCTCGCCCTCGCCCGCATCGCGTGCGGGCTCGCCGTGGTGCTGCTCGCCGGGGCCGCGACCGCGCTCGCCGGGCCGATCATGTTCGTGGGCCTCATGGTGCCCCACGCCGTGCGCCAGCTCGTGGGCACCGACTACCGCTGGATCCTCGCCTTCTGCGCGATCGGCGGCCCCATCCTCCTGCTCGGCGCCGACATCATCGGCCGCCTCGTGGTGCCCCCGGGCGAACTCGAGGCCGGCATCGTCGTGGCCGTGCTCGGCGCGCCGGTGCTCATCGCCCTCGCCCGCCGCACCCGGCTGGGGTCGCTGTGATCACCGTGCCCGCACCGCCCGCCTCCGGCGGCACCGACCCCACAGAAGACACAGGGCATACAGCGCGCACCGAGCGCACCGAGCCGACAGCCCGGGCCGCTCTCGCGGCCGCTCTACGACGACGTCGCACCCGCTGCGTACTCGTGTGCACCGCCCTGGGGCTCGCCGCCGTCGCGCTCGTCCTCGTCGGGCTGGCCACGGGGCCCTATCCGCTCAGCCCCGGCGAGCTCGCGCGCATCCTCGCGGGCGGTCCGGAGGCGACCGGCGGCGGCAGTTTCGTGTTCTGGCGGCTGCGGGCCCCCACGGTCGCCCTCGGCGTGCTCGCGGGCGCGGCCTTCGCCCTCTCGGGGGCGCTGTTCCAGACCCTCGTGCGCAATCCGCTCGCGAGCCCGGACATCCTCGGCATCTCGGGCGGGGCGAGCGTGGCGGCGGTGTTCGGGCTGCTCGTGCTCGGGGTCTCGGGCATCGGGCTCTCCCTGCTCGCGCTCGCCGGCGGCTTCGGGGTGGCGTTGGCCATCTACGCCCTCGCCTGGCGGGGCGGGGTGGGCGCCTACCGGTTCGTGCTCGTGGGCGTCGGCTTCGCGTTCGCCGGCCAGGCGGTGCTCGGCTACCTCATCTCCCGCGGCGACGTGCGCGAGGTGTCCCGCGCGCTCGCCTGGACCGTCGGCGGGATCGGCGGGGCCCGCTGGGACTCCATCGCGGTGCTCGCCGTCGCGCTCGCGATCCTGCTGCCCGCGCTCGCGCTGACCCGGCCCGCCCTGCAGGCCCTCCAGCTCGGCGACCCCCAGGCCGGCGGGCTCGGGGTGCGGGTGGAACGCACCCGGCTGGGCATCCTCGCGCTGGGCGTCACCCTCGCCGCCCTGACCACGGCCGTGACCGGCCCGATCGCGTTCGTCGCCTTCATCGGCCCGCCGATCGCCCGCAGCCTCGTGCGCGACGGCGGCCCGGCGCTCGTGGCCGCCGCGCTCACGGGCGTGTGCGTCGTGCTCGGCGCGGACGCCGCCCTCGGCGCCTTCCTGCCCGACTCCCCGGTGCCGGTGGGCATCGTCACCGGCGCGATCGGCGCCCCGTACCTGCTCTGGCTGCTGGCCACGGGCCGCAGCTGAATGTGAGGAGAGACCCGATGACCCAGCCCACGACGTCGCGTGCGCTCGCCGCCGAGAACCTGTCGCTGTCCTACGACGGGCACTGCGTCGTCCATACGCTCGACCTGGAGGTACCGCGCGGCCAGGTGAGCGTGATCGTCGGGGCGAACGCGTGCGGGAAGTCGACGCTGCTCAAGGGGCTCGCGCGGCTGCTGCGGCCCAGCGGCGGGCGCGTCACGCTCGACGGGCGCGACATCCGCCGCCACGGCGGCAAGGAGTTCGCGCGGATGGTCGGCCTGCTCCCGCAGCAGCCGCTCGCACCGGACGGCATCACGGTGGCCGATCTCGTGGGCCGCGGGCGGTACCCGCATCAGGGGGTGCTGCGCCGGGATCGGCGCACGGACGAGGCGGCGGTCGCCCTCGCGCTCGAGCTCACCCAGTGCGCCGGGCTCGCCGGGCGCGCGATGGACGAGCTCTCCGGCGGGCAGCGGCAGCGGGCGTGGGTGGCGGTCGCGCTCGCCCAGGATCCCGACATCCTGCTCCTCGACGAGCCGACCACCTACCTCGACCTCGCCCATCAGGTCGAGCTGCTCGACCTGTTCCATCAGCTCAACCGGGCCCGCGGCACCACGATCGTCATGGTCCTGCACGAGCTCAACCTCGCCGCCCGGTACGCCGACCACCTCGTGGTCATGGCCGGCGGGCGGATCGCGGCCGAGGGCCCGCCCGAGCGGGTGCTCACGAGCGAGGTCGTGCGCGACGCGTTCGCCCTCGAATCGCGCGTGGTGCCCGATCCGATCAGCGGCACCCCGCTCGTGGTGCCGATCGGGCGGTTCCATCGCCCACCGGCCGCGCCGCAGCCGGCCGCGCCCTGACCCCTCGCCCCTCACGACCCGGGAGATTCCATGATCCGACGTCCACGCATCCTCGTCGCGCTCGCCGCGGCGGCGCTCGCCCTGACCGCCTGCTCGAGCGGCGGCACGGGCGAGGAACCCGCGAGCCCGACCGGTACCGACGGCCCCACGAATACCGGCGGCGCTGCGAACACGGAAGGCGCCCCCACGACGATCGAGCACGCCTTCGGGGAGACGGTGGTCCCCGCGGATCCGCACAGCGTGGTCACGCTCGGGTGGGGGAGCGCGGACGCGGCGATCGCCGTCGGGGTGGTGCCCACGGCGATGGAGTCCCAGCCCTACGGCGGCGACGAGAACGGGGTGCTGCCGTGGATCCAGGAGGAGCTCACCGACCTCGGCGCCGCGACGCCGGTGATGCTGCCCGTCTCCGCCGAGGAGCCGGCGTACGAGGAGATCGCGGCCGCCTCCCCGGACCTCATCCTGGCCGTGTACTCGGGCATCACGGCCGAGCAGTACGAGCTGCTCAGTCAGATCGCCCCGACAGTGGCCTACCCGGACGAGGCGTGGAGCACGCCGTGGCGCCAGGTCGTCGAGATCGTGGGCGAGGCCCTCGGCCGGACCACGGAGGCGGCCACCGTGCTCGCCGACATCGACGACACCCTCGAGCGCGCCGCCGCCGATCACCCCGAGTTCGCGGGCAAGACGATCGCGGCCACGTGGGACGTGTCGGGCACGTTCTACGTGTACAAGCCCGCCGATCCGCGGGTGGGCTTCCTGCGCGACCTGGGCTTCGTCGACGCCCCGGCGGTGACCGAGCTCGCGAACGGCGACGAGACGTTCTACTACACGCTCAGCCACGAGCGGCTCTCCGAGCTCGACTCGGATGTGCTCGTGTCCTACGCGGACACCCCCGAGCAGGAGGAGGCGTTCCTCGCGGCGCCGTATGCGGCCACGATCCCGGCGGTGACCTCCGGGGCGGTGGCCTCGATCACCGGTCCCGAGCTCGTGGCCGCGGTCTCCCCGCCGACCGCACTCTCGCTCACGTGGGGGCTGGACTCCTACCTCGAAGCGCTCTCGGCCGCGGCGAAGGCCGCGTAGCCGGCCTATGGACGACGCCCGGGCGGCCCGCGTAGCGCGGGTCGCCCAGGCGGGAGGTCAGCTACCGGTGGGCGGGTTCCTTTCGTCGCTGATGTGGTGATGAGACACTGACGAGATGAATGTTCCTGCTGTCACTGCGCCTGGCGGCCTCGCGGCCCACCGCGAGGCCATCCGCGGTGTGCTCGCCAGTTATGGCGTTGAGGCGGCCGGGGTGTTCGGGTCTGTTGCGCGTGGTCAAGCAACCGACTCCTCAGACCTTGACTTGATCGTGCAGTTCTCGCCTGGCGTCGAGCGGGACCTCATTCGTTTGGGCGAGGAGTTGTCGCGCGTGGCCGGGGCGACTGTTGACGTCGTAGACGCCGACGTCGTGCGCGAACGGGCGCATCGCACGGGTGTGGGGCTGTCTATCCTGGCCGAGACCGTGCCGCTGTGAACCTCGCCGAGGCCGAGGGGATCCTCGCATTGGAGCTCGAGATCAGCACGGCGTTGGCCCACAGCATGATCTCGGTCATGCGGGACGCGCAGAAGCCCACGCCGGAGCGTGGGCCTCTCGAATCGGCGCTCCGGGAACTGTCTCATCCCAGCTACCGCTGCCGACGGTAGTTCCCGCGGAGAGACAGTTCAACTGTCGTGCCCCCGTCATGCACGCCCGTTCGCCCTGGCGGGGGTAGCCGCCAATCCGCCCGCGACCACAGGTGGTTGCCGGATGAGTGGGCGCACGTCGTTGCATCGTGACGCCCGTTCGGTGTTCGGTCATCGCCGAACGCCGAACGATCATGCAGCCGGTGTCCGGGCAGCGTCGACGCGGTTCCCGATCCGCATCGTGATGATCGACTGCCGGGGTGACGTCGAGGCGGCGAGCCTCCTCGTCCAGCGCGGCGATCCACGTCGGGTGTGATGCCCTTGCCTGCGTCGAAGTCCGTATCCAGCGTGTCGGCCCGCCTTGGCCGGACCGCGCGTCGGGGCGCCGGGCGCCGGTTGCGGCAGGGCCTATGGACGACGCCCGGTCGGCCCGCGTAGCGCGGTCGCCCGGGTGGGCGGGGAGCCACGCGAGAGTGAAGCCGCGCACGTTGGCCGGTGGTGAGGCCACCTCGAGACGACGGTCTTGCTACCGTCGTCCGCGGTGCCGAGTCGATTCGCGAATCCTCCCCGCCACGCGGGAGGCGAGAGGCGTGTCCCAGCCGACCCCTCCGGCGGCCCTGCCGCCCCACCGCGCCATGCCGCGCGGCCGCGCCGCGAGGCGACCGCGGAGGGTGTGTTCCGGCATGAACTGCACGGCGTGCGCGGGCTTGCCCTGAGCCTCGTGGTGTTGTTCCACCTCTTCGGCAACGGCCGGGTCTCCGGCGGAATCGACGTATTCCTCGCGATCACGGGCTTCCTCTTCACAGGGTCGTTGCTGCGGCGCGCCATCAAGGGGAACGGCCGGATCAGCCTCGTGCAGCACTTCGGACGGCTCGGGCAGCGGCTCCTGCCGCCGATCCTGCCCGTGCTCCTCGCTGTGGCCGTCGGTGCCTACTTCCTCCTGCCCGAATCACGGTGGCTGCAGGTGGCGCGTGAACTGAGGGCCACGATCCTCTACTACGAGAACTGGGAACTCGTCGGTTCCCAACTCGATTACAACGCCGCGGGGGCCGACACGAGTCCGCTGCAGCATTTCTGGTCGCTGTCCGTGCAGGGCCAGTTCTATCTCGTCGCTCCGCTCGTGGTCATGGCCGTCACGATGCTGGCCCTGCGGCTGCAGGTGTCGCCGCGGTGGGCTCTCGTCGGCGTGCTCGCCCTGGTTCTCGTGGGCTCCCTCTCCTACTCCGTGTATCTGACGGCCGTCGACCAGCCGGTCGCCTACTTCCACTCCGGGGCTCGGATGTGGGAGTTCGCACTGGGCGGCTTGGCCGCGCTGCTGCTGCCGTACGTCAAGCTCTCGATGCGCGGGAGGGTCGTGAGCGGCTGGGCCGGCATCGCGATGATCGCGACCTGTGGATTGATCTTCGACGGCGGGAACCTCTTCCCGGGGTACCTGGCCGCGTGGCCGGTGATCGGGATGATCCTCGTGCTGGCGGGCGGGATGACGACCTCGCCGTGGGGTGTGGATCGCCTACTTGTGACCAAGCCGTTCACCTTCGCGGCCGACATCTCCTACAGCCTCTACCTCTGGCACTGGCCCATCCTCATCTTCGTGCTCGCGACGTTCGGCCTGCAGCGCATCGGCCCGCTCGAGGCCGTGGCGATCCTCTCGGCATCGGTCGGACTCGCCTGGCTGTCGAAGCGCTTCATCGAGGACCCCGCCCAGAACTGGCGCTTCGTGCGGAGCCAGGGCCGGAAGTTCGCGTGGGCGGTCGCCAGCGTGACGGTGGTCGCCCTGACCACCGGTGCTGCCGCGTCGAGCCTCTCGCAGCGCCAGGATGCGCTCCTGGCGCAGGCGATCGTCGACGGCGGCGAGTATCCGGGTGCCGCGGTGCTCATGTCGGGAGAGCCGATCAGCCTCGATCCCTACGAGCCGGGTGACGTCGTCCCGGACCTGACCGTGCTCTCCCGGGACCTGCCGGCGATCTACGACGAATCGTGCGTGCAGAGCCATCGTGACGGATTCGATGAGGTGCTCGTGTGCCGGGACGTGCCGGCCGATCCGCTACGGAGGGTGGTCATGACCGGCGGCTCGCACATCGGGCAGTGGTGGCCGGCGATGAGCCGGATCGCCGAGGAGCAGTCGTGGGAACTCATCCTGCTCGAAAAGGGCGGATGCCACCTGACGGTCGACTGGGAGAACGTCGACGGTCTCGGCTTCAACGACAGCTGCCGGGATTGGAACCGGGATGCGCTGCCGCTGATCGCGCAGCTGGAACCCGATCTCGTCTTCACCCTCGGCACCACGACCAAGGGCGGGTACGAACACGTGGCCGCAGGGGCCGTGGGCGCCTGGTCGAAGCTGGCCGATGCGGGGATCCCGATCGTGGCGGTCCGGGACACCCCACGCCTGGAGGAGTCCGCGGCGGAGTGCCTCGAACGCGTGGGAGTCGATCCGCGGGAGTGCGGCCAGCCTCGCGACGCGTCGCTGGAGATGGCCTCTCCGATGCGCGCGGCCGAGGGCATACCCGTGAACGTGACCCCGCTCGATCTGACGGCCGCGTTCTGCGACGAGACCTACTGCCCGGCCGTCGCGGGGGACACGATCGTCATGCGCGACGAGCACCACGTCTCGGCCACGTACATGCGCACCGTGACCCCGTTCCTCGAACTCGGGCTCCGGGATGCGGCCGGGTTCCTGTTCTCGCAGTGACCGACGACGCGGCGAGCTCGCGGTGCGTCCGGGTGGCGTCCCGGTGGTCTAGGCCACAGCCGTCCGGCCCGGCGTGCATCAGCCCCGGGCTCTGGAGTATGATCGTCCGGGCTCAACGTGAGAGAGTTGTGCCTTGGAGCCTCCAGGAGCGGTCAGCACCAACCGAGGCGAGTACCCGCCCGTTGGCGCCCGCGCCCACGTGAACACCCGATTGTAGGAAGTTGATATGAAGAAGGACATCCACCCGGAGTACCAGCCGGTCGTGTTCCGTGACATCTCGGCGAACTTCTCGATTCTGACGAAGTCGACGATCTCCTCGGCGAACACGGTCGAGTGGG
This sequence comes from Pseudactinotalea sp. HY160, assembly GCF_009372055.1. Taxonomy (NCBI): domain Bacteria; kingdom Bacillati; phylum Actinomycetota; class Actinomycetes; order Micrococcales; family Cellulomonadaceae; genus Pseudactinotalea; species Pseudactinotalea sp. HY160. Next base: position 54,163 of record NZ_WHMT01000013.1, on the reverse strand, counting down.
AGGACGGCAACACCTACCCGGTGGTCGATGTCGACATCTCGTCCGCTTCGCACCCGTTCTACACCGGCAAGCAGAAGATCCTCGACACCGCTGGTCGTGTGGAGAAGTTCCGTCGTCGCTACGCGAACGCCGGCAAGTAGACCTGAGTTTGCGCCGGGCTCCCCGGCGCGCGTAACCGTCGTAGAAGAGGAGGCAAGGCCATGGCAGTTCCCAAGCGCAAGATGTCGCGCAGCAACACCCGCTCGCGTCGTTCGCAGTGGAAGGCAGAGGTCGTTGACCTGGTCCCAGTCCGCTCCGGTGGCCGCGAGGTCAAGGTGCCTCGGCGCCTGGCCCGTGGCGTCGAGCGCGGCCTGGTCGACGTCGAGGACTGACAAGTGCGGCGCCTGAGCGCCGATGATGCATCGAAGGGCTGCCCGGTGGGCGGCCCTTCGTTCTTTCTGCGGACCTAGAGTAGAAGCGTGACGGACGAGATCGAGACCACCCCCGCGCGTCACACGTGGCGTGACTATCAGTGGAAGCCACGACGCTCCCTCGTGCTCATGGCCGGTCAGGCCGTACGCGGGATCCGCGAGCCGACCCAGAAGATCGCGATCGCCGGCAGCGACGACGCGGTGAGCCAGCGCCACGCCCGCGCCGTCATCGACCTGTGTCTGCGGGCAGGCGAGGCGATGCTGGCCACGGGCGCCTCGGCCGCGGACGTCGTGGCGACCGTGCTGCGCATGAGCGCCGGATACGGACTGAACGGCACGCACGTCGACATCACGTTCACCTCGGTCACCATCAGCGTGCACCGGGGCCTGAACGAGGATCCGATCTCGGTCATGCGGGTGGTCAAGGTCCGCACCACCGACTATGCGCGGCTCCAGGCCGTGTACCGGCTCATCGACGAGATCACCGCGGGCGACGAGCTCATGCACGTCGACGAGGCCCGTGAGCGCCTCGGCGCGATCCTCACCCAGCCCCATCCGTACCGGCGCTGGCTTGTCACGGCGGGCAAGGCGACCCTCGCCGGCGGCGTCGTGGTCATGTACGACGCGAGCTTCGTGCTCGTGATCGTGGCCGCGGTCGCGGCGATCGCCGTGGACCTCCTCACCCGCAGGATGGCCAAGTGGGGCATCGCCGCGTTCTTCGGGCAGATCGCCGCCGCCATGATCACGACCTGGGCCGCCGTGGGGATGTACTGGCTGCGGTCGATGGGCATCGAGCTGCCCGGGGCGAACCGCCCGACGGTCATCGTGATCTCCGGGATCATCATGCTGCTGTCAGGTATCGGGCTCACCGCGGCGGCACGCGATGCCATCGACGGCTACTACGTCACGGCTACGGCCCGGGGGATGGAAGTGGTGATGCTCACCCTCGGTCTGGCCGTGGGGATCTCGGTGACGATCGGTGTCGCGATCCGTCTGGGAGTGCCGATGCGGGTGGGCACCACCCTCGGGCCGGACGGCGGACTCGTCGCCGGCGTGGTCGGCGCAGCGCTCATCGGGGTCGGCTTCGCGCTCACCTCGTATGTGCACCTGCGCGTCGTCCCCCTCATGGCCGCCGTCGCCGGCCTCGTGTTCGCCGTCTACTACGTGCTGCTTCCCCTGACCGACCAGCCCGGTGTCGTGCCCGGTCTCGCGGGCGTCGTCGCCGGGGTGCTCGGGTACCTGGTGTACCGCTGGCTCAAGGTGCCGGAGTCGGCCATGACCATGGCCGGGATCATCGGCCTCATCCCCGGCCTGGCTGTCTACCGCGCCCTCTACTCGATCATGGATTCCGAGTACGGCATCTCCGCGGCCATGCCCGCCCTCGTCTCCGCCATCGCGGTCGGCCTCGGGCTCGCCGCCGGGACCACCATCGGCGGCTTCCTCACGCGCCAGACCTTCGGCCTCGACCGGTCCGCGATCATCGCCTCCCGGCGGACGCGGGGCGCCCGGTAGTCGTGACAGCCGCCGGTCGATTCGGCACAGAACTCTCAGCGAGCACACAGATAGGACGTCAGTGTTGCGTTCCCCACGCACGACGTACACCTACGGCTCTACCGCTGGGTAGCCGCGGGTTGTTACCTTGCCCGAATGCGCGAGATCTTCCTTGCCCCCCACCAGCTCGGCGTCGGCGGTCGCACCACGGCCGTCTTCGCTCAGGCCGAGATGTTCCTGCGGCTCGGGCTCGCGCCGACCGTGCTCACGTTCAACTACGACGGACGCTTCGAGTCCTCCATCGCGTCGCGGCGCGCTTCGGGACAGATTCCGGACGGAGTGAGGGTGCGCAACATCTACCTCGACCTCATGGAGCAGAACACCGTGCCCGGGGAGGCGAACTGGTCCAGAGCCGAGGACGAGCAGGCAGACGGACTGATCGAACAGGACGATCTGTTCGAGACGGACCGGTTCATTCGATACTTCGACCGACACGGCGAATACATCAAGTTCCGCCGATGGGACGCCGGCGGCGCGCCCGTGCAGACGACCTACTTCCAGGCCCGGCGTGCCGTGGTGCGCCGCGAGTACAACTCCGCGGGCTTCTGCGGACTCGAGTACCACTACGACCTGGTGACCGGGAAGGTGAACCAGGAGCGGTACTACACCGCCGACGGCTTCTGCTATCTCACCCGCTGGATCAACCCGAACAGTGGCGCCCACGCGGGCCTGTACGTCAACTCACGCGAGTCGGGAAAGAGCCGCCGCTTCGCGCACAACGTACCCTGGCACGTGGCCTGGCTCGAAGGGCTGATGAAGAGGGCTGCGGGACGTCCGACGCTCGTGGCCCACTCCTCGGGCGCGGCTCGCAAGGTGATCGATGTGAAGCCCGGGCTCGCCGATCGCGTCTTCGTGTGGCACGAGAACCACTTCAAGCCGCCGTTCCGATTCGGCGCCGATATCCGCGCCGACTACGCGGACACCTTCACGAGGTTCGCGGAGATGCCCGCGGTCGTCGTCGCAACCGAGGCCCAGGCTGCCGACCTGCGCCGTCGCTATCCGGATGCGCACAACGTCCACGTCGTGCCGAATCGGATCCGCACCGCTCCCACGGTCGAGGGAGCGGAGAAGGCCGAGGGCAGGATCGGCGTCTTCGCCCGGCTGCACCCGGGCAAGCGGATCGATCAGCTCATCCGAATCATTCCTGCCATCCGCAAGGCGATCCCGGCCGCGAACCTGCGCGTCTACGGGCGAGGTCCCGAGCGGGCGGCACTCGAGAAGCTGACGAGGGAGCTCTCCCTCGATGACTACGTCACATTCCACGGCCAGATCAGCGATGTGAGTTCCGCGATGTCGCGCTGCCAAGTGACGGTCTCCACCTCGGAGGTCGAGTCGTTCGGCCTCGCGATCGGCGAGTCGCTTGCCGCGGGAACACCCGTGGTCGCCTACGACATCAACTACGGTCCGAGCGACCAGATCCGAGACGGCGTCGACGGCCACCTCGTGCCCGACAACAAGCCGAAGCAGCTGACCAAGCGTCTGATCGAGGTGCTCGCGGACTCGGAGCATGCGGCGGCCATGGGCCGTGCAGGTCGTGAGCGGATGGCGCGCCAGTTCGGCTACGACACTGTGGTGGCCCGGTGGCGTGAACTGCTCGGCCTGGACGGCGCGTCGCACGGGTAGCGTGCAGGCGTCACGTCGCGCCGCGGCTAGCATGGCCGCACGTCATCACGATCTGGAGGAGAAACGGGTGCACTCCCTACTATTGCTCAACGGCGGAATCGGTGCGCGGGTGGGCGCCGGCCAGCCGAAGCAACTGCTCAAGGTGCGGGGGATCCCGATCCTCGTGTACTCACTCGTAGCGGTCGACCGGATCGAGAGTGTGACGCAGATCGTCCTCAACTATCCGCCGGGCTGGAAGGAGGCGGTCGAGGAGATCCTCGAGGCCTATGCGATCCGGACCCCCGTGACCCTCGTCGAGGCGGGAGACACGAGGCACGCGTCCGTCGCGGCGATGCTTCCGCACTGCGAGAACGACCACGTGATCGTGCACGAGGCCGCCCGTCCGCTGGCCACCGAGGAGGACTTCGAACGCCTCATCGCCAGCGAGTACGAGAACGTCTCGCTCATGCAGCCGATCGCCTTCACCGTCGCGCCGGTCGACCCGGCGACACGGGAGGTCACGGGTTCCCTTGAACGGGACCGTCTGCGGAACGTGCAGCTGCCGCAGAAGTTCAACAAGACGCATCTCGCGAGGGCCCATGCCTTCGCCTCCGACCGCGGTGAGGTCTTCACCGAGGATGCGACCCTCGTGGCGGTTGCGGGTTACCCGGTCCACTTCATCGACGGGACGGACCGCAATTTCAAGGTGACCACGCCCATCGACGTGCGGCTCGCCACCTACCTGCTGCAGAGCGAGGAGGCCGAGGATGAGTAGGACCGCACTCGTGACGGGGGCGTCTCGCGGCATCGGCCTGGAGACCGTGCGGCGCCTCGTGCAGGCGCCGGGGGAGACGACGACAGTCGTCATGTTCGCACGGGAATCGGAGGATTTCACTGCGGCGGTGGCGGAGCTCGAGTCGGCCAACCCCCATGGCAAGAGGATCGTTGCCTGCCGTGTGGACGTCGGCGACCGCGCCGCGCTGCAGCAGGCCATCTCCGACGCCTATCGAGAGGTCGGCACCATACACACGCTCGTGAACAACGCAGGCTACACGAATCCGGTGCCCCTCCAGCAGGTCGACTTCGCCGACTTCGAGCGGACGATGGCGGTCAATCTCTACGGGCCGTTCACCCTCGTGCAGGACCTGCTGCACCTGGGGAACCAGTTCGATCTCATCGTCAACGTCGCCTCGACGGCCGGCATCACGGGCCGTTCCGGCTGGTTGACCTACTCGGCATCGAAGGCCGCCGTGATCAACATGAGCCAGGTGATGCGTGAGGAGCTGGCGATCTACGGCACCCGAGTCGTGTGCATCTCTCCGGGCCGGACGGCGACGGCGCTACGCCGGGTACTGGCGCCGGACGAGGACCCGGGGACGATCATGCAGCCTGGTCACGTCGCCCAGGTGATCGAGATGCTCGCCTCCCCGGTCGGCCGCTTCGTCGACTCCGAGAACCTGGTCGTGAGACAGTAGGCCGCCTCGGCGGGCGGTCGTCCCATCATGCCGGCCCAGCGGCCAGCGCGCGGGCGAGGATGGCGGCGATTCGCTCGCCGGCGTGACCATCCCACAGCGGTGGCGTGGGCCAGTGTGAGGGTCGACCTGCCGCCAGGACCTCCGCGACGGCCTCGGGCAACTCGGTCGGCTCGACCAGGCGATTCGTGCCGTCGGTGATGGTGACCGGCCGCTCGGTATTGGGACGCACGGTCAGGCACGGCACGCCGAGCACCGTGGACTCCTCCTGAATGCCGCCGGAATCCGTGATCACGAGAGCCGCATCGGACAACAACGCGAGGAACGGCAGGTACGCCATCGGGTCGACGACATGCATTCTCGGGTGGTCGAGGAGGCCCGCGGCAGTGAGACGACTCCGTCCGCGCGGGTGCAGCGGGAGGGCGATGTCGATGCGGTCGGCGACGGCGTGCATGGCGTGCACGAGCGCCGCGGCATGGGCGTCGTCATCGACGTTGCCCGGGCGGTGGAGAGTGGCGAGGGCATACCGATGCGGAAGATCGAGGTCGGACCGGGCCGACTGGTCGGCCGGCTCCGGCCGACAGCGCAGGAGCGAATCGATCATCGGGTTGCCCACGAAGTGAATCCGGTCGGCCGCGACTCCCTCCCGCGCCAGATGGCCCACCGCGTCGACGCTCGTGGTCAACAGCAGGTCGGCGAGCCGGTCCACGACGACTCGATTGATCTCCTCCGGCATCGTGCGATCGAAGGATCGCAGGCCGGCCTCGACGTGCGCGAGGCGGATGCCGCCCTTGGCTGCGACGAGCGCGGCGGCCGCGGTCGAGTTGATGTCGCCGTAGACGACCACGAGATCGGGGCGCTCGGCCGCGAACATGCCTTCAAGGGCGGTCATCACCGCCGCGGTCTGGTGGCCGTGCGTGCCGGAGCCGACCCCGAGGTAGACATCCGGCGTCGGCATTCCGAGCTGCTCCAGGAACACCGAGCTGAGGTTGGAGTCGTAGTGCTGCCCGGTGTGCACGAGGGTCTGGCGCACGTCGTACCGTTCGAGGGCGGCGAGGACCGGTGCGGCCTTGGGGAAGTTCGGCCGCGCGCCGACCACGTGGACGACGTGCTGCTGATCCGACTGCATCTCTCACCTCTCGTGGCGGCCCCGGCGTAATTCGAGCAATGGTAGCGGTCGATTCTCTGGGGCGGCCCGCCGAACCGGTGTGCGGGCCGGTGAGCGACCTCGGCGCAGGGGGCGGATCGACCTACCGACAGGTCACGCCGCGAGCACGAGGGCGAGGCCGGCGACGAGGCCGAGCAGTGAGAAGTTCAAACCGACGGACAGCGCGAGGGTGTTCGAGCGGGCGAGCGCCGGGGCGAACCGGATCGGAGACTCCAGGAACCGATGGGAGAGGACGGCGGCGACGATCGATGCTGCGACCACACCCGTCGTAGCGGAGACACTCAGCTCTCCCCACCGGGAGGTCGCCGCGATCAGCAGCGGCCAATGCCACAGATAGAGTGAGTAGGAGAGTGCGCCGAGCCACGTCAGGGGCCTGAGCGAGAGCAGCGCGGAGGGGCCGTGGTCACTCGGCACGCAGCCTCCGATGATCACCGCGGCGGTGCCCACCGTCGGCACGAGCGCCGCGTAGCCGGGCCAGTGGGTCTCCTGGGTCACCAGCACCCCGGCGCCGACCACCGCGCACAGACCCAGCCAACCGATGGCGCAGGCCCACCGCGGAGGTATCCGTTGCCAGCGGGATACCCCGATCGCCACGAGCGCGCCCAGAGCCAACTCCCATGCGCGGGTCGTGGTCACGAAGAACGCGCGTGCGGGATCGGCGGCGGTGTGCATGATCGACCACACCAGCGAGGGAATGATGATCGCGATCACCGCCGCCGCCAGCACGCGCCGCGATGGAGCCGCTCCCCGTCGGCGCCGTGCGAGCAGACCGATGGCCGTGAGGAGCAGCGGCCACACGAGATAGAACTGCTCTTCGATCGCAAGGGACCAGAAGTGCTGCACGGGGGAGGCGGCGACGTCCTCGGCCAAGTAGTCGACGGCCCGATCCGCGAGCAGCCAGTTCACGACGTAGCCGGCGGCGCCGGCGATGTCCTGGCCGAAGACACGCCAACTCACGACCGAGGTCGACCATGCGGTGAGCGCCGCCGTGGCCACGAGCACGACTCCCGCCGCCGGCAGGAGCCGCTTGGCGCGTCGGGCGTAGAACCGGGCGAGCGAGATCCGGCCATGGGTCTCCAGGTCGCGCATGAGCACACCGGTGATGAGGAAACCGGAGATGACGAAGAAGACGTCGACTCCGATGAACCCCCCACCGGCGAACGGCACGTGCACGTGATAGAGGAGCACGAGCCCGATTGCGATCGCCCGCATGCCCTCGATGTCCCGCCGGAACCCCAGTCGCGCCGGTTCCCCGCCGGCACCCACCGGCGCCACGGGCACGGCCGCCGTCGCTGATGTGACGGACGGCACTCGTGTCGACGGGCTGCTCTTCGGCACCGGCGCTCCCTCCTGGACGTGGGCTGTTCGGGCGGTGACAACTCACCGGGCAGGGTACAAGCAGTCGCGGGCGGATGGTCGATGGGTGGCGACATGACCCGGATCGGATCGTCGCGCACCCGGCGGTGTGCGCGGGCCGTCGGCGGATGAAAACTCTCGAAACCATCTATCCAAAACTTAAGTTTGTGCGTTTCGGTAGTCAGTGTTGCGCGGTCGACGTCGCGTGGAGTGAACGCAATCATGCGGCTCTCGCGAGGTTAATGCGACGCAAGCGCGACAGGTGCGACATAAGCGCGACGCTATTGCGACAGATTGTCTGGGTGGCTTCCGATCGACGGCGTGCGGCGGCTATTCGTGATGCATGTGGAATGGTGGCCTGGGAGTGCGGCGATGCCCTCCGGTTGGTGCCGCCGTGGGCGCGTTGCGCTCACTGAAGCGCGTGTCTGCCGCGAAATCGTGCGGATCGGGAGGGTGGGCAGTGGGTCGGTGCCGCCTGTCATGATGTGTCTGGTTGAGAGAGGGAAGGGCGTCGACCGGCGTCTGGTCCAATCTGTTGCAGTGTGGCGACTGCATTTCCTGTGGCCGGAGGAACGTGCATTGTGGTCTCGGTCTCGCAAGGGTTGCATGATCACTGGAAGGGTCCTATGTTGTACCTGACCCGCCGATGCGAGATGGAATGTGCGAACCTTGATGAAGGTCATCTAGGGGGGCGCAGAGCCAGGCACTACGTGTGGGGACCCGAATGGATGTCTGTCTACTTTTGACCACAGGAGGTCAACTCATGAGTAAGTTCGTACGTCGCGGTCTCACCGCGACCGCTGCGGCTGCCGTCGGTGCGCTCGCGCTCGCCGGCACCGCCTTCGCCGCCCCGAACGACAACGTCGGTGGCGGAAACGTCAACCTCGACAACCTGTCGGTGGATAGCGACGACCCGCAGCTGTACCGCTTCGCCGGCGAGGATCGCGTGCAGACGGCGCTCGACGCCGCCAAGCGCACCACGGGCTGGGGCGACACGGTGATCCTGGCCAACTCCCAGGTCTTCTCCGACGCGCTCGCGGCGGCGCCGCTGGCCGACACGCTCGACGCACCGATCCTGCTCAACTCGCCGGGCACCGCCGCGGTCAACGGCGACGTCCTGGCCTACATCAAGACCAACTTCGACAACGTCATCCTCGTCGGTGGCACCGACGTGTTCGGCGAGCAGCTTCGCCTCTCGCTGGTGGCCGAAGGCCTCTCTGTCGACCGGGTCGCGGGCGTCAACCGCTACCAGACGGCGGTCGGCCTCGCAACGGCGGCCTACTTCACGATGGACGACAACAGCAACGTCAACATCTTCCTGGCCGACGGCACGAACTTCCCCGACGCGCTCGCCGCGGGTGCCGCGGCCGCGAACGCCAGCGGCGTCGTGCTGCTGACCAAGGGCAGCGCGGGACTCGACAAGTTCACGTTCGACGCGGTCGTCGACGGCCAGTGGACCTGGGAGGGTGACACGGTTAACACCCACGGTTCCATCATCACCGTCGGTGGCCCGGCGAAGACCGCGACCGCGCAGGGATGGAACGAGACCCCGATCGAGTCGGACTTCGACCACGCCGGTGCGGACCGCTACGAGACCGCGGCGATCCTCGCCGACGAGTACTTCGCCAACTGGAACGGCGCGCTGGACAACGAGCAGGACCAGGGCTTCACCAACGTCGTGCTCGCCTCCGGGGAGAACTTCCCCGACGGCGTCGTCGCCGGTGGCTACGCGGCGAATGTCGACGGGCCGCTCCTGCTCACCCGCGAGTCCAGCCTCACCAAGGTGACCGCTGACCTGCTCGACCAGCACGTTTACTGGAACATCGAGAGGAACGGTTCGGGCGTCATCATCGACCCGCACGGACCGATCCAGAACGTGTTCATGTTCGGTGGCCCCGAGGGCTCGCTGAGCAAGAACGTCGGCCAGCAGGTGCAGGACATCCTCTGGGAGTTCTGATCCGCGCGGATCATCACCTCCGGAGATGATCGATGAGCAGTCACGGCGCCCCCGGCCAGCGGCCGGGGGCGCCGTCATGTCCGACGGGTCGCTCACCCCTTCAGAGAGGATGGTAGGCATGAGGCCACGGGTCCTGCGCTTCTCCCTCGCCGTGAACCTCGCCCTCGCGGCCACCGCCGCCTCCATGATCGTGCTCCTCCTGCTACGACCCGTGCCGGAGACGGCCTCCGCCGTCGACGGCGGCCCGCCGGGTGCGGGCGCGCTCATCGACCCGGAGGGCACCGCATCGACGCCCGGTGGACTCACCGTGCTCGGCGAGCCGGCCTGGTTCCTCCCCGCTCCGCAGGACGCCCCCGACGACGTGCCGGCCGCTTACGCCGACGGCTGCCAGCAGGGCCCGGGCGGGTCCGATCCCGCCGCGTGCGTCTGGGGGCTCGAGGACGGCACCCCGACCATTGCCGTCGTCGGCGACTCGAAGCTCGTGCAATGGCAGTCGGCCCTCTCCGCGGTCGCCGAGCGGCACGGCTGGCGCATCCTCGCCTACACGAAGTCGGCGTGCGGGTTCCACGCGGGCATGCAGGTGCGCGACGGTGAGCCGTACGCGAGTTGCGCGGACTGGAACGACCGCGTGCTGGCCGAACTGGACGACGTGAGACCCGCCGTCGTGCTCACGTCCCAGGGCGCCGCCCAGGCCCTCGCCGACGACGCCGACCCCGACAGCGGATCGAGTGAGGCGATGGTCGATGCGCTCGCGCAGCGGTGGGCGACCCTCGAGGCGGACGGGATGCCCGTCGTCGCGCTCCTCGACAACCCACATCCCCCCGGCTCGGTCTTCCCGTGCGTGGCGGACCACCCGGACGATCTGGCGGCATGCTCCTTCGATCGCGGTGCCGGAATCGATCGGTCGGCGGCACCGGCGCAGCGGCTGGCCGCCCGGCGCGTGCCGGGGGTGGAGCTCGTGGACCTGACCGAGTTCATCTGCCCGACGGTCGATTGCGTGCCGGTCATCGGGCACGTGCTCGTCTACCGGCAGGGCTCACACCTGACCGACACCTACGTGCGTACCCTCACCGACGCGCTCGACCGGCGTCTGGCCCCACTCGTTCAGGGTGTGCGGCACAGTGGTGGGTGAGAGTTCAGCGGATCCGCCGGCTCAGGTCGCCAGCATCCGCAACCGCCAGGTGTCCGCCGGCGTGCTCAGCGTCACGAGCTCGATTGCGCGGTAGTAGCGCCGGATGGCGATGAGGCGTTTCGCGGTGTGCTCCTCCCATTCCGCAACGAGCCCCGGCCAGGCATCCCGCCCGAGCGTCAGCTCGACGGGAAAGCCGTAGGCACGCACGTCGCCGAGCCGGTCCACGTCGAGCACGATCACCGGCCGAAACGACGCGAGTAGCAGTTGCTCCTGCGCGACGGAGCGCAGTATCGCCGGGACGTCGCCGGGATCGACACCCACGAGGTCGATGACGACCACCGGAAGCTGATCGACCCCGACCCCACCGAGGAGGTTGCCGGCCTTGAGCGGATGCTCACGTCGGGCTGCACGAGGTGCCTTCGCGGGAGGGCGGGCCGGGGGCCGTGGACGTCGCGCGGCGGCCTTCGCGAGCAGTCGATCAGCGGGCGATCGCAGGACCGGTACCCGCCGGAGGCGACGAAGCGTCCGACCACCCAGGGACCGGACCGACCGCTTCCCCCGGCGGGCGACGTCGACGAGCGGTGCGGGGGCGTGCCGAACGACGCGTGTGCGAAGGGTGGTCATGACAGCGTCCCGTCGATCGCGCGAGTGATGAGCCGGGCCACGGCCGGTGCACCGTTCCCGGGATCTGCCTGGTGCGCTCGGGCGACCATGTCCGAGCCGTCCTCCAGGAGTGAGGCGATCCGTGCACTCGTCTCCTCGAGGGTCAGCCGAGGCAGCTCGAAGGCCCAGCGGCTGTCGGCGGCGAAACGAGCGCGCGCCGCCTGGTCATCGAGTGACGTCTGCCGGTTGGGAATGAAGAGGGCGGGAACCCCGAACCGGAGGAGCTCGTGGAACGAGTTGTAGCCTGCCGCGCTCACCACCACGTCGAAGGCGCGGTAACACCGCGAGAGCGGATAGTCGCGCACGACATGAACGTGCCCCGAGAGTTCCGGCGACGTCACGGCTATGTCGGGGAGCGTCACGCACACCCCGACGCCGTTGCGAACGAGGGCCTGCGCGGCGACGCCGATATCGCTCGAGGTGTCGTTGATGTTCCCGGCACCGAGGGAGATGAGCCCCAACGGGCCGGATTCGGGCAGACCCAGCGCCGCCCGGGCGCTCGCACGGTCGAGCAGATCGCTCGGATCGAGGAGTGTGACGGGGGAGACCCGGTGCGATTGTGCCCCCACGGTGACGCCCTGGTCGTAGGCCGCAGCGAGATCTCCGGGCTCGAATACCGCGTCGAACCACGCGGACTTGTCGAGTTGGGCGAGGTTCATGCCGTGTCGCCACATGCCCCGCCGGGACCACAGCCACCGCGGGCCCGGCTCCGCCTCGCGGATCTGCTCGATGCCGCGGTAGGGCCATGTGCCGTCGAAGACGACCACCGAGGGGCGTATCCGCGCGATCGTCTCCGTCACGCGCTCGATGAAGAGCGGCTTCCACCGGCCGGCCGGGACCTGCAGGGCGCCCGACGACGGCAGGTACTCATATGGGTATCCGAGGCGGTCCGCGACCGGAACCGCCTGTGACAGCGACAGGATGTGCGGCTTCGCCACGCCGTCCAGTCGCCGCGCGTACGAGAACAACCGGGTCAGGTGTCCCATGCCGGCCCCATTGCTCGACATGAACAGCACGGTGGGCTGGTCCTCCGGCGGTCGGTCCGTCCCACGGGTCGAGGCCGTCCGACGGCGCCGGTCGCCCGCGGGCTCCGGTTGTCCCACGACCGTGGCATCGCCGGCGTCGAGGAGCCCCGGCGGTGACTCCGGCGCGGGTCCGATGAGTGCGCGAAGCCGGTGCGCGTGTGCCTCGTATCCGAAGCGCGCGCGAACCAGCTGCGATGCGAGCGCGACGTGGGCGTTGTAGGCGGGGCGGTCGTGCCACAGCCGCTCGACCAATCGACGCACCTCGGGCGGCTCGGCGTAGAGCGCGGCATCGCCGAACAACGGCCGGAATCGGGGGGAGACGATGGCGGGGATTCCAACGGCGAGGGCTTCCAGCACCGTGCGGCCGAACGCCTCGATCCACGTGGGGTCGTGGTAGTACACGAAGAAGTCCAGGTCCGTGAGGAAGTCTCGGGGGAGACGCTCCCCGAAGGCCTCCACCTCCCACGCATCGGGAATCTCGCCGAGGACGTCGACGACCGGGTCGGCGCCGCCGAGCACCCGCACCGCCCAGGTTCCATCCGTCGGATACGCCTGCCGGATCGCCTCCCCGTCGGTCGGCCACTTGCCGGGGTGCGGGCGACTGTGACGGCCGATGACCGGTCGGTCGGCTTGCCATCCGCTGGGAGCGCGTTGCCAGGAGTCGACATCGATGATGTTCACCCAGTCGTCGTCGGCGAGCCTGCCCTCCGGTATGAACGGGGCGATATCGTCCCGCACGAGCGGACCGATCGGCGCCCAGACCGGATCGACACCGAGACGGGCGCGGGCGAGACGGTCGGTCTCGGAGACGTCGTAGATCTCCCGCCCGTCGGGTGCCACGTGTGCGGCGTTGGCCAGTATGACGACGTGGCCGGCGTCGATGGGAGGGAGCTGGTCCGCAGCCGCCTGCAGCACGCCCGGGTGGCGGAAGACGACGAGCTTCGCCGTGATCGACGCGGGCCCGACGAGGAGTTCGGCGGCGCCCGAGCGGATCCGCTCGGCGATGACGGGGGAGAACGGGCGTACCCGTCGCACGAGCGGTCCGTTCAGGTGCACGAGTCCAGTGCGGTAGCCCGCGCGGTGCTGGGCGTCGATCTCGTTCGCGATGCTATGGGAGGTGCCGCCGGGGAACCGGAGGTCCGAGATGATGAGTACGTCGACTTCCCGGTGAGCGCTCGTCATAGTGAGGCCATGATGCCATAGCGTCGCCGGCCCGAAGAGCGGCTCATTCCGGCACGGGGCGCCGGGGATCCGCGAGAGTTCGGGGCAGGTGAGCCCGCGTGTTCTGCGAGAATCGTATGAGCGTCGGCACCGGGCCGGGGCCCGACCGAAGGAGTGCCAGGCATGGCGGTGGATGTTGTCATCATCGGAATGGGATATGTCGGGCTTCCGCTCGCCCGTGAGGCCGCGCTGCGCGGGCTGAGCGTCGTGGGCCTCGATGCGAACCCCGACGTCGTGGCCGGACTCAACGCCGGGCGGTCCCATGTCGACGATCTGCACGATTCGGACATCGCGGAGATGCACGAGCACGGATTCCGCGCGACGAGCGACGCCGACGTGATCGCCGACGCGGACGCCACCGTGATTTGCGTGCCGACTCCGCTCGCCGAGGGCGGGCTGCCCGATCTCGGCCCGGTGAACGCCGCGGCTGCGAGCATCGCGGCGTACCTCCACCCTGGAATGCTCGTGGTGCTCGAGTCCACCACCTACCCGGGTACGACCGACGACGTCCTGCGTCCCATGCTCGAGGCCGGCGGCCTCGTCGCCGGTGAGGACTTCCATCTCGCCTTCTCGCCCGAGCGAATCGACCCCGGCAACGCGACGTACGGGGTGCGCAACACCCCGAAGGTCGTCGGCGGCCACACACCGAAGTGCGGCGCGCGAGCGGTCGAGTTCTACGAGCGGTTCATCGACACGGTCGTGCAGACGAAGGGTACGCGCGAGGCCGAGACCGCCAAGCTCCTCGAGAACACCTATCGACACATCAATATCGCGCTCGTGAACGAGATGTCCCGGTTCTGCCACGACCTGGGGATCGATCTGTGGGACGTCATCAACGCCGCGGACAGCAAGCCGTTCGGCTTCCAGGCGTTCTACCCCGGACCGGGCGTGGGCGGACACTGTATTCCGATCGACCCGAACTACCTGTCCTACAACGTTCGCGCCCGGCTCGGCTACCCGTTCCGATTCGTCGAACTCGCGCAAGAAATCAACGCGACGGCGCCGCACTACGTGGTCCAGCGGGCTCAGGACCTCCTCAACGACCGGGGCATGCCCATGCGGGGAGCGACCGTCCTGCTTCTCGGCGTGACGTACAAGGCAGATATCGCCGATCAGCGAGAATCGCCGGCGCACCCGGTCGCGAAGCACCTGTACGACCACGGCGCACACGTGCAGTTCCATGACCCGAACGTCGAGACCTGGCGTTTTCAAGGCCACGACCTCAACCGTGTCGCCGATCTCGACGCCGCCCTCGCCGACGCGGACCTGACCATCCTGCTGCAGAACCATCGCGAATACGACCTCGCCTCGATCTCGCGCGGCGCCCGTCTCCTGTTCGATACGCGGGGGGTCACCGAAGACGGCGCGAACGTCGAACGACTGTGAATCAGCCGGGCGCGGCTACCCGCATGACGGCCTACCCGCCGGCCCTCCGGTCGACCCTCGGCCGTACAGCCGGTCGATATCCGTCCGGCGGCTTTCTCGAGGACCTGGCACGGATCGCGACGGCCGGTGCGATGGGCGCGGCGGGGCTCGTCCGGTGTGCCCGCGCCCACGACTCACACAGCCGAGGCTCCTTCGACTCGACGGCGCTGGCGTGGTTCGCGTACGCGGCCTCCTCGCGGGTCGGGTCCGACCTCGCGGTGAGCGACATCGCCGACCTCTTCGATCTTGCATATCGGGTGGGCGGGTACCGGGTGCTCAACCCCCAGATGAACACGGTCTGGGTCGGGGCGCTCCTGGCAAGCGGACGCTTGGAGGAGTTCCGATTCGCACTGGAACGCACCGGCACCCAGCCGGAGGTGCTCTGGGCCGCGGACACCGACTCCCTGCACCCCGACTCGTCACCTGATCGTGCGACGGCATGGCTGGACAGTTTCAACAGTACGTTCGTCGCCGCGGAGCTCGAGGGCATCTCCGTCGGGCCGGGCGACGGAGACCCCATACACCGCCTCGTCGTCGATGCCGCTCCGATCGGCGTCTCGGCCGGGCCACTCGTGAGCGTCATCGTGCCCGTCTTCAACCCGGACCGAAGCCTGCGGACGGCCGTGACCTCCCTCACCGCACAAACCTGGACGAACCTGGAGATTCTCCTGTGTGACGATGCCTCGACCGAAGGAGAGCAGCTGCTCCACGACCTCGCCGCGAGCGATCCCCGTATCCGTGTCATACGAGGCGACCGGAACAGGGGAGCCTACGCGGCTCGAAACATGGGTCTCGCTCGAGCCCTCGGCGACTACGTGACCTTCAACGACGCGGACGATTGGTCCCATCCGCGCCGGATCGAACGACAGCTGCGGGAGGTGAGCGGCGAGGACCCGGCGCGCGCGTGTATCAGCTGGGGGATCCGGGCTGCGGCCGACCTTCGCCTCAGCGTACTGGGGCAGACGCCGCAATGGGCGAACCTCTCGTCCATGCTGTTCCCGCGCGCGGATCTGGGCAGGCTCGGAGGCTTCGACGCGGTGCGGAAAGGTGCCGACTCGGAATTCGTCGCCCGCTACCGTACCCTCTTCGGCGAGGAGGCCCTACGGGAGATCGCCACGCCACTCGCGATCATCCAACTGACCGCGGGCTCGCTCTCGCGTGACGACCTGAGGTTCCTGCGCGTCCACCCCGCCCGCAGACAGTACATCAACGCCTTCAAGCACTGGCACCTCGGCCTCGACCAAGACCCCCGCGGTGGGTTCGTTCCCGCCGGTGCGCGGGCACCCTTCCCGGCCCCGGCCTTCATCCGCGGCGGTACCGACCCGAGGCCAGACCTCGACGTGCTCATCTTGGCGAACCTCGACGCCGAGGCTCCGACCGTCGTCGACCTGGCCGAGGAAGTCCGCGCGCTCGCCGATGCTGGGCTGCGCGTCGGCGTGCAGGAGTTCCTCGGCCCATTCGATATGACCCAGCGCGTACGGCTCGCTGCGGCGGGCACCGCGGTCGCCGACGTGCTTCACTCGGGCCGTGCGGTCCGGGTGCTGCCGGAAGAGCCCGCGCGCACGCGGCTCGTGCTCATTCACGACCCGGCGGCCGTGGAGTCGATGCCCGCCGAAGTACTCGATCCGATCGATGCCGGCGCAGTGGTGATCGCCGCCGATTACGACCCGCTCGATCGCACCCGGTATGACCCGCAACGAATCGAGTCCGTGATTGCGGACCACCTCGGGAGGAAGCCCACCTGGGTGCCGGCGACGGCCCGGATCGCCGAGGCGCTTACCTGCTGCGGGGCAAGCGAGGTTGCCCAGCCGGCGCTCGCCGCGTGTATCGGCCCGCCGCTGCGGCGAAGTGGTGACGACGGGAAGGGGGCGGTGCACGCCGAAGCCTCCCCGTTGCGGGTGGGGATCCATCTGGGCCAGGCCCAGCTCATGGGCGAGGCGGCGGTAGCCGCCCTCCTGGGCCGGCTCGTGCCTCGTTCGATCGGCACCGACGTGATCGTCTGGGGTCCGCGACGACATACGGCGCCGCACGAGGTGCCGGATGTGCTGCGGCTCGACCCCGGGGAGGCGACCGTGGCGGAGTTCGCGGACCGGGTCGAGGTGATGATCGTGCCTGAGGCACTCGGGCGTGGTCCGCATCTCGACCGCGCGGCCACCACTGCGCTGCAGCGCGGCTGCATCGTGGTGCTCGAGGAGAACGACCGGGAGCACTTCGGCGAGGCGGCGCTCTACCTGGACGGGCGGCCGGCCACGGAACTGATCGACATGCTGGCTGCTTCACCCCGAACGCGTGCCGAACAGCGCGAACGGGGCCGAACGTTCTGCGACTCCGAACTCTCCCCACGGACGTTTGCGGGCCGGTTCCCCGCGCTCCTCAACCACGAAAGGACGGCGGGCTAGAGTGAAGAATGCGATCGGGAGACGTGTCCGATACCTGACCCGCGGCATCGGACGGTGGTACCTCGCGCTGTGTACCGTCGGGCTCGTCGGAGCCGCCGTGACCGGGGTCGGGGTAGTGACGGCACGGGTGGGCATTCAGGCCTTCGGCTTCATCGTGGCATTCGGCGCTCTCATTGTCATGGTCGGATACGAACGCCTCGATCGCCGCCGACAGCCGACCCCCCATCAGCGCAGCGCGCGAGCGCCACGACCAGTGGCGCAGCCGGCGACCGCCGGCGATACCCATCGCGGCCTGAGCGATCACATCGCAACCCAGCGAGTCGTCCTCGCGGAGCTGCGGCGGGAGATGGAGTTGCTCCAGGTGGCCGTCGAGTCCACGGTCGAGGAGTCGGCGCGGTCGGCGATCGCGGAGCAGGCCGCGTTGTTTCAACTCCTGCTGCCGTCACCCTCCGTGCGCGGCATCCCCCTGCCGGCACACGTGCTTCCCACGCACCTCACGGGGCTCCGTGAGACGGTGCGCTCCTCGACGGCGGATCGCACGCTCGTCGTCGGCCTCGGTGCGGCCGCGCTGCTCGTGGCGCCGACCGGGGACCCGGACCTACCCGCGCTCGTCGTGGTCGAGACGAACGACGACCCGGACGACCGGCAGGCCGCCGCACGACTCGCGCGACTCGCCGACACCTGCTCGCAGCCGCGCCCAAGAATAGAGCTGATCGATGCCCCGTGGAACATCCCGGACACGCCCCGGGCATTTCACAGCTGGTACGACCTGGGGGTTCTCGACGGCCGCTCCTTCGACCTCATCGTCGTGGTGGTTCCCAGCGGGACGCGTGCGCAGCCGTTGCTCCCTCTCCTTCCGACGCTGGCGGAACGACTCGAGTCCGGGGGGCACGTTCGAGTCCTGGAGTCGCGGAGGCGCCCACTCGTCGTCGAGGCCTGGCGATCTGAACTCGGGTGGAACGCGACCGAGCACCCGGACGGCACCACATCGTTCTCCCGAACGACCGAGCCGGCATGACGTCCGGCCTGCACGCCGGGATGGACCCGGACACGACGGACACCGAGGCGGGCCCCTATGCCTGAACCCGATTCCTCCACCATCGCGCTCACGCTCGTCGTGACCCGCGACCGTGCCGGCCACCAGGCACGCAGGCTCGGCAGGTTCCTCGATGCGTGGGAGCAGGGGGGAGGCCCAACGACGATCGCATACACCGTCGACGTGTACTCCCGGATCCGCTCGATTCTCGATCGTCACACGCGAATCCGGACGGTCGCCCCGCGCACGGCGGAAACCGATGAACTCTTCCGCGCGATCCTGTTCGACCTGCCGTATCAGGGGGCCGGACGCTGCCTCGTCGTGAGCCTGCCGGCCGATGGTCGGATCGCCACGATCCGCGACGGGTCGACACTTCCCGCGGCAGCCGCACCGAGGACCGGCCCGAAGCGGGACCGGCCGGTGTTGTTGTCCCATGAGCACACGCCTCCCCGATTGCTCGAACTGGCCGCAGGCGCCCCGACGTACCCGCCGGCTCCGGTGTATCCACCAGGCGGTACCACCCGGGGATGACCCCGCCGAGGTGCGAAGCGGTCGTTCACTCACGTCTCGAATCGGCCGCACGTATCCTTGCGTCTCATGGTGGAGGAATCGATACACGACACGCTCGACGTCGTGGCCGAGGACGCGGCATGCCTGGCTCCGGTGGCCGAGGAGCTCGCATTCCTCGCAGCGCGCGGTAGGACGGTGGTGCTCCATACGCGAACCGGGCAGCTCCCGCAGCGGCTTGCGGGGATCGAGCACCACCGAGGGCGTCGTGCGCTGCGAGGCCTGAGCGCAGGTCGGGCGCGGAGAGCGAGGTGGCGACGCTGGATCGGTGGACGGCCGCCGTCGACGCCGGAGGCCACAGCGGGGGCAGCTCGGGTCCTCGACCTCGGCGCAGACGAGCGAGAGGCGGTATCCGCCCTCCGGGCCCTCGCGTCGGAGGAGCAGCATGCCGCGTTGGCTGAGCTGGACGCGCTCGTCCGCTCACGCGAGTACCTCGAGGGCCGCGCCGTCGCCGCCACGCTGTCCGGATGCGGCAACGATCTCCGCGCTGTTGCAGCGGCGCTCCTAGCAGCGATCGATCTCTCGGACGAAGGAAGGCGGCCACGGGAGCCGGCGGCCCTCGTCGCCGGCGCACTCGACGCGGCCGACATGTGGTGGGGGGTGGGTGACGCGGTCTCGGCCACATATGCCCTGTCTGCCGCTCTACGCCTCCTCTTTCACCCCGACCGTCACGCCGACGTCGACGACCCGCCACTCGCCCGAGACCCGGATGGATTCCTGGCCTCCCTCCGTGCGTCGTCCATGATGGGCGAACTGCTCGACCGCCACACGCCCGCCGGCGTCCGGCACCGCGATCATGGGCAGGCGGGGAGTGCAACGCCCGCACCTCCCGGTACGCACGACGCCGGGCGGATGAGGGTACTGGTACTCACCGGAGCGTATCCACGGTTTGCCGAGCCCCTGGTCGCCGCTCTCGCGGCCGATGGTGACCTGGATGTGCACAGCATCAACCTCGGAGAGACGGACCGGCGGTTCAATTGGCTCGGTGTCAACACGGACGCCCTATCGTGGCGGGTGGCCGCCCACCACCGCGGCGCCCAAGCCATGACCATCGGGGGAGACCCAGGCCGGAACGCTGCGCTGCTGGCCGGATACGACGCGGTCGTCGCGGATTGGGGAGACCGCTCAGCCATGTGGGCTTCCACATGGGTTCCGCACGGTACGCGCCTCGTGGTCCGCCTGCACGGAATGGACCTGTTCTCTCCGTGGGTCCACCTGATCGACTGGGACCGAGTCGATGACCTGATCTGTGTGAGTGAGCCATTCCGGGACCTCGCTCGGCGAGTGCTCGGGCAGCGACTCCGCGGTGTCCGGGTGCATGCGATCGAGCACGGGGTCGCCGGGGAGCGGTTCGCCCTGCCCAAGCGCGCGGGGTCCGAGCACACGGTCGGAATGATCGGCTGGGGGAAGATCGTCAAGGACCCGGTCTGGGCGCTGACCGTGCTCTCCATTCTTCGAGAACACGACCGCCGCTGGCGACTCCTGCTGGTCGGGCACCGACTCGTGCCCAACAGCGCCCGCAGCGCGGCCTACGCGGAGCGATTCGAGCAACTACTCGAAACCGACCTCGCAGGCGCGGTCGAGTTCGTTCCGCAGACGGACGACGTGCCCGCCGCCGCCAGCAGGATGGGCTACGTGCTCAGCGCCAGCAGGCGAGAGTCCTTTCATCTCGCCGTCGTGGAGGGCGCACTCTCCGGTGCGGTCCCGGTCGTGCGCGACTGGCCGGTCTACGCCACCGGGGCTGGGCCTCGCGCGCTCTATCCGGAAGAATGGATCGTCGACGACCCGGCGGAGGCTGCAGCGCGGATACTCTCCCTCGCGGATCCCGAGGATCGCCGGGTGGCGGGCGAGCACGCCCGTGCGGATGCCCGTGAGCGGTTCGATCCGGCTCTGTTCGCCCGGCGGGTTCGGGCAGTCGTCGCATCCGGCGTGGGGAGGCCGTCGGCAGGTGCACGCGGCTGAGTGTGCCCACGCGCGGCAGGAGTCAGCCGGCGCGCGATCGACTGAGAGCGATCAGGACCTGCAGGGCGGCCGTGAGATGCCCGAGCGTAGATCGGTGAGCGAGTGGCTGAGCGTCCAGCAGGCTGCCGGCCTCCACGACGCCCCAGACGGGCGTGCCGGATCCCTTGTAGTCGCTCCATTTCGAGAGAAGTACCGGATTGCGCTCCTGGCCCGGAGGCGTGGCGGCGTCCATCGCGAGGAGCACGTCCATCCGGCTCGCAAGCGAGAGGAACTCGAGGTAGGGGAGCCGCCGCGACACCCGAACGGTGTCGCCCGCAGATCGAGCCTGGCGACGGACCTCCTCGACCGCGTCGGTGAAGACGTGGAGCCGCACGCGGTCCCGGTCGGCGGCCGGCAGGGCTGCACACGCGCCGAACAGCGTGGCGGGCCGTTGCGACGAATAGAAGTTCCCGAAGTAGCCGATATTGACGTGACTGCGTTCCAGCGGGTAGTCGCTGACCACCTCCTCGTACAACTCGGGCGGAGGTGACGGATGCGGTGCGATCGTCGATCGTTGCCGAGCCCGCACGATCACGGGATCCTCCGCCGGGTAGAGGCCCAGCACGAGGTCCCGCTGTGCGTCGTTCATGAAGACGAGCCGGTCTGCGAGGGCGAGCGTCGCATACTCGCCCCAGGTATAGGTGTTGTCGCTCCCGGGCGGAGTGCCCCCGCATCCTTGGATTCCCTCCCGAAGCGAGTCGAGGAGCGGGCCTGCTTCCACGCGCGAATTCCGCGGGACGCCCAGCGCGTTCCGCGACAGTGGATCTGAGAACTCCGCCTCCCAGTGCACATGTGGGTGCTCGAGCTTGAAGGACGCCGCCAGAAAATGGGACGCAATGAAATGTGCGCGGCTGTACAGGGTGCGATAGCTGCGACCGCGGGATTGCCACTCCCGGATCGCCGACGCCCCCTCGTCACAGAAGCTCACGATCGACGACCATGCACCGAACTTGGTCGGTGTTCCCACGACGGCCCGATGGGCCACAAGCCCGCTCGTCATCCGGTCCGACGTCGAGTCGGTCTCGCGGATGGCGTCCATGGCATTCTGCACCAGGTCCACCGATTCCCCGCGTTCGCGTACACGCTTCGCAGCGACGATCGCGGAAGTATCCGAGTACGGGGGGAAGGCATACGCAATCACGAGACGATCAGTCACGCGGTTCATGTCGTAAGTCGCCTTCGTGTGTAGGATCGCTCGGAACGGCTGCTACTGCCGGCAAGTGAGGTGGACGTGCAACACTCTAAACGCGATTCGCTGCTCGTGCTGTCGACGACGTCACCTACGGGTGCCCACGCCGACGTGTTGCACTCCATCGTCGAGTCGGGACTCGGCGTGACGTGGGCTTTCATGGGCGAGGACCCGACACCTGTGTTCCCCGGGCTCAATGAATCCCACAGGCTTCGCACGAGAGGCCCCGGCCGGCATCCACGCAACGTTGCGGTAGGCCTGGCGGCAGGTGTCGTCGGACCCGGAGCGAAGATGATCCTGGCCGCCAAGTTCGACCCGTGGTTCGGTGCGGCGGTCCGATCTCACGATCTCGTCGTCGCGACCGACGCCGCCGCCGCGCACGCGCTCAGGATAGTTCCGCACTTCCGGCCGTCCCGCAGGATCGCCGGTCCCGGAGAGGCATTCGGAGAACTCGAACGCTTCCTGCACGTCCGACGACTCGAGGCAACGCTCGGCGCATGGTCACGAGCGGGCGCGCGGACACGACCTCCCGACTCGGGCATGGTCTCACTCCTGACACAGGATCTCGGCGCACACGCCGGCGAGGCCCGCACCCCATCAGCGGCGGCACTCGACGGGCTCGATCGATGCCTCGAGTCTCTGCATCGATCGGGCCGCCATCATGATGTGCTGACGGTCGCCACGGAAGCGCGGAAGCTTCCCTGGTGGAAGGACGACGCGCTCGTCGCCGCATACATCACGACCGCGGACCTGACGCTGACCGGCTCGACGCAGCAGGACACTGCGGAGGTGGCACGAGCGGTCCTGGCAGAGGCAGACCGTGCACTCGCGACAGGCGATCTCGAGGAGGCGGCCGTGCACGCGGCCCTCGCACTCGACGTGCTGTTCCATCGGGAATTGCATTCCGACGTCATCAGCACCCCACTGGTCGAGTCCCCCGTGGAGTTTCTTACGCCCCTTCGCGCCTCGGCGGTGGGCAGGCTCCTGACGACCTCGACCACGGCACGGTCCCCACGGGGAGCCGGAGCCCGGAACTGGCTCCAGATCAAGATCAGCCCGGGGCCGTTCGGAGAATTCTATCGGCCCGTCGCGAAGGCACTCGAGCAGGCGGACCATGTCGCGGTCGAGGTACTCGAGCTGCGCGACCGACGACTCGGCCTGGCGAACATGACGATGGATCCATCGTTCGTGCTCGCGCGCCTCCACCATGCCTCGGGGACGAGCGTCGTCGGTCACGACGAGGCGGTCGCCCAGTTCGCGAACGCCGACGTGATCTTCGCCGACTGGGCCGACAAGTCGGCCCTGCTGGCGTCGATGTGTGCGCCGGCGAACGCACGACTCACGATTCGCGTGCACAGCGTCGACCTGTTGCGACCGTGGTTGCACCTCATCGACTGGTCTCGAGTCGACCAGCTCATCTTCGTCAATTCGGCCCTGGCCGACCTGGGCAGAGACATGCTTGCCGACCGGCTTGCGGGAGTCGCACTGCACGTGCTTCCCAACCTCATCGAACCCGAGCGCTTCGACCGGGAGAAGAGCGCCGAAGCCGAACGCACGTTGTGCATGGTGGGCTGGGCCCAGCGCGTGAAGGATCCCCTGTGGACACTCGAGGTGCTGGCCCGGCTCGTGGCCACGGACGAGTCATGGCGTCTGATGCTCGTCGGGGCGGATTTTCCGGATCGGCCGACGGCCAGTGGTGCCCGCTACGCGAACGAATTCCGCACCCGCGCCATGGCCGACGACATCCGTGACCACATCGAGTACGTCGGCTACACCGACGATCTGCCGGCAGTGCTGTGTCGGGCCGGTTACGCCGTGAACTCCAGCGTTCGGGAGGCGTGGGGGGTGGGACTCGCCGAGACGATCGCATCCGGCGCGGTTCCGATCGTGCGCGATTGGCCGATGATGCGACGACGCGGTGGTGCCGCGGCAGTGTTTCCATCGGAGTGGATCGTTCAGGACGTCGACGAAGCCGTCGCCCGGATCCGCTCGTTCGACGGCTCCGGACCATGGGCTCGGGCAGCGGCCGCGGCCCGGAACGAAATCGGCGCCATCGCGGACCCGTCCGGCACGGCCGAAGAATTCCGTGCCGTCGTCATCGGACCTGCGGCACGCCTCGTCGGACTCATCGCCGCCGCGAAGGACGAGGAGGCGCGAGCGCTCATCGACGACGAGCTCGCCGCGCCCGGCGCCAGTGTGCACCTGCTCAGTCGGATCATTCGCGCGACGCGGACTCTGGGCGACGTGGACCGCCAACTCACGGCGCTCGACCAACTCCTCGAACTCAAGCCCGATGCCACCCTGGAAGCGGGCCGGCGGATGCTCGTCGGCCGCATCCGTGAGACGGACAACGGGTGGGAGCCGGCCATCACCCGGCCCACGCGGTGCATCGAACCCGTGGCGGGAATGATCCTCCATGTACTCAAGGCGTCCCGTCCCTACCGCGAGACCGGGTATGCAATCCGGAGCTGGTACACGCTGCATGAGCAACGGCGGATCGGGCTCGACGCGATCGGTGTCACCGCACTGGACTTCCCCTCACTGCCCGCCTCTGCCGAGGCGTCGGTGAGTCTGCTCGAGGATGTCGACGGTGTCCCGCACTATCGCCTGATCCGCGGTATCGAACCGGAATCCGAACCGGTCGACACCTACCTCGATGCCTGGGCGGATGCGCTCGCGGAGCAGGTGGAGTTCGTGCGGCCATCGATCATTCACGTCCATTCCGGGCACCGCGGATACGAGGGCGCGCTCGTAGCGCTGAGCGTCGGCCGACGCTTCGGCATTCCGGTCGTGTACGAAGTACGCGGATTCTTCGAATCGCTCTGGGGCGCCACCGCCGGGCGCGCCGAGGCCGGGCAGATCTACGAACGCCGGCTGGCCACAGAGAAGCGATGCATGCAGGCCGCAGGTGCCGTCGTGACCCTGAGCGAGTCGATGCGATCGAATATCATCGACCGCGGGATCGATCCGGCCACGGTCCACGTGGTTCCGAACGCCGTGGATCCGGAGGCGTTCCCGCCGCGCCCCAGGTCGCCGCGCCTCGTCGACCAGCACGGCCTCGCCGGCCACTTCGTGTTCGGATACGTATCGAACCTGGACCATCCGCGCGAAGGCCACGAATACCTCGTGCGGGCCGCCCTCGAACTTCGACGCCGAGGCGTGCCGGCGACCGCCCTCATCGTCGGGGACGGACGCCGCCGCGACGAGCTCGAGGAATTCACCCGGAATCTGGGGGCGCAGGATGCCGTCGTCTTCACCGGCCGGATCCCGCACGAGCGAATACAGGACTACTACGCCCTGCTCGACGTCTTCGTCATTCCACGGATCGACGAGCGTGCCGCCCGCCTGGTCACGCCTCTCAAGCCGTACGAGGCGATGGCCCTGGGCATCCCACTCGTCGTCTCCGACCTCGAAGCGCTCCAGGAGGTCATCGGTGCGGGTGAGCGGGGAGCCTCATTCGCCGCCGGCGATGCCACGTCACTCGTCGAGGTACTCCTCTGGGCGTTCCGCAACCCGGACGCGCTTCGAGCGAGGGCCGAGCGGGCGCGTGCCTGGGTGGTGACCGAACGCACCTGGAAGGCCAACGCGGTCGCATACCGGGCCGTCTATCGCGAACTCACCGGCTGGTAGACCGAGGCCGGACGCACCGCCGCCGGCTACCGATCGCCCTTCTCCCACGGCGCGGGCACGGGGAAGTACCTCTCGAGAAAGCGCCGCAAGTCTGCCCGGGCGCACCTGATTCCGGGTGTCGAATCCTCCTGATTGAGGCAGAAGGTCGAGTAGCGCCGCAGCGAGGCCAGGGCGTCCAGAACTTGGCCGGCGCCCCGGTCCGTGATGTTGAGGTAGAGGTAGTCGACGTCACTCGGAACGGCCTTGCCGAGCGCGGAGGCGTACCAGTGATGCAAGGAGGAGGCGACGGATATGTCCGTGTCCGACCTGAAGAGTGACCGCCCCACGCGCGCGAACTGCTCGGGATATTCTCGCTCCATCTGTTCGATCACGCTCCGGAGCTGCGGATGGACGGTATGGCGCACCTTCGTGGTGATCGTCGTCCCAAACCTGTCCGAGATGATGTCGCGCCCGTTCTTCGCGGCGGCCATGATGGGAGGATCATCCACTTCTACGGGGCCGGCGGGCACCGGCAGATCCGACGGGAAATACCTCGCCATGGTGTTCGATCGGAAGAAGTCGGTCGGGTAGGCGATCCGGCCGAAGAAGACGTCGTCATTAAGGTAGAGGTACCGCTCCGCCAGCCCCGGGATGCGGTGCAGCGCCGACTCGATGGCATGGGAGTTGAAGACGCTCCCCGGAAGGATGTCGTGGTGGTCGACCAGCACGATCCTGGGATGGTTCACGTCCAGCCATTCGGGAACCTGCGAGTCGGTCACGATATAGATCCGCCGCACCCAGTTGGCGAACTCGGCCACGGACCGCAAGGAGAACCGCAATTCGTCGGTGTCGGCGAATCGCGCGTCGTCGATTGCGTTGGGATGATGACTCGCCGCTGTTTCGGGGGCCGACGGACGGGTGTCGGTCACCGACCTCAGGGCCCGTTGTCGCCGCTCGCGCCAGCGATGGTCCGATCCGTCCACCCACGTGTAGACGAGGTCGATCACGCCGTCGACGTCCGCGTGGCATGGAGCCGTCGGCTGCAGGACCTGTGGACTCGTCCGATTCTCCGTGAAGATCACGTCGATGTCGAGATCGGATTCCCGGCTGATCGGACCAGCGGCGGAGGCGTAGCCGGGGGTCATGGTCACGAGGCGTTCGTGGTCGGAGACGTCGCGTCGCCAATGGGGCGGCAACGAGGACAGCGCCGACAGTGCGCCGGCACGGTCCTGGACGGGAACCGTCACCTGTCGAGGCATGTGCGGCTGATCGGGAACGACCGAATCGACGAGGTCTCCGAGTGCGACGACGATCGTTTCGAGTCCCTCGGCACGAAGTCTGTGCCGGTCCACGTCATCGACGACCCGCGCGAGGCGGGGGCGAAGGAGTGGCCCGTGTCGCAAGAACCCGGGACGGCGCGTCGGCATCGCGGCCCAGACGCGCTCCCGTGCCCATCGATGCATGTCACCTCGATAGACCTTCGCGAGGACCCGGCCGATGCGGGAGGTCAATTGGCCGACGTCACCGGCGGTCCTCGTCATCGCACCCCCTAGAATCCACGGTGGCCTCGAGCGCCGGACGGGTACGGCGGTAGCCACATCGTACAGGGCCGGGGGTGCGGGTATCCTGCATCCAGGGCAGTAGGCAGGGACTGACCGACAGTCCGCTCGCCGGCCCGCCCGTGTCGACAACTGCTCGGAGCAACTCGTTGAACCTTCTCCTCCACCGGATCCGACATCTTGCCGCCGTCGTCACCCGAGCACTCGAGCGGGATCGTTACCGTCGCTCACTACGGCGCACCGATTCGCGCGTACGTCGTGTCGATGCAACGCGCACCCTCGATGACGAGGGGCGCCGGCTCCCGGCGCGCGTGGTGCCGATCACCTCCGTGGCAGAGCACCGACAGGCGCTCCTCCTGACGGTGCTCGCGTGGCTGCAAGAGCGGGGGATCGAGGTCGTCGTCGTGACCGATGTCTCGGGCCGACCCTCTCAGCTGCAGATCCCGCCTGCGCGGTGGAGCGATGCCCTGGCGTCGCTCGCGACGTCGGCGCTGCCGTGCGTCGTCGGCGAACCCCATCCCGCCCGGGGGCGTGGAGGCCGACGTGTCGGCACGGTCGTCGGGCTCGGCCGGGCGGTGGAACTCGTGGATCACCATGCGGTCTACGTGGTCGATCCTGCCGTCTCACTCGACTCACGGGACCGGATCATCGCACGATACGGCCTCGCGTCCTCGATCAGGCTGGTGATGGGGGAGGAAGAGGCGACAGGGTCCGAGGCGCCGACGCCACGGGACTCCGCGGCCCCTGGTCTCTTCGACATCACGTTCCCGATCGACGTCGTATACACCTGGGTCGACGGCACGGATCCGCAGTGGGTGGTGCGCAAGCGCGCCGCGGTCGAACAGCTCTCGGGCGAGTCGATGACCGAGGACGCTGCGGCCGACCTGCGATTCGTCGACCACGACGAGCTGCGCTATTCGTTGCGATCGATCGAACAGTATGCGCCGTGGGTGCGCCACATCTACATCGTGACCGATCGTCAGCGTCCGGCCTGGCTCAAGGCCGACCACCCTCGCATCACCGTGGTGGACCACACCGATATCGCTCCCCCGGGGGCGTCACTGCCGACCTTCAACTCGCACGCCATCGAGGCCAACCTGCACCGTATCGAGGGTTTGAGCGAACACTTCCTCTATTTCAACGACGACGTGTTCCTCTCGTCGCCGGTGGGCCCGGATCTGTTCTTCAGTGCGAACGGGATCGCTCACATGTACCTGTCGAAGGCGCAGGTCTCCTCGGGCGAACCGGTCCCGGGGGAGCCCGCGTCGGACTCCGCCGGAAAGAACGCGCGGCGGATGGTGATGGAGGTGAGCGGGCGGCGACTCAGCCGAAAGCTCTTCCACACGCCCTTCGCGCTCCAGCGCTCCGTCACCGAGGAGATCGAGGCGCGCTGGCCCGCGGACGTGGCCGGCACCCGGAGTGCTCGGTTCCGCCGGATCAGCGACGTGACGCTTGCGGGTGCCCTGCACATGAACTACGCCTACGCCTTCGGCAGGGCCGTCACACGCGGCATCCGGTATCGCTACGTGAATGTGGGGGCCGAGGACGCCGAAGGCCGCCTCGCCCGGCTGTACAAGGATCGGCACGTGCTCCAGACGTTCTGCCTGAACGAGGCCACGCAGGAGCAGGATCCGGCAGCCATCGACCAGCTGGTGCGACGATTCCTCGAACGGCGCTTCCCCGACGTCAGCACATTCGAGTTGATCGATGACGAGTGACCCCACGGTTCGGCGGTCGGACTCGGTCACGGTCGTGGTGCCCACGTTCCGTCGCGAACGCGACGCCGCAGATCAGGCTGAGCGGTTCGCCGGAATGGCGATGGTGGCGCGCGTGCTCGTGGTCGACCAGGGCTCCACATTGGCGGCCTACGAACCGTTCATCGAACTCCGGAGGCGGGAACCCAAGATCGAGCTCATCGATCAGCCCAACCTCGGCGGTTCGGGCGGCTACGCCCGCGGAATGCTCGAGTCGCTCTCCTCACCGGAGCACGCCGTCTACCTCTCGGACGACGACGCCCAGATCTCCGAGGAGTCGTTGGCGCTCATGCTCGCCCACCAAGGGCAAGCCGACCGGCCCACCATCGTGGGCACGGCGATGTACGCGGCCGACGACCCCGAACTGCAGATCTCCGGTCCGGAGGCGGTCCGCGGCGCGGACTTCATGTGGGGGCCGGCCGGGGACGCGTCGCCGAACTACACCGGCTGGTGGGGCACGCTCCTGCCGCCGGGAACGGTGGCCGAGCTCGGCCTGCCGGCCCCGTACTTCCTCAAATGGGACGACGCCGAATACGGCCTGCGGGCCACCCGGGCCGGCTACGACACCGTGGTGCCGCCCGGGGCGAACGTGTGGCACCCGACCTGGAACGCGTTCGCCACCCAGATGAGCTGGACCGCCCGCATCCTGCACCGCAACCGGCTGGCCACCGCCGCCGCCTGCGGTGCGGGCCGGGGCGTCATCCGCTCCTCCCTGCTCCACCAGGGCAAACACATCCTCGCCGGCCACCACCTCACCGCCACCCTCTGGGCGGCCGGGATCGACCAGTTCCTCACGGGCCCCGGGACCTGGCTCGGGCGCGACCTCACCCACGCGCGTGCCGACGGCCAACGCGTCGTCGAGGAGTGGAACGAGGACCACCTCGAGGCGGCCACCGACCTGGCGGCCACGCACGCCGGGCCGCTGCCCGCAGCGCGGGCGACCGTGCGCGCCCTGGCGAACCTGGTCGGGCCGGCGCGCCCTCCGCGCATCGTCTGCGAGCTGCCTGCCGACGAGGTGACGTGGCGCACGACCCTCGGCGCCGACGCCGTGATCGTGACCGGCCCGGACGGCTCCCGCGCCGGCACCCTCATCGCCGACGGCCCGACCGCCCGGCGGCTCCTGGCCACCACCCTGCGCCAGCACTGGGCCCTCGCCCGGCGATGGTGGCAGCTGCGCCGCAGCTACCATCGAGCGTTGCCCAAGGTCACCACCCGCGCGGCCTGGGAACGAATGATCGCCGCGGCCGAGGAGGCCGAACGCCCCGCAAAGGACGATTGATGCCCCCGCGTAAAGACACCCTCAAGCGACGACTGCGCTCCTCCGGCGGCAAGCTCCTTCGCCGCTTCGGGCTGCTCCCGGGCGGCATGCCCGACGGGCTCGGCGACGACGAGCGCCTCGCCGGAACCGGGCTCGAGGGCGAGGTCCTCCTCTTCTTCCCCGACACCGCCGACAGCCTGTACCAGCTGCGCGGCTGGTACGGCCCGCTCCGCGAGCTCCACCAGGCTCAGGGCCTCACGATCGTGTGCATGGATTCCCGCCTCGCCCGCCTCATCCGCGCCGAGCTCGACGTCCCGGTCCTCACGATCGCCCAGGAATCCACCCTCGACGAGCTCGTGGCCCGGAGCACCCTCAAGATCTGCCTCTACGTCAACTACAACCCTCTCAACTTCCTCGCCCTGCGGCTGCGCTCGGTCATCCACGTCTCCCTGCTCCACGGCGACTCCGACAAGAGCGTGTCGGTGTCCAACCAGGTCAAGGCCTACGACTTCTCCTTCGTCGCCGGGCAGGCCGGCATCGACCGCTACGCGCGCTACACGGCCCTCTTCGACGCCGCGGCCCGCTGCATCCCCGTGGGCCGACCGAGCCTCGACACCGATCCCGTCCCGCCCGTGCTCACCCGCGTGGACGGCGCCCGGCCCGTCGTGCTGTACGCCCCCACCTGGGAAGGGGGCCAGGCGAGCGTCGCCTACGGATCCCTGCCCACGCACGCCGTCGCGCTCGTCTCCTCGCTCATGGACGCCGGAGCTCGCGTCATCTATCGCCCTCACCCGCTCACGGGCGTGCGCGTGCCGAGCTACGGGGAGGCCGATGCGCGGCTGCGCGAGCTGCTCGCGGGTGCGGATCACACCGTGTCCGAGGGCCGCGCCCTCATGGACGACTTCGCGGCCGCGGACCTGCTCATCTGTGACATCTCCGCGGTGGCCAACGACTGGCTCGTCACCGGAAAGCCGATCGTCATCACGCGCCCGGCCGGGGACCTCACCCGGGAGGCCGCCACCCGGCTGCTCGAGGTCGCCCCGCGCCTGAGCGCCGCCGACGCGCCTCGCGCCGGCGAACTCGCCGTGCGAGAGATCACCGAGGACCCGGGGCGCGACGAGCGCATCGCCCTGGCCGAGTACTACCTCGGCGACATCCGGCCGGGTGCCTCCCTCGAGCGCTTCCTGACCGCCTGCCGCGACCTGGCCGACCTGCGCGACCGGGAATGGGGTCGAATCGAGGCGAATGAGGAGGGTTCGTGACCGTTCCCGCGGAGGCGACCGGGGCGTCGTCCATCCGCTGCCGGGCTCGCTACGATGATGCGAGCACGCCCCCTGCCCCCTGCCCGAGAGTGACGACGTGAGCGAATTCCGCCGGCGAGAGGTCGCCAACCCGTGAGTCGCAAGACAGGCTATGTGGCGGGGGAGAAGCGCACCACGCTCGAGGTGATCCGCGAGCTCTACCGCACCCGCGGGATCCTGTGGGTACTCATCCGCCGCGACCTCAAGGTGCGCTACGCCGAGTCGATGCTCGGGTACGTGTGGTCGGTGCTCGAACCGCTCATGATGGGCGTCATCTACTGGTTCGTGTTCACCGTGATCTTCGAGCGCAAGGTCGGCGGCGACCCCTACATCATCTTCCTCATGGCCGCGCTGCTGCCGTGGATGTGGTTCACCTCCGGCCTGACCGAGGGGGCCAAGGCGCTGCGCTCGCAACGGCGGCTCGTGGCCTCGACCGCCCTGCCCAGGCAGATCTGGGTGCTGCGATCGGTCGGGGGGAAGGGGATCGAGTTCCTCTTCTCGATACCCGTGTTCGTCATCTTCCTGATCTTCTACCCGCCGCAGGTCAACGCGCACGTTCCGTTCGTGCTGCTCGGCCTGCTCATCCAGCTCGTGCTGCTGCTCGGGCTCGGCTTCCTGCTCTCGCCGATCATGATGCTCTTCCGCGACCTCGAACCGCTCATCCGGATCGCCACCCGGGCGCTGTTCTACGCCTCGCCGATCATCTACAGCATCAACGACGTGCTCGGCACCGGCATGCCCGAATTCCTCAAGGTGATCTACAAGCTCAACCCGGTCACCGGCATCATGGAGGCCTACCGGGCCGGGTTCTTCCCCGAACAGACCCACCTCGACGTCATCGCGATCGCCGGGGCGATCAGCGTGCTCACCCTCGTGGTCGGCTGGATCACGTTCGGGCGCATGGAACGCGCCGTGCTCAAGGAGATCTGATGGTGACCAGTGACCCGGTGATCTCGATCGAGAACGTCGGCGTGGAGTTCTCCCGCGGCCGGCGCAACGTGGGGCTGCGCGAACTGATCTTCAAACGCAACGCGGGCGTGACCTCGGACTCGTTCTGGGCCCTGCGCGACGTGAGCTTCGACGTGCGCCCGGGCGAGGCGATCGGGGTGATCGGCCGCAACGGCCAGGGCAAGTCCACCCTGCTCAAGATCGTGGCCGGCGTCATGCTCCCGGACGAGGGCGAGGTGCGGGTGCGCCAGGGCGTGGCCCCGCTCATCGAGATCACCGGCGGCTTCGCCCCCGACCTGACCGGGCGGGAGAACATCTACCTCGCCGCCGGCCTCCACGGCATGCCGAAGGATCTCGTGGACGACCGGTTCGACGAGATCGTGGAGTTCTCCGAGATGGCGGACTTCCTCGACACGCCGTTCCGGCACTACTCCTCCGGGATGAAGGTGCGCCTCGCCTTCGCGGTGATCTCCCGGCTGGAGGACCCGATCCTGCTGGTCGACGAGGTGCTCGCCGTGGGCGACAAGGCCTTCCGGAAGAAATGCCACAACAGGATCGAGGAACTGCTCGCCGGGGGGCGCACCCTCTTCCTCGTGTCCCACTCCGACGGCGACCTCAAGCGCTTCTGCGAGCGCGGCCTGTACCTGCGCGAGGGCCAGCTGCGGGCCGACGGCCCGATCGACGAGGTGCTGGAGCAGTACACGGCGCAGGGCTGAGCACCCCCGCCCGGAGGGCTCCACCCGGGTGACCGGGCCCCGGGGCGGCACCAGGGGAACCTGATAGTTTCTGACCCGGACATCGAGGGCCGGTCGGTTCACCGGCGGCGGCGAGACACGGCGGCGAGGAGGGATCTGTGCGCATATTCAAGTGGGACATCGCGGATACGGCGATCGCCCTCGTCGCCACGGCGGGAACGATCCTGTTGCTCTGTGACGTGTTCGCGGTGGGCCTGACCGTTTGGGCCGTCGCCTACTGCGGGATGCTCGCGAGAGTGATCCCGCGCGGTGGCCTGAGCGCGGGCCGGGCCGTGGGGCGGCAGCTGACCGCCCGGATCATCCTCGCGTTCGGCGTCGCGGGGCTCGTGCTGCACCGCGAGCCGGCCGTGGAGTGGCTCGCCTGGCTCGCGATCGCGGTGCTCGTGCTCGCGATCCGCGTGGAGACGACGCTGCGCAAGGTCTCGACCTACACCGGCATCCGCGCCGAGAACCTGCCCGGCCTGCGCCTGCGACCGAACCGGCACGGGGTCGATCTCGCCTATGTGGCGGTCGCGACCCTCGCGTTGCCCGCGCTGCTGCTGCTGGGCGTCGGCGGCGTGGCCGGCTGGGCCTGGCTCGCGGTCGCCGTGATCCAGGTCGCCGCGGGCGTGCTCGTCGCCGCGGAGGCCCTCCGTCGCCGCCGCGCCTCGCGCACCTCCTACGAGGCGCTGCCCGAGGCGCTCGATCGGCTCGCGCCGCGCTTCGTGCTCTATTGGGACGCCCCGGCCCGCTCGCAGTACCAGCTGGCGATGTGGCTGCCGCACCTGGAACGGCTCGGTGTCCCGTTCTATGTCATGGTCCGCAATGCCGCGAGCTACGCCGACGCGGTCTCGGTCGCGGGCGGCACACCGATCGTGCTGTGCAAGACCATGCAGGATGCCGAGCGGGCCAGGCCGGAGAGCCTGCGGGCGGCCTTCTACGTGAACAACGCCGCCCGGAACTCCCACTTCGTGCGGTTCCACGAGCTCACCCATGTGCAACTCCTGCACGGCGACAGCGACAAGGCCCCGAGCTACAACCCCGTGACGGCCATGTTCGACCGGATCTTCGTGGCCGGGCGCGCCGGCCGCGATCGCTACTCCGCGCACGGAATCGACATTCCGGCGGAGAAGTTCCGGATCGTGGGCCGGCCGCAGGTCGTGGGGATCGAGCGGGCGACGTGGACGGGCGGCGACCTCTCCGGCGCAGGCGTGCTGTATGCGCCGACCTGGCAGGGCTACCACGACGATGCCGCCTACAGTTCGATGGGCTCCGCAGCGGCGATCGCACGAGTCGTGATCGAGCAGGGGAGCCGCCTGATCTTCCGGCCGCATCCCTACTGCCACCGGGACCCGGGATTCCGCGCCATCATCGAGCAGGTGCACGAGCTGCTCCGGGACGACACGCGGCGCACCGGGCGCGATCACCTCTTCGGCGAGGTGGCCGAGACCGAGATGTCGCTGATCGAATGCTTCAACGCGGCGGACGTGATGATCGCCGACGTCTCCGGTGTGCTCGCGGACTTCCTCTACTCCGAGAAGCCGTTCCTCATCGTGACGGACACCTCCGACACCGAGGAGTTCGTTCGCGAGTTCCCGCTCGCCCGGGCGGCCTACGTCGTGGACGGCTCCCCGGAGGCGATGAGGGCGACACTGACCGAGGTCGCAACGACGGACCCCCTGGCCGACATGCGGCGGGCACAGCGGACCTACTACCTGGGCGACTTCCCGGAGGCCGGCTATGAGGACGCATTCCTGGCGGCCGCCGCCGAGGCCGCCGGGCTGAGACGGCCGTCACCGGTCGCGGCCGAGTCGGATCGGTAGGGTCGAGGGCTTGGTGTCGGTGCGACGATGAGGCGGGATTCATGAGGTGGCTGGTTCTCGGGGACATCGGACGCCGGGACCTCTATCACGTCGGTGACGAGGCGATGGCGGAGGTCGCCGTCGAGGCGCTGACGACGCGCGGTGCCGCCGCCATCACCCTCGTGGCCACCCACGCATCGGCCGCCACCGAGCTCTACGGACGTCCGGCCGTCGAGCGGGTCGGCGTCGACCCCGGCTGGACCGTGGCCCGGCGCGACGAGATGCTCGGTCAGGCGGCCGCCGGCGAACTCGACGCCTCGACGCCGCTGGGGCGACTCGACGCGGCGGTCGCGGCGGCGGACGCCGTGCTCATCAGCGGCGGCGGCAACCTGAACTCGCGCTTCGGACACCACATCGACGAACGGGCGGCGCTGACCCGCCTCGCCCGGCGGCACGGCAAGCCGCTCGTGGTCGCGGCCCAGACCATCGGGCCCGCCCTCGACGACCGCGAACGCCGCCTCGTCGGCGAGATCATCGAGTACGCCCGGGCATTCGCGGTCCGCGACGACGACAGCTACCGCCTTGCCCTCGAACTCGGGGGCGAGGCCGCCCGCGTACACCGCATCAGCGACGACGCGATCCTGCTCTCGTCGCGTGAGGCCGACGACGTCGTGGCCGGTGACCTCGTGGCCTCCGACGTTCGATACGTGGCGGCGAGCTTCACCGCCGACCCCGGGCGCAGCGGACTCGATCGACACGACTACCTCGACCTCGTGGCCACGACCCTCGACGACCTGTCCGAGCAGGTCGACGCCCCCGTCCTCCTCGTCCCGCACATCGGATCACTCGCCGGACCCGTGCGGAAGGTCGACGAACTGTCCGATGCATCGATCGTCGAACGATCGACTAGCGGGCGCATCCGTGCACTGCCGACGATGACGGCGCGGGCCGCGGCCGCCGTGACCGCCGGCGCGCTCCTCTCGGTCTCGACCCGATATCACCCGCTCGTGTTCGCCACGGCCCAGGGCGTGCCCGCCGTCGGGATCTCTCTGGCTCGCTTCTCCA
Source organism: Pseudactinotalea sp. HY160 (assembly GCF_009372055.1). NCBI lineage: Bacteria > Bacillati > Actinomycetota > Actinomycetes > Micrococcales > Cellulomonadaceae > Pseudactinotalea > Pseudactinotalea sp. HY160. The sequence goes on along the minus strand of NZ_WHMT01000013.1, from coordinate 17,959 downwards.
CGGTCCGCATGCAGGGTGCTCTCTGCCCGCTCGGACTGGGGGCATTCGTGCTCGGGCCCGCATCCTGGGAGTCGGTTCCCGCGGCGGCTCGGGAACTGTCCGAGCGCCGGGTCGAGGTGCGCCAGTGGCTCGAACCCACCATGGCGGCAAGGCGCGAACAGCAACAGCGATGGTGGGATGGCGCGGCGGCGCTCGCTGACGACGCCGCGTTCCCCGCACCCTCGCCCGCCGCTCCCTTCCCGCGGACCGGGCCGTGGGCAGCACCCGCCGCACGAGCGCTGGCACTCTTCGACACCCTGGACGAGGAACGACACCGAGTCGCCGACCTCACCGCTCAGCTGGCGGACGAGCGCCGGCGGCTCCGTGACCGGACCGACCGCCTGGAGCACGCACGCCGGCGACTCGACTCCCAGGCCGCACGGGCCCGACGGGCGGAGAACCGGCGGCTGGTGAGGCTGGCCGACCGGCTCGGCGACGCCGCCCGCACGGTCGGCCGTCGGCGGCGCCCCCGCGGCGTGGTGGCCACGCGCGCGGGCGAGCCGCAGCCGCTCCTCTCCGTGCTCGTCCCGATCTACAACGTCGAGGACTACCTCGACGAATGCCTGAGGAGCATCGTCGACCAGTCCCTGACGGACCTGGAGATCCTCCTCATCGACGACGGCAGCACCGACGCCTCGGCCACGATCGCGGAGCGCTTCGCCGCCCGCGATGACCGGATCCGCCTCGTTCGGCAGGAGAACCAGGGCCTGGGGGCGGTCCGGAACAGCGGTGTGCGGATGGCGCGCGGGAGGTACCTCACGTTCGTCGACTCCGACGATGTGGTGCCGCGCCGGGCCTTCGAGGCGCTCGTCGCCGCGCTCGAGGCGAGCGGTGCCGACCTCGCCACGGGTGGGACCGCGCGCGTCCTGCCCGACGGCTCGCTGCGGACGCGGCAGTGGGTGCGAGATCTCCACGGCCGGGATCGGCACACCACGATCGAGGAGACACCGCAGCTCTTGCGGGACTTCTACACGTGGAACAAGGCATACCGTGCGGAGTTCTGGCACGCGCACGGATTCCGGTTCCGCGAGGGTGTGCTCTTCGAGGACCAACCCGTGATCACGGAGATCCTGTGCCGGGCGGCCTCGATCGACGTCGTGGCGCAGACGACGTACCACTACCGCATCCGGCCCGACGATTCGGCCCTCACCGGGACCATGTACTCCCTCGCGGACGTCCGCTCGCGCGAGCAGGCGATCCGCCTCACCTCCGAAGCCCTCGATACCCTCGGCGTCAGCACACGCATTCGGCGGGCGTGGTGGTGGACCCAGGTCGACCACCACTTCCCCCGGTACCTCGAGAACACCGCGGCCGGTGACGGACCGGAGTACGCCGCAGTCGTGGACATGATGCACGAGACCGTCTCGACCGAGGACGTGCAGGCACTCGAGAACGCGTCTGCGGCCCATCGAGCGCTGTGCCACCTCGCACTGACGACGAGCCGCGAGAGCGTTGCACGGTATCTCGAGGCGGGCGGTGCGAGCACGAGCAGCGCGCGCCTCGAAGGCCGCGGAGGGGAGACGGTCGCGGCCCTGCCCGTGCCCGACGAGGGGCGAGCCGACCTACCGGCCGACCTGTGCGTCGTCTCCACGAACGAGCAGCGACTCGTCGCACTATTCGACGGGCACGCCTGGGAGGATCCATGCGTGCTGGTCGTCCACGCACGCGTCGGGATCAGCCAGGCGATACCCCCGGATCGCGCCGGTGCGAGCGTCGTCCTCGCCTTCGCCGACGGCACCAGAATGCCGCTGGACCACACGGGACGGCTCGAGCGGACCGAGGAACTCCCGCGCCCCTTCGGGGTCGCGGCGTGGTACGTGATGCGCATCCCGATCGACGTCGGCGCACTGCACCGCGACCATCCCGGCGCGCCGGCGCGGTCGGCGCGGGTCGAGGTCGACCTGACCTGGGGCGCACTCACGCGGTCCGGGACGCTCAGCCGCCGCAGCGAGCAGGGCAGTGGCGCGGCTCTCAACGGTTCCATGATCCCGGGAACCTCGAGGGCCCTCGAACTGGCGTGGACACGCACCGCCGGAGTGCAGCTGCGTGCACCCGCCCGGGAGGTCTCGGCACACGTCGCGGTGAACGAGGACGCGAGTCTCGACCTGCTGCTGCACGCTCGACGAACCGAATTCGACATCGTCTTCGTCACGGTCAAGGCCGCCGGAGTACCAGCACGCCGCCACCTCGTGCGCCGGATCGGGCCGAGGGAATACCGGGTCAGGGTGGAGACGGCGTGGCTGGAGCCGGGACGGGTCGCGCATCTGGCGGCTCTGGACGAGGCCGGCACCCGCAGGAACGTCCACGTCAGTGCGATGCAACTCCGGGAGGTGATCACGCCTACCCTTGTCATGACGACGACGCCCGGGGCACGCTTGCAGGTCATGCGGCCGGCGGCCGGAGAGTGACCCGACACGAACCTGACGTGCCGGAGTCGAATAGCTCGAACACAAGCGCGGCTGAGCCCGCATTGGACGAAAGATGTGACGTATGAGGCGTTCTGTGTACACGCTCGGGGCGACCGTACTGGCCGGTCTCCTGACTGCGACCGGGGCCGTGGCCGAGACGGCCCCCGTGGATGAGACCCCCGGCGTGCACTCCGAGGAGCACGACCGCCCCGACCTCGACGACGGCGAGGCGTACATGGGCTGGTCGCTGCGGGCCGAACAGACCGCGCAGCCTCGGGCATTGGCCGGCCGGGCGGCGCCCGCTGCGGTGCCCGCCCCACCGGGGGTGCCGGGCATCGACGTCTCCAGCTGGCAGCGGAACGTGGACTGGCGCGGCCAGTGGAACCAGGGCAAGCGCTTCGCGTACGTCAAGGCGACCGAGGGCGTCGCGTACCGGAACCCCTACTTCGGCCAGCAGTACAACGGCTCCTACGACATCGGAATGTTCCGGGGCAGCTATCACTTCGGACGACCGGACATCGACGCCGGCGCCAAGGAGCAGGCCGCCTACTTCGTCGCCAACGGCGGCAACTGGTCACCGGACGGCAGGACCCTGCCCGGCGTGCTCGATATCGAGTACAACCCGGTCGCGGGCGCCGACAAGTGTTACGACCTGAGCCCATCGCAGATGGTGCGGTGGGTCCGGGACTTCGTGACCGAGTACAAGCGCCGGACGGGCCGGGAGGCCGTGATCTACACGAACCTCGATTGGTGGGGCCAGTGCACGGGCAACAGCACGGCCTTCAGCGAGACGAACCCGCTGTGGGTGGCGCGCTGGTCGAGTTCGGTCGGCACCCTGCCGGGCGGTTGGGCGAACCACACGTTCTGGCAGTACACCGACGTCCCCCTCGATCAGGATCAGTTCAACGGCACACTCGACCAGCTCGCGACGTTCGCGACGTTCCGCGATGTTCCCGCCGACTACGTCTTCGGCGTGGAGATCTCGTGGCTTCTGGGTCAGGACATCACGACCGGGTACGACGACGGCACGTTCCGGCCGCGCAACAAGATCTCCCGCGAGGCCATGGCGGCATTCCTGTACCGGTACGCCGGTGCTCCGGCCTTCAGGGCCCCCGCCAGGTCACCCTTCAGCGACCTGCCCACGACCGCACCCTTCTACAAGGAGATCACCTGGCTGCTCGCCCAGGGGATCACCACCGGCTACGACGACGGCACGTTCCGGCCGCGTAACCAGATCTCGCGCGAGGCGATGGCGGCGTTCCTCTACCGGTTCGAGGACGTGAGCGGCTATCGGCCCGGCCCGTCCGACTTCAGCGACGTTCCCACCGGCTATGTCTTCGGCAAGGAGATCGCGTGGCTCGCCGATCAGGGGATCACCACGGGCTACGACGACGGCACGTTCCGGCCCCGGGGCAAGATCTCCCGCGAGGCCACGGCCGCCTTCCTCTACCGGCTTGATCGGCGCTGAGCCGCGGGAACATACGCAATGGGGTGACCGCGGGCGGGAGGCGTCCGGGGTGGTGAGGTTCGTCGTCCGCACGTAGTGCCGGTCGATGACCCGGCCGGGCCCGCGCACCCGGGATGCGCGGGCCCGGCGCTGCCGCGCTGCCACGCCCCGTGCCGCGAGGCCGCACGCGCGCGGCCCCGCGCGTCGCACTGATGTGTCAACGACCTGCCACGCTAATCCACATCCTGTGGACTACTTTTATCTTGACCTATACGAAAGTTCCGATAGTCTGTGGTGAGCGCCACTCGGGCGCCCCGAGCAGTGAGGTCGGGGGCGGTCGGGGTGGAGCACTCGATGAGGGCCCGCCTCGCGGCAACACCCGTTGCCGGTGAACGCGGGCCACGTGCAGAGTTTCAAGGAGGAAATGTGGTAGCTAGCAAGCGACGGGCCCGTTGGTCGGCCCGGGGGGTGGGTGCGCTGTTCGCCGGCGCGCTCGTGCTCCCGCTCGGTGTGAGCGGAGCCCTCGCCGACACGGCGGACGCGGCGAACGTGACCGTGCCGGCCGACCAGGTCGGCGTCCAGCTGTACTCGCTCATCCCCTGGGTGGAGGACGTCGGCCTCGAAGCCGTGTTCCAGCGCCTCCAGGAGGTCGGCATCCAGAACATCGAACCGTACGGCGGCAACTTCTCGGACCTCACGGCCGAGGAGTTCAAGGCGCTCGCCGACAAGTACGACCTCAACGTGTCGTCGTCCCACTACAACGTGGACGAGGACACCTTCGACACCACGCTCGAGTACGTCAAGACCATCGGTCAGGAGTACGTGGGCTCGGGCGGCTTCCCCGACCCGGGCATCGACACCTACGCGAACACGCTCGCGACCGCCGAGGCGATGAACCGGCTCGGCAAGAGGTCCGTCGAGGCGGGCACGGGCAAGTTCTTCGGCCACAACCACACCTCCGAGCTACTCAAGACGTACGAGCACAACGGTGAAGACCTCATGGCGTGGGAGATCCTCGTCGCGGAGACCGACCCCAAGTACGTCACCTTCGAGGTCGACGTCGCCTGGGCCGCGCACGCGAACGTCGACGTGCCCGCCCTGCTGCGCAAGTACAGCGACCGCGTCGAACTGCTCCACATCAAGGACGGCGACGGGCTGGGTACCGCCGATCGCCCCACCTTCACCAACCTCGGCGACGGTGAGAACAAGCTCCAGGAGATCCTCGCGGCCGCCGCGGACGGCAACATCGAGTACTACATCATGGAGTACGACCGGGCCGCCGACGGCAACAGCTTCGTGACCAACGGTTTCGAGTACCTCACGGGCATCACCCCGCCGTACATCCCCGCCACCACGGAGGACGTCACGTTCTCCGACGCGGACGCCACCTACCTGGTGCCCTCGGTCCAGGGAGTCGAGTACGTGCTCGACGGTCAGGTGCTCGAGCCCGGCTACTACGCCGGCAAGGGCGACGTGACGATCACGGCCCGCACCCTCGACGGTTACACCCTCACCGAGGGGAGCGCCGCCGCGTGGTCGCACACCTTCACCCTCGACTCGGCCGACCGCGTGACGGTCCCGGCCGACAAGGTCGGCGTGCAGCTGTTCTCCCTCATCCCCTGGGTGGGCGAGGACGGACTCGAACCGGTGCTCGGCACGCTCGCCGACATCGGCATCAAGAACATCGAGCCCTTCGGCGGGAACTTCTCCGACTACACGGCCGAAGAGTTCCGGGCCATGACCGATGAGCTCGGCCTGCACGTCCCGTCCTCCCACTACAACACGGACGAGGACACCTTCGACGAGACCCTCGAGTACGTCAAGACCGTCGGCCAGGAGTACGTGGGCTCGGGCGGCTTCGCCGCCCCCGGCGTCGACACCTACGAGAACACGCTCGCGACCGCCGCCACGATGGACCGGCTCGGCAAGCGCTCCGTCGACGCGGGGGTGGGCAAGTTCTTCGGCCACAACCACGCCGGCGAGATGCTCACGAAGTACGTGCACGAGGGCGAGCTGCTCTCCGCCTGGGAGATCCTCGTGCGCGAGACCAACCCCGAGTACGTGACCTTCGAGGTCGACGTCGCCTGGGCCACCCACGGCCGCATGGACGTTCCGGCGCTGCTGCGCGAGTACGGCGACCGGGTCTCGATGCTGCACATCAAGGACGGCGACGGCCTCGGCATCGCGGACCGCCCGTCGTTCACCAACCTCGGTGACGGCGACAACAACCTGCAGGCGATCCTCGCCGCCGCGCAGGACACCGCGGTCGAGTACTACATCATGGAGTACGACGTCGCGGCCGACGGCGAGAGCTTCGTGACCGAGGGGTACGAGTACCTCACCGGGCTCGACGCCTACGCGCCGACCGCCGTGACGCCCGCGGAGGTCACCTTCTCCGACGACGACGCGACCTTCACCATCCCCGCGTCCGAGGGCGTGGAGTACCTCGTGGACGGCACGGTCGTCGAGGCCGGCGTCCACGCCGGTGAGGGCAGCGTGACCGTCACGGCTCGTGCCCTCGAGGGCTTCGTGCTCGCCGACGGCGCGACCGCCGAGTGGACCCACACGTTCACCGCGCCCGACACCGACGGGGGCGACCAGGACACGTCCGGCGAGTCCGGTGAGTCCGGTGAGTCCGGTGCGTCCGACGATGCGGCCGCCGGCGACGGCGGTTCGGGCAGCCTGCCCGAGACCGGTAGCGACGTCGGCGGAGTCGCCGCAGCCTCGGCGCTGCTGCTCCTCGTCGGTGCCGCCATCCTGGTGACGCGTCGCCGCCAGCTCGGCGTGAACGCCGGCTAGTTCGGCCAGAGCGGGCCCGGCCCGCACGAACCGCGATGGGCGGGATCCTTCGGAGGGTCCCGCCCATCGTCGTCCCGCCGGCGGCTACTCTAACGATCTACTCTCACATTCGCGTGAGAGTAGGAGTCGGCGCGTTTCATTGCCGATCCGTAGAAGGTGGCGTGGGGCGTCGATCGGCATCCGACCGGGAGGGTGTTTCCGCCTCGATCGGTGAGTCGTGGGGCCCGTGCGATGCGGCGGGGCGTCGGCGCATCCTGGTGAGCCTCGCCGGTCGCCCGGGCCTACGCAACCTCCGCGCATTCGGCTCCGCGGCTCGTGGCACAGGTAGTCCGGGCAGTGACCTGGGCATCCTGGTCACTCGCGCGCCCGGCACCGGGCTGGTCGCGATCACGGCGTCCGCTGTTGGAGAGTCGCCTCCCCGCCGCAACGCGGCGCAGTTCCGGTCTGCGCTATAATGCCCGAGGCTGCTGCGTTCCGAGTGCTTGGACGCGTTGTGTACAAGTTGTACACTTAGGACATGAATTCCGTGACTCTCTCGCAGTTTCGCAATAGGCAGAGCGACTATATCGCCGCTGCCCAGCGCGGTCCCGTCGAGATCACCTCGCGCGGTGCCCGGCGTCGCGCCGTCGTCGTTTCCCCTGAGTTCTTCGACCGTGCGATAGCGGCGCTCGAGGATCAGGCTGACATCAGCGCCGCCGCCGAAGCTCGCAAGGAGTCTCGCATCTCCCACGCCGAGGTCATGGCGGAGTTCGGACTCTGACGCTCCTGCAGATCACGTACGCGCGATCTGCTCTGAAGTCGCTGCGAAGGGTCGACGGCGAGGTCGCTCGCCGCATCCTGCGCGCCATCGATGCGCTTGCCGATGAGCCTCGTCCGCCCGGCTGTCTGCAGTTGAGGGGCGGCAACGGCGAGCTGCGCATCCGTGTGGGCGACTACCGGGTTGTATACGACGTGATCGACGAGGAGGTTGTCGTCCTCGTGCTTCGTCTCGGTCACCGTCGGGAGGTCTACCGCTGACGGCCTTTCCCGGTACCGCGATTCGTCGGACACGCTGAGGGCCTTGTCGAAGGGCACGAACCTGCAGGGCAGAGCCTCCCGTCTGGCACGCGTGCATGCATTTTCGGCGGGTACGGCACTGTGCCGTCGCTTCACGCCGACTCGGGGACGGTGCATCTCATCACGGTGCCGACTGGATCTCATCCGCGCGGGCCTCGGCAGAATCCGCAAGTTCACTCCTGGTGTGGATACCGTCGGGTGGTCCCGCAGGCCTCATGAAGGAATAGCGCAGCCGGATGGCACGCTCTTCTCACGGTCTACTCCAACAATCGTGTGAGAGCAGCCTGCGAGCGTCGGATGTCCGGTCGCCCACCGCGGGCCGCGCCGGCCGATCGGCAGAGGCGGGCTTCACGGGGGTCGAGTGCCTGACCTCGGTGTCTGTCGAGTAAAATCAACGCGGCCGAGGCACCGGTCCCGCCGGGCGACACGACACGAGGAGGGTGCGGCGTTCCGTATGCCGCGATCATGGTGAAGCACCGACGAGAAGAGCGGCCGCGCGCCCTCCCGCGGCGCGAGGGACTGTCACTCAGGAGCAGGATCCTGGTCATAGTCGCCGTTGGCTTCCTGGCGCTGGGGCCGGTCGGGTTGCTGCTTTGGGGGGCCACGTGGACGGCGGATCGGCTCACCATGAAGGACATCACGTGCACTGTCACGGCCGTCGACTCCTGGCGCAACAGCGGGAGGCGCACGAGCCAGGGGCTGAGCATCTACAGCTCGAACTGCCCCACGATCGCCGCCAAGCCGCACGTGAGCAAGGAGGAGCAGGACGCCCTGGCAGCCGGCTTCGAGCTCGGTCGGGACTACACGTTCACGGTCGGTGGATTCGCCTACTTTCTGGCCGACGATCTCGGCTGGGGAGCAGTCGACCTGCTGGGCGAGCTGCCCACCGAACCCGCGAACTGACTCCGCCCTAGGGCCGAGGCTCGGCCGCAGCGCGGGGACCTGGGTGCGGTGGACACGCCCTGGCGGGCTGGACGCACCCAGGTGCGGCCCGTGTGCACGAGGCGACCGGGCGCCGTCCCTAGTCCGTGATCTTCTTCGAGGGCCACCACAGGTGCCGGCCGAATTGGTGCCCGAGGGCGGGCACGAGGATCGAGCGCACGAGGAGCGTGTCGAGGAGGACCCCGAAGGCCACGATGAACGCGATCTGGACGAGGAACAGGATCGGGATCACCGAGAGCGCCGCGAACGTGGCCGCGAGCACGAGGCCCGCGGAGGTGATGACCCCGCCGGTGATCGCCAGCCCGCGGCCGATGCCGGCGTGGGTGCCGTGGCGCACCGACTCCTCCCGCACCCGGGTCATGAGGAAGATGTTGTAGTCGATCCCGAGCGCCACGAGGAACACGAACCCGAACAGCGGCACGGCCGGATCGGCGCCGGGCATGTGGAACACGTGGTTGAACACGAGCGCCGCGATGCCCAGCGTGGCGCCGAAGGAGAGCACCACGGTGCCGATGAGCATGAGCGGGGCCACCACGGAACGCAGCAGCAGCATGAGGATGCCCAGGATCACCACGAGCACGATCGGGATGATGAGCGTGCGGTCGCGGATCGAGGCGTCGTTGGAGTCCACGTCGGTGGCGCTCACGCCGCCGATCTGGGCCCGATCGCCCAGCTCGGCCCGCAGGTCGCGGACCACGTCGCCGGCGGCCGCGGAGTCTGCAGCCACGGTGAGCGTGGCCTGCAGCAGCACGTCGCCGTGCGAGACGGTCGGGTCCGGGGCGGGGGAGCCGGGAGGCCCGGCCGGTTGGACGCCGTCCGTGGTCACCGGAGCGGAACCGCTCGGCGATTCGGCGGCCGCCACCGAGACCGCCCCGATGTCGTCGCCGGTGAGCAACACCCCTGCCACCTCCTGCAGGTCGTCGGCGGAGGTGATGACGTAGACGGGGCTGCCCGAGCCGCCGGGGAAGTGCTCGGCCAGCGCCTCCTGCCCGGCACGGGCCTCGGAGGCGCCGAGCACGAGGTCGCTCTGCGGCACGCCCTCGGCCTTGAGCTGGCCCAGGCCCACGCACGCCCCGAGCAGGAGCACGACCACCGTGATCCACACCGGCCGGTGCCGCCGCTGCACGAACGCCGGGAGGCGTGCCCACACCCCCTTGGTGGGCAGATGCGCGTCGCTCTGCTCGCCTGCGGCCCCCGCGGCGAGTACGTGGGGGCGGCGCGGCCAGAACGCGGTCCGGCCGCAGGCCATGAGCAGCGCGGGCAGGAACGTGAGCGCGGCGAGCATCGCGAACACGATGCCGATCGCGGCGATCGGGCCCAGATCCCGGTTCGAGGCGAGCTCGCTCAGCAGCAGGCACAGCAGCCCGGCGATGACCGTGCTGCCGGAGGCCGTGATCGCCCCGACGGAGCCGCGCCAGGCCTCGCGCGTGGCCTCCCACCGGCGGTGGTGATCGCGCAGCGCCTCCCGGTAGCGCGAGACGTACAGCAGCGAGTAGTCCGTGGCCGCGCCGATCACGAGGATGAACAGGATGCCCTGGGTCTGGCCGCTGAGCAGCACGACGCCGGCCTTCGCGAGCCACCACACGGTCAGGAGCGCGACGCACAGCGCGAACAGGCTCGTCGACAGCACGATGAGCGGCAGCAGCGGGGACCGGTAGACGATCACGAGGATGACGAACACCGCCGCGATCGCCACGAGCAGCAGGAGCGTGTCGATGCCGCCGAACGCCTCGACCAGGTCGCCCAGGAATCCGGCCGGGCCCGTGACGTAGCTCGTCAGGTCGGCGGGAAGCGTGCTCGCCAGCTCGGAGCGCAGCGCCTCGACCGCGGCGTCGACGTCCGCATCCGCATCGAGGGGGACGAAGATCTCGACGGCGCGCCCGTCCTCGGAGGGGATCGGCGGGGAGACGGCGCCACTCACCTCGGGCAGGTCGCCCAGTCCGGTCGCCAGGTCGGCGAGCGTGTGCAGCTGCTCCTCGGTGAGCTTCTGCTCGCCCGTGATGACGACGACGGCCGGGATCGCGTCGTCGCCGAGGAACTCGGGCAGGCGGTTCTGCACCTGGGTGGCCTCGGCGCTCGTGGGCAGGTACGCGGTGGAGTCGTTCGAGGAGACCTCACTCACCTTGCCGAAATAGGGCCCGCCGATCGCGGCGCCGACGAGCCAGGCGACGATGACGAGCGCGGGGATGACCACGCGAGCCCACGCGGCGCCCCGGCGGGCCGAGGCGCGATGCTCGGGCGGCGCGGAGGTGCCCGGCTGCCCGGGCGTGTCGGGCTCCGGCGAGCCGGACCTCCCGCGCCGGGCGGCGCCGTCCCCGCCATTCGGGTCGTTCGGCTCGTTCGGCGGCTGCAGATGAGACATCGTGACCTTCCTCGCGCGGCTCCGGCCAGGGTAGCGCCCGCCACCTCGGCCAGTGGGCAGGTTCCGGGCGACCTGGTGACCCCGATCCGGCCCGTCGGCGGAATCGGCGCCGTCCGCTCCCGAGGTTACCGAGTAACTGCTAGGGTCGACCCGATCGGTTACCGAGTAAGTGAGCCGGAGGCGAGATGTCGGTCAAGCAGGGAATCCTCGCGCTGCTGAGCGTGCAGCCCATGGGCGTGGCTCGGCTGCGCCGGGAGTTCGAGGCCCGCACGGGCGGCACCTGGCCGCTCAACATCGGGCAGGTGTACACCACGGCGCAGCGGCTCGAACGCGATGGGCTCATCACCCGGGTCGCCGCCGAACCGCCGGGCGGCGCCGATGCGGGCCCCGCTGCCGATACCGGCGCCGCCCCGGCCACAGGTGCGAATGCGGGCCACGGCGCGCCCGGCGAACCGGAGGTCGAGCAATACACGCTCACCCGGGCCGGTCGCTCGGCCGCAGCCGAGTGGTGGCACACCCCCGTGAACCGCGGCACGCCCGAGCGCGACGAACTCGTGATCAAGATCTCGCTCGCCGTCACGATGCCCGGGGTCGACGTCCGTGAGGTGGTGCAACGGCAACGCTCCGAGACCATGCGCGCACTGCGGGACCTGACGAGACTGGTCGCCCGAACCGATCCCGACAGCGACCCGGACCTGGCCTGGTCGCTCGTGCTCGACCATCACGTCTTCACCGCGGAGGCCGAACTCCGCTGGCTCGACCACATCGAATCCCGCGCCGAACGGGCCGCGAGCCGGCCACGCGTCGTCCATACGCCGGCGCCGAAGGCGACGAACACCCCCGACCGGAAGGCGACGAATCGATGACCGCCCCGGCCGAACCGATCGTGCTCACCCTGACCGACCTCGTGCGCGTGCACGGGCACGGCGCCCAGGAGGTGCGCGCCCTCGACGGCGTGAGCCTGACCGTGCGCATGGGCGAGCTCGTGGCCGTCATGGGGCCCTCGGGCTCGGGCAAGTCCACACTGCTCAACCTCGCCGGCGGGCTCGACAGTCCCACCGCCGGCAGCGTGCGCGTGACCCGGGACGTCCTCTCCGGCCTGGACGCGAAGGGGCGGGCCGCGCTGCGGCGGCGGCGAATCGGCTACGTGTTCCAGGACTTCAACCTCATCCCCGCCCTCACCGCCGCCGAGAACGTCGCCCTGCCCCGCGAGCTCGACGGTCTGCGCGTGCGTCGGGCCCGCCGCGAGGCGCTGGACTCCCTCGCCGACGTCGGCCTGGCCGAGCTGGCCGACCGCTTCCCGGACGAGCTCTCGGGCGGGCAGCAGCAGCGGGTCGCGATCGCCCGGGCACTGGTGGGCCCGCGCCGGCTCATCCTCGCCGACGAACCGACCGGGGCGCTCGACTCCGCCACCGGGGAGGCGGTCATGCGGGTCGTGCGCGCCCGCGTCGACGCCGGCGCGGCCGGGCTGCTGGTGACTCACGAGCCGCGGTTCGCCGCCTGGGCCGATCGCACCGTGTTCCTCCGTGACGGCGTGATCGTCGACGCCACCGATGCCGACGATCCGGGGCAGCTGTTGACCGGGAGCAGACCGCGATGACGGCCCGGCTCGCGCGCTGGCGGGTGGCACTGCGGATCGCCCGCCGGGACGCGCTGCGCAGCAAGGGCCGCACCGCGCTCGTCGTGCTGCTCATGATGCTCCCGGTCGCCGCGGGCGCGTTCGTCGTGGGCGGGATCCGCACGAGCACGCCGACTACCGAGACCCGGATCTCCTGGCAGATGGGCTCGAGCGCCCAGGCCCGGCTGAGCGTGGGCTGTGGCGACGTGCGCGCGCCGATCGAGCAGGATCCGTTGGGCACCGACGGCTGCGACAGCTCGGCCGCCGACCTCGGCGCGGTGGACCCGGGCGACCTCGCGTCGCTGCTGCCGCGTGGGGACGACGTCACCCCGGCCGGGCGGGTCGGCCTGCCCATCCGTAGTGGGCGGGCCCTCGTACGCTCGGCCGAGTTCCTCGTGCTCGACGCCGCGTCCGTGCCCGGGCTCCTCGGCGAGGTCGAGGGGCACGCCGGGCCGGGGACCGGACAGATCGTGCTGCGGCGCCAGATCGCCGACCGGCTCGGCGTGGGAATCGGCGACCGCGTGGAACTCGACTCGGTGGAGGTCGAGGTGGTCGGCATCGGCGACTCGAGCTCACCCGTGGCCGGCCTCGTCGGCGCGTCCACGGTGGGTGGGAGCGAGCCGATCTGGTTCGTCGTCGGGGATGCGCCGGTGACGTGGGGCGACGTGCAGAACCTCAATGCCATCGGGATGGTGGTGGCGAGTCGGGCCGTGTACGAGGATCCGCCGCCGCCGGAGCAGGTTCCGGCTGCTTCTTACGGCGACTCCGGGGACACGGCCCGGGTGGTCGGGGTGATCGCGGCCGTGGTCGCGCTGGGGCTGCTGGAGATCGTGTTGCTCGTGGGGCCCGCGTTCGCCGTGGGCGCCAAGCGCAACGCCCGCATGCTGGCACTGGTGGCGGCCTCGGGCGGGGCACCGGGCGATGTGCGCCGGATCGTGCTCGCCTCGGGACTCGTGGCCGGCGTGATCGCGGGCGTGGTCGGCCTGGCGGTCGGCAGCGCGGGAACGGTGGTCTGGTTCCTGACTCGGCAGGGCTCGACCTATCCGTTGCCGAACCTCGTGATCCCGGTGCTCGAGCCGGCCGGCATCGCCGCGATCGCGTTGCTGCTGGGGTTGGCCGCGGCGTGGTTCCCGGCCCGGAGCGCCGCGTCGGCCGACGTGGTGATGGCGCTCGCGGGGCGCCGCGGTGACGTACCGGCCCGTAGGCGGGTTGCCTGGACGGGGCTGAGCCTGGCGGGCGCTGGCGTGGCGATGGGGGTGGTGGCGGCAACCGTGAGCGAACCGGTGCTGCTCGCCGTCGGCGTGATCGTGATGGAGATCGGGCTCGTCATGGCCGCGGGGATGCTCGTGGAACTGGTCGGCCGGCTCGCTCCGATGATGCGCCTGCCCGCCCGGTTCGCGCTGCGTGATGCCCGTCGGCACCGCAGCCGGACGGCCCCCGCGGTGGCGGCCGTGTTGGCAGCCGTGGCCGCGGCGACCGTGGGGCTCGTGTGGATCGCGAGCGATGCCCGGGTGCAGGAGGCGATCTGGCGCCCGGTGGCCGCGGACCAGGTGGGACTGGTCAGCCTGAGCACGTGGGATCAGGACGCCGAGGGCCTGGTGGAACAGTACGACCGGGTCGAACGCGCGATCGGCGGCGTACTCCCGCAGGCCCGGATGGTCCCGGTGCGCCTGCTCGAGTCGACGACTCACACGGGACCGAACTCCTCCTGGTCGGCGGCGGCGCTGCCCGATCCGGCCACGGTGTGCCCGGAGGATCAGGAGTACTCGGAGGACGCCACCGACGAACGGTGCCGGGTCGTGCCGTCCGCGTCGGCCGGCTTCACCTGGGGATCCGGCGCCCTCGTGGACGACGGCTCGATGGTCGGCGCGCTCGGGCTCGACGGGGCCGCGGCGGCCGCCGACGCGCTCTCGCGCGGGGAGGTGGTGGTCAACGACCCGGAGGCGATCTGGCCCGACGGACGGGTGCACCTCACGGTCATGGACGACGACTACCAGCCGGCCACGGCGGAGGTGACCGCTCGTGGACACCTCGTGGAGTGGGCCTCGCAGGCATACGACCTCGTGGTGCCGCCGCCCCTCGCCGAGGATCTCGAGGGTGCGGCCCAGGTCGCCCTGGCCGATCGCGGCGAGCGGGCAGGGGATGCCGACCCGGGCGGTACCGATGCGGGCGATCCGCTGTTCGGCATCCGTACCGCCGGAGCCGTGGTGACCGGTGTGGACCTCGACCAGGCCGATGTGGACTCGCTCAACCGGGACCTGTCCGATATCGATGCGAACGTGCGGCTGACCTATGAGGGGGAGATGGGCGGCAAGCGCAGCGACGCGGACCTGGCAGCCATCATCGTCGGTGCCGCCCTCGTGGTGGCGCTGCTCGCGACCGGGCTGAGCGTGGGGCTGGCCGTGACCGACTCCCGCGCCGACCTCGCCACGCTCTCGGCCGTGGGCGCGAGCCCGCGGGTTCGCCGGCGGATCACGAGCGCCCAGGCCGGGGTGGTCGCGATCGTCGGCACACTCGCGGGCGTGAGCACCGGGCTCCTGCTCGCCTTCGTGATCGGCCGATGGCAGCAGACGGACCGGTTCACCGGCTACCTCTGGGAGACGATCGTGCCGTGGCCCCATGTCGGCGCGCTGGCCATCGGGCTGCCGCTGCTCGCCGTCGCCGGCGGCTGGTTGCTGAGCCGCTCCCGCCTGCCGGTGCGGAGGCGCCTGGCGCAGTGACGTGGGTGGCCTGCGGGCTCCCGTGCAGGCCGGGCGAGCTGCGCCGGATCGGGCATCGCGGCTCTCCCGGGGTGCCGCTCGCACGGGGTCCGCGGTGGCTTCGAGATCAGATTGCGAGGGGGTGGTGCGGCGGTCGGTGCGCGTCGGTAGCGTCACAGACACGGCCCCGACCGGTGCGACCAGCGCCCGCGGGACGAATGGAGGAGGACCGATCATGTGGCTCACACTCATCATCGTCGGCATCGTGCTCGCGCTGCTCGGCGTCTTCATCGCGGCCGCGAAGTTCCTGATCTGGCTGGGCATCATCCTGCTGGTGATCTCGGTGATCATGTCGCTCGTCACGCGCGCCAGGAACCGCGCATAGCGTACGTCCGGCCCGGGTGGCGCCCGCATGGGGAGGGCGGTGCCCGGGCCGTCACATGTCTTGGGCCTGCGACGACGGGGTCGGTCCGCCTCAGCCGAGGAGGGCCGCGATGGCCGTCACGACGCCGATCGAGAGCGCCGTGGTCACGAGGATCGTCGAGCGCGCCGCGGCCGCTCCGCGTGGTGGACCGGGGTGTGTGGGTGTTGGGGAACAGTCGAGATTGCCTGCCGTAGTCAATACCGTACTAGAACTGGTACGGTATTGACGTGGAGGTGGCGCGTTGACGTATCGGCGTGATCTGTGGGAGGTCGCCGTATCCCACCACGGCGTGGTGACCGTTGCGTCCGCCGACGACGCCGGGGTGCCGCCGGTGGAGGTGCGCAAGCTCGCCTCCCGTGGTGCGCTTCGCCGCTACGGTCACGGGGTCTATGTGCATCGGGGAGCGCCCACGTCGCGACTGACGGAGCCTGCCGTGGCTGTGGCGCTTGGAGGCGCGGGGGCATTCCTTCAGCGTGAGTCCGTGTTCGACCTCCTGGGCATCGGCCAGTTCAATCCGAAGAGGATTCGGGTGGGGACGCGCCGTCGCGTCCGGCGGGCACTCCCCGAATGGATGGCGCTCGAGTCTCGTGTCGACGTGCCCGACGCGGACATCACGAGGTATGACGGCATTCCCGCGACGACAGTTCGGCGGGCACTCGAGGATCTCCGTCCTCGGATGCCGCACGAGCGCTGGCGGGCACTGCTCGACGAGGCGGAGCTACGAGGCCTGATCAGTGCCACGGAAGCACATGAATTGAAGGGAGGGTGGAATGGCAGGCGCGAGTCCGCCGCGGAATATCACGCAGCTCAATGAGCGACTGGCCGAGGTTGCGGAAGGGCTGGTGATACCGGTGGCCCGGGCTCGGGTCATGCTGTGCACGCTCGTCGTAGCGCAGATGCTCCCCGAGGCCGTTGCAGTCAAGGGAGGGATGGGCATCAAACTGAGACTTGGGGAATCGGGCACACGAGCAACGTGGCTCTACGCGGTTCGTGGTGAAAGGCCTGCTGTGATTGGTGTTCGCGCTGCTGCTCGAGCGGCGCTGGCCAGGAGTATACGGGCCTGGTAGTTGGCGGAGTTCCTGAATCCGCGGCCGGTGCGCTTGATGTTCTTGATCGTGGTGTTCGCGGCTTCGACTTTCGCGGTCGTGGCGCCGGTGATGATGAGGACTTCGATGGCGTCCCACCAGGTGAGGATGGTCTCGTAGAGGCGGTCGGTCTCGGGCATGTTCGCGGTCTGGACGTAGTGACCCAGTCTCATCCGCTCTCGCCACGCCTGGGCGAGGGTGTCGGCGCCGAGGAGGCGGCGGAGCTGCTCCTTGACGCCCCACGCGGCGGAGAGCTCGTCTGTGGGGTCATCGTCGGTGAAGACCTTCTCCAGCCTGGCCCAGCCACGTGGGGACAGCGTGTCGGCTCCGCGGAGCAGCAGCATCCGGTGCGCCCAGGCCGCGTCGCTCTTGCGCCCTCGGCGGCCGTGCTGGTCGCGGGCCAGGCGCTGGCGGACCTTGGTGAGCGTGTCGTTGGCGAGTTTGACGAGGTGGAACTTGTCGACCGAGACCGCGGCGCGGGGCAGGTGCTCGCGCAGGGCCTTACGGAACGCGGCCGACGGGTCGATCGCGACGACCTCGATGCGGTCCCGCCATGATTGTGGGCGGGCGCTGAGCCAGGCGCCCACGCCCGTGCTGTCGCGGCCGTCGACGATGCCCAGGACCTGTCCGGTGGCCAGGTCGACCAGGGTCGTCATCCACGGCTCGAACCGGCGCCAGGTCCCGTGCTCGTCACGGAAGAACCGTACGGACCGGTACCGGTGCTCATCGATGCCCAAGCGCGTCACGACCAGATCGTCGGCGGCGGGTAGGACGAGCGCCGCGGCAGCCAGTGCCGATTGGACCAGCCACCATGAGATCCCGTGAGCGCGGGCAACTTCGCTGGCGGCTCGACCGGAGTCGACCACCGCGGCCACGACCTGATTCTTCAGCCGCGTAGTGGACCGCGCGAACCTGGGGACCTGGATGGTGGACTCGGCGAACGTGCCACGCCGGCACAGCTCTTCCCGGCAGAACCAGCGCCGCTTGGCCCACCACACCTCGACCGCACCCGCGATCGGCAGATCACGCAGCCGCTGCTGGCGCCGGGAATGGACCTTCACCGCGACCACACCACACGCC